>JAGHJP010000017.1 GCA_017886575.1 Clostridia bacterium
AAAATACAATGCTTTCCCCATGCGCCCTTTGAACTGGCACTCCCCGAAAGATTATATCACCGACTTTTTACGCGACGGCTTGCTTCATTAACCTTTTTTACTGTCTCATATGTTTGACAAACCTACAATTTTGAACGTTTTCCGCGCGGGATATACCATGCCGCCCGCGGCCGCTGGACGTGCACCCCGCCGCTCACGGCGGGGCAAAAAAATTTCCCCTCACCGATTGGCGGCGGAGGAAAGATAGGAGAGGATGCCCTTGTACACGGCGGCGGCGATCTTATCGCGGTACTCGTCCGTGACGAGAAGCGCCTCGTCCGCGGGATTGGAGAGAAAGCCGCACTCGCAGATGACCGAAGTGTAGTCGGTGCAGTCAAGCATATAATAATCCCCCGTTAAAGGAGTGCTCTTCTGTACGCACTCGGGCATGTTGTTGAGTTCGGACTGGATATTGTTCGCCAGCGTTTCCCCCTCGGCGCTGCCGGCACGGTAGAAGAGTTGTGCGCCGCGGCGGGCGGAACGGGGGTAACTGTTCTGATGCACGGACACCATGACGGCGGGAGCGGCGCGCTCGATGATCTCCTTGCGCTTTTGCATGTCCCGCTTTTTGAAACCCTTGACCGCCAGACCGTATAGCCCCGCGTCCGTCTTGCGGGTGAGGACGACGTTGATGCCCGCCTGTTCGAGATAGACCTGCAGTTTTTTGACGATGTCGAGATTGATCTCGCTCTCCTTGACGCCCGTATTGACCCCCGTCACGCCGCCGTCGATGCCGCCGTGCCCCGCGTCCAGCACCACCGTGATGTTCTGCGTGTCCACCGCCGTCTGCACGAGCGCGGAAAGGCAGATGCCCAGCGTGAAGACGAAACACAGGGCGAGCGCGCCCGCCAGGAGAAGGTTCTTTTTGGTTTCCCTTCGCATTCTCATGGAAATAATATATTCCCCGCGTCCCCCGATTATGAAGAAAACGGGGCTTTGCTCTGCAAGGCAAAGCCCCGAAAAATTCCCGCGGCGGTCTTCTTTATATCTCCAGCGTCATGCCGTCGTAGGCGGCAATGACGCCGTACCCCTCTTCGAGGGCGCGCAGGCGGGAGGTGAAGGGCGCCGAATTGTGGGAAAAATGCGTGATGACGAAGCGGGTATCCCCGTCTGCCACGCCGTCCGCCCGCAGGCGGCGCATGACCTGCGCGTTCTCTTCTATGCCCATATGCCTCCCGCTCGACGAGGAATGCCTGTCGGCAAGGGTGCAGTCCAGGCTGACGAGTTGCACCCGCTTACCCTTTTCTTTGAGGTATGCAAAGACGGACGCGGGGGGCATGCCCGTATCGTGCAGGTGCAGATACCCCTTTCCTTCCCGCTCGACGAGGAACAGGAACGCCTCTTCCGTCCGGCTGTGCGCGGCGGGAAACGCCGTCACGGCATATCCGCCCACGCAGGTAACGGAAAAAGGCTTGATCTCGGACATGGTCATGCTCTCTTTGACGTCCGCGCGCATTTCGCGGCGGGTGCATTCGGCAAAGACCTTGCAGACTTCCGCATTGCCGTAGATGTGCAGTTTTTCCGCCGTTATGCCCGCGGCATACTTATACCCGCGCAGGATAAAGTCGTGCGCATAGAAATGGTCCATGTGCGAGTGGGTGATGAATAAGCTTTCCACCGCCGAAAGATCCGCCCCGAAGCGCAGGGCGTGATAGTAAGCGTCGGGCGGGAAGTCGATGCCGAGATTTCCGTCGACAAGTATCTGCGTGCGCGAACGGATCTCTCTTCCGCCCAGCGCGCGCACGGTGCGGCAGGTGTCGCAATTGCAGAAGAGCGCGGGCACGCCCTCCGCCGCCCCCGTCCCGAGATAGGTGATCTTCATATGTATTTCTCCTCTTTGTCTTCCCGCCGCCGGCGTTTTTCTCCCCCGCCCCTATATCGCCAACGGCGATAACGCGGGATTCCAAAGGGGCGCTCTTCTCGGACGAATGGAAGGAATTTCGCCCTCTCTCAAGCAAATCGCCCGTCGGGGCGACTAACTTGGGATTTTCAAGGGTCTGTGACCCTTGAACGGGTGAAGGGCAGAGCCCTTCAAAACAAATAAGCCTTTTACAGGCGGAGCGTTCGCTTCGCGCCCATCGCCAAAGGCGATAAAAGCGCAAGCCTTTGGCTTGCTGATTAGGGTTCGGTCGTTAAGGGGCTCTGCCCCTTACCCCGCCAAAGGGACCATCGTCCCTTTGGGATCCCCCGTTGCACAAGGCGTTGCCTTGCTTGCAGAGGTTCGGAGATCAAAAGACCTGCGTCACGAAAAATCGAGCAAAATGGTGACGGGGCCGTCGTTTGCCTGTTCGATGTGCATATCCGCGCCGAACACGCCCGTTTTGACGGTCAGACCGTACCCGCACAACAGCTCTGCCACGCGCTCGTAAAGGGCGTTTGCCGCAGCGGGCGCCTCCGCCGCGGTGAAGGAGGGGCGGTTGCCGTGCGTACAGTCGCCGTACAGCGTGAACTGCGAGATGAGCAATATCTCCCCGCCGACGTCGCCGGCCGATAAATTCATTTTGCCCGCATCGTCCGAAAAAATGCGCAGGGCGGCGATCTTCTTTGCCGTCTTTTGCGCCTGCACTTCGCCGTCCCCCCTGCCCACGCCGAGATAGACGGCAAGCCCCTTGCCGATCGCGCCGATCAATTTGCCTTCCACCGTCAGTTTTGCACTGCTTACGCGCTGCACCACCGCCCGCATATCGGTACACCTCCGTATAAAACGCCGAAAAGCACGACATTGCCGCCGTGCTTTCGAAAAGTCCTTCCGTGAAAAATTACACGCGGCTCATGTACTCGCCGCTGCGGGTATCGATGCGGATGGTTTCGCCCTCGTTGACGAACATGGGCACCTGCAGTTCGTAACCCGTTTCGACCTTGGCGCGCTTCATGGCGTTGGTCGCGGTGTTGCCCTTCACGCCGGGGTCGGCCTCGATGACCTTGAGTTCGACGAAGTTTTCGGGTTCGACCGAGAACGCCTTGCCGTACAAAAAGCGCACGGTGACGACGTCGTTTTCCTTGATGAAGTTGAGCGCGTCGGCGCATTGGTCCTTGGTCAGCTCGATGGTGTTGAACTCGTCGTCCATAAACACATAGAACTCGCTGCCGTCATAATAGGAATAGGTCATCTTTTTGGTTTCGACGTCCACCGTTTCGAGTTTTGTCGTGGGGTTGAAGGTCTCGTTGGAGAGCACCTGCCCCGTGACCACGTTTTTCAGCGTGGTGCGCACGAACGCCGCGCCCTTGCCGGGCTTGACGTGCTGGAAGTCGGTAACGGTGTAAACACCGCTCTTATACTCAAACGTCGCGCCCTTTCTGATATCGCCTGCTAACATCTGTCCCATTGTAAATCGTCTCCTTTCTGTCTGTTTATTATTTCATCATCAAATGATTAACAAATTTTTATCCGTCCGGTGCATGAAGGAATGCACTTTCCCGTCCCGCAAAAACACGGTGTCCTCGATGCGGATGCCCGCTTTGCCGGCAAAATATACCCCCGGTTCATCGGAAAACACCATGCCGTCCTGAAAGACCGTGCCGCTCTTCGGGGAGAGGCGTGGCTCCTCGTGAATGTTCAGCCCGATGCCGTGCCCCAGGGAATGGGTGAAGTACTTGTCCAGCCCGTATCCCGCGAGATAGTCCCGCGCCAGGGCGTCCCCCTCCCGGCCCGTCATGCCCGCACGGAATTTTTCCTTGAACAACTCGTGCGCCGCCAGAACGCGCGCGTACAGTTCCTTGAACTCTTCGTGCTTTTTGTCGTCGCCAAAGAGGAAGGTGCGGGTGATGTCCGAACAATATCCGTTTTTCTTACAGCCGAAGTCGATGAGGATCTCGTCGCCGAAACGCAGGGGCGTGTCGTCCGTTTCGTGGTGCGGCACGGACGCGTTTGCACCGAACGCCGCGATGGTGTCGAAGGAAGTCCCCTCCGCGCCCGCCATGCGCATTTCGTATTCGAGGCGCGCCGCGCACTCCCGCTCGGTCATGCCCTCGCGTATCTCCGGCAAGAGTTTCAAAAACCCCTCTTCGGCGATGGCGCACGCCCGTTCGATGGCGGAAAGCTCCTCCGCCGTCTTGACCGCCATACAGGCAGTAAACGCGGGCATGGCATCCACCAATTGCACGTTCAACTCTTCCAACTTTTTATAATCGGGATAGGATGTGAGGGCGAAGGGAATGCCCACGCTCTTATACTTTTTCAGGCGTTTGGCGGGCGTGTTGTCCGCCGTCATCTCTTCGACGGAAAAGCCGGGCTTCCCCGTAAAAAATTTCTGCGCCGATTCGATATAGCGCGCGTCGGTGTACATGGTGACCGATCCGCGGTCGGCGATGACGTACCCGTCCTCGATGGCAAACCCCGTAAGATAGCGTTTCAGATAGCCGCAGACGGCATACACCGCCTCGGCATCCGTCCGTTTGAGGACGCGCGAAGCATTGGTTTCGGGCATTATTTTTTTACCCCTCTTCTCTATATTGTACCAAAAAATTCTCTATAAGTCAATGCTATTGTAGATATTTTTCATCATTAACGCGTCGCGGGACTGCGTCCCCGCCGATTCGCTGACGATGTAGGGGTGCAGCCCGCGTTTTTTGAGCGCGGCGGCGAGCGGCGCAAACTCCGGCCCATACACTTCGTCGTCGAACGTGAGGTGGCATATCTCCCCCTTCGCGCCGTACTTGATCTTGGAAAAGTGCACGTGAAAACCGTCCATACGCTCTTTGCCGAGTTGGGAGATCATGTATTCCAGCCGCGCCGCATAGTCCTCTTCGGTCTTGAGCGAGCCCTGCTCGCGCGCGTTGACGTGGCCGAAATCGACGCACGGCGTGAACACTTTGTCGATCTTGCAAAAACGGGTCACCTCTTCCACCGTGCCGATCTGGGCGGTCTTGCCCATGGTCTCGGGGCAGAACATAAGGTCTTCCATATTATTGAGATAGATATATTCGCACAGCCGTTTGAGCCGCTCTTCGCAGAGTTCCACCGCCTTTTCCCGCTCCATTTTGCCCTGCGCGGCGGGGTGAAAGACCAGGCGTTTGCCGCCCATGCGTTTCAAAGCCCTTGCGCTGTCCAGAACATAGCCGAAGGACTTTTGCGCCATCTCGTCGTCGGGGTTGGAAAAGTTGATGAAGTAGGGGGCATGCACGGAGATCTCGACGTTTTCGCGGGCGAACGCTTCGCCGATGGAGATGGCTTTGCCCTCCCCCATGTTGACCCCCCTGCCGAAGGAGTACTCGAAGCAGTCCAGACCCTTGTCGTGCACATATTTTGCCGCCTGTTCGGTGTGTTTGTATCCCGCGGCATAAAATTCTTCGTCGTTGCCGCTCGGGCCGAATTCGATCATGATCCTTCCTCCCGTTTTTCCTGTACGGGCGCAAATACCGTCATTTGCGTACCCGTGTCCTGTATCAGAATGTCTTTCGGCATCCGCAATATCTTTGCGGTGACGTAAAGATCTCCCGCCGCGCCGCCGACATTACAAACCTGAATGATATAAAACACCCAGAACCAGATCCCTTTGCAGAACAAATCGATGATGAGCAATACCATGCCCCAAAAGACGACGGGCGCAAGGGCAATGACGATGTAGCGGATCTTATCGAAATAAGCCTCACTGCCCGCATAGGCAAAGACGAGCTTAAACCCGAAACGGGGCCTCACGCGGCTGAACGCATACATAAACACGCCGTGTACCGCCTCGTGCAGGACAATGTAGGCAAATATGCCCGCCAAAAGGACGATGAGCGGCAGCAGCAGTTCCAAGACGAAATTGTCGGCGTCCGGTTCGAGGTCGAGCGGCACGGCCCATACGCCGATGGCGACCATGAGCGCCGCAATGACCAGGCTCAGAATGTTCACGAACCAAAAGGCCTTTTTGTCTTTTTCAAGGTCGATGACCGTCCGTTGTATATAATTTTCCGGCAATACGGAACAACTCTTCATTCTCTCACCCGCATAATATCCTCTTGCAACTGCGCCGCCAGCGCGGCCTTATCGGGAAATTTCCGTATGTCGCGCAGGTAACCGTCAAACACCAGATCGATGGTTTTGCCGTACAGATCGCCGCAAAAACCGTCGAAATACGCCTCGGCTTTGCGGTAGGTCACCCCGAACGTGGGACAGGGACCGAAATTGGCGATGCCGCGGTACGTTTTTCCCTCCAGATCGGCGTGCACGGCGTACACCCCTTCCTTTAACGGGAATTTTTCGTCCGGATAGGTGAGATTGGCGGTCGGAAAACCGTAGGTATGCCCGACATGCCTGCCCTCTTCCACCCTGCCGCGCAGGAAAAACGGAAACAAAAGCAATTCGTTCGCCTGCCCCACGGCGCCCGCGGCGAGGTATTCCTTGACGGTAGTGGCGCTCACTTTTTTGCCGCCGACGCGCAATACATCCAGGGCATGCACGGGAATACCCGTGAATCCGCGAATGAATTCCGGCGTGCCCGCCGCGCCCCTGCCGAAGCAGAAATCTTCTCCGCAGACGAAGGCTTTCACGTTGTAACGACGGAGAAGCGCGGACAAAAATTCTTCCTTGTCGGTATTTTTGAACGCTTCGGTAAATTTGCAGGCAAAGAAGAAATCCGCGCCCGCGCGGGCGAAGATCTCCCGCCGCTCGGACAATGTGAACAGCGCCTGTCCCTTGCCGCCCAGAATGGTCATGACGCCGACGGGCAAGCCGTATGCCTTGGCGCGGTCGAGCAATTTTTTGTGCCCGGCGTGCAGCCCGTCGAACCCGCCCAAAAGAAGCACGCAGGGCGCGGCGTATTCGGTTGTCCCCTCTTCCGTCCATTCGTTCAGCATAATTTGGTCCTGATCTTTGCCCTCCCGCCGCGCACTTCGGCAATGCCGTAAAACCCCTCTTTGCCGTAAATTTTATACAGCCCGTCGGGGCGGTCGGTCGGCCGGGGCAGGCCGTGAAAAATGTGTTCGTCCCCGATCTCGATGGTCGGCAGGTCGAGCACGGCCTCGGTCGGTATGACGTAATTTTCAATGTTTTCCGCGGTCAGCCCGTCCAGCGGGACGGCATCTTCCAGGCGGAACGCGCCGCTTGCCGTGCGAACGAGTTCGGTCATGATGCCGTTTGCGCCGCACGCCGCCGCGATGTCCCGCGCGAGGGAGCGGATGTATGTGCCCCCGCCGCATTCGACGGCAAAGCGGAAGCTGTCATCGCTCACCCGTTCCAGAAGTTCGATGTTATAAATATGCACCTTTTTCGGGGGGAGCACGAACTCCTTGCCCGCGCGCGCCAGCTTGTAGCCGCGCACGCCGTTCACGCTCTTCGCGCTGTAACGGGGCGGTACCTGCATGATCTCTCCGATTTGGGCATGGACTGCCTCTTTTAAGGCTTCCTCGCTCGGGACGAAGGGGTTGGAAAAGTCCAACTGTCCCGTGGAATCGAGGGTATCGGACATGACGCCGAAGCGGAACACGGCGACATAGCGCTTGCGCTTTTCGAGCATATAGTCGAACAGCCTTGCCGCGTTTCCGAGCGCGACGGGCAGGACGCCCGAAGCCAAAGGGTCGAGCGTGCCCATGTGCCCGCAGGAGAGCCCCGCGAGTTTTTTGATGCGGTTGACGGCGTAGCCGCTGGACACGCCGCTCGGTTTGTTGACGTTGACAAATCCCGTTCTCATGCGAAATCTCCCCGTCCGATCGATGGTTTTATGCCGGACGCCCGCCCGCGGGCGGGACATCAGCCGAGGTATTGCGAAACGGTGTAGCGCAGTTTGTCGATGACCTCTTCCGCCTCGCCGAACATCATGCAGCCGCTGGCGAGGATGTGCCCGCCGCCGCCGAACACGCCCGCCACGGCGTTGACGTCGGTCTTGCCCTTGGAACGCAAGGAGATCTTATAGCGTCGGAAGTTGACCTCCAACATCGCCGCCGCCACTTCCACGCCGTCCACCGACAGCGGAAAATCGACAAAACCCTCGGTCACGCTCTGGTCGGCGGCGCACTCTGCCAGCATAGCGCGGGTGATGAGAATGACCGCCAATTTTCCGTCCAGAAGGTATCGGATGGCGGACATGGTCCTGCCGTACAGCAGAGCGCGCGCCGCGCTCTGGCGGCGGAAAACGTTGTACCCGATGGTGTTCACGTCCGCCCCCGCGTCGGCGAGAAGCCCCGCCGTGCGGAAAGTGTCGCCGTCCACGTCGCTGTGGGAGAAATTGCCCGAGTCGGTCATCAGCCCGAGCATGAGCGCGTCGGCGATCTCCCCGGTGAAAGGAACGCCCAAAAGGCCGATCAGGGCGGTCATGTTCTGACAGTTCGCCGCGCACGTCCGCACATAATTGAACTGCGCGTATGCGGTATTGGAAATGTGGTGATCGATGTTGAAGGTGCGCTTTTTGCCCTTGGCACGGGCAAAGAGTTCGCCGAGTTCGCCGAGCCGCGCCTCGTCGCTGCTGTCCACGGCGATATATGCCTCCGCGTCCACAGAAGCGGGGCGCTTCTGCATGCGTTCGATCCCCCGCAAAAAGACAAATTTTTCGGGAATATCGCTGTCGTTGCATATCTCGCAGCGGACGCCGAGGGCGGAGAGCGCGAAGAAAAGCGCCACCCCGCTGCCCAGCGTGTCGCCGTCGGGGCGGGTGTGCGTGAAAATGACCGCGCTCTTGATTTTTTTCAGCTCTTCGGCGATCTGCCGCAGGTTTCCCGTTTCCTTCACTTGTCTTCCCCTTCTTTTCCGCCGTCCGCGCCGCCCGCCGCATCTCCGTCGGCGTCCCTGTCCCCTTCCTCCTTGCGGATCCTGGAGAACAGCTCGTCCATGTGCGCGCCGTATTCCATGGAGTTATCCTGCAAAAATTGCAGGGCGGGAACGGTGCGCATGCGCATGGTCTGCGCCAGCTCGTGGCGGATGAACCCCGCGTTTTCACGGATGAGGCGGAACGTTTCGCTCCGCGCGGCGCCGTCCGCCGCATACACGCTGACAAATACGCGCGCCGTTTTAAGGTCGGGCGAAACCGACGCTTCCGTCACGGATATGAGCCCCTTCAGCCCGGGGCAATGGTCCTTCAGAGACCCGTTCAAAATCTCGGAGATCGCCCGCCGGTACTCGCTGTCCAGGCGGGACGTTCTGGATACTTTCATGCCCGTTTCACCTCTTCTATGACATAGCACTCGATGACGTCGCCCACGCGGATCTCGTTGAACCCCTCGATGGCGCAGCCGCACTCGGTGCCCGCGACCGCCTCTTTGACGTCGTCTTTGAAGTGTTTGAGCTGTTTGACGTTGCCCTCGACGATCATGACATCGTCGCGGTAGATGCGCAGTTTGCCGCCGCGCACCAGCTTGCCTTCGGTGACGAAACAGCCGGCGACCGTGCCCACGCCCGTGATGTTGAAGGTCTGCTTGACCTCGCACTTGCCCATGTATATTTCCTGATATTTGGGCGAGAGCATGCCCTTCATCGCCGCTTCCATGTCGTCGAGCAGTTCATAGATGATGCGGTAGAGCCGCACGTCCACCTTGCTCTTTTCCGCCAGCGCCTTTGCCTTGGCGTCGGGACGGACGTTGAAGCCGATGATGACGGCGTTCGCGCTCTCGGCGAGCATGACGTCGCTCTCGTTGATGGCACCCGCCGCACCGTGAATGACCTTCAGGCGGACTTCCTCGTTGGGGAGCTTTTCCAGGGACATCCGGATGGCTTCCACGCTGCCCTGCACGTCGGCTTTGACGATGATGTTGAGCGTTTTGAGCTTGCCCTCTTCGACCTGGGCGAACATGTCGTCCAGGCTGACGCGCGCCTGCTGTTTGACCATCTCTTCGCGCTGCTTGTTCTTGCGCTCTTCCTGCAGATGCTTCATGAGGCTCTGGTCGACGGCAAAGATGGAATCGCCCGCGTTGGGCACCTCGTCGAGCCCGAGAACGGACACCGCCATGGAGGGGCCCGCCTCTTTGACCTGCATGCCCCTGTCGTTGAACATGGCGCGGATGCGCCCCATGGTCATGCCGGAAATGACGTTGTCGCCCGTGCGGAAAGTGCCGTTCTGCACGATGACGGACGCCATGGGGCCCTTGCCCTTGTCGAGTTTGGCTTCGATGATGCTGCCGCGGCCGCTGCGGGCGGGGTTGGCGCGCAGATCCTCCATTTCCGCCACCAGGCTGATGGATTCCAAAAGGTTGTCGATGCCCTCGCCCGTCTTGGCAGAAACGGGCACCAGAATGGTGTCGCCGCCCCACTCTTCGGGCAAAAGTTCATGCTCCGCCAGCCCGTTTTTCACGCGCTCGATGTCGATGTTCGGCTTGTCGATCTTGTTGACCGCCACGATGATGGGCACGTTTGCCGCCTTGGCATGGTTGATCGCCTCGACGGTCTGCGGCATGATGCCGTCGTCCGCCGCGACGACGAGCACGACGATGTCCGTGATCTTCGCGCCGCGGGCGCGCATGGCGGTGAACGCCGCGTGGCCGGGGGTGTCGATGAAGGTGAGCTGCTTGCCGTTCACGTTGACGGTGTACGCGCCGATGCTCTGCGTGATGCCGCCCGCTTCGCCCGCGGTGACGGAAGTCTTTCTGATTTTGTCCAAAAGGGACGTCTTGCCGTGGTCGACGTGGCCCATGACCGTAACGACGGGGGCGCGGGGGACGGTGTTTTCGTCCTCGGCGTCCTTGCCGTGGAGTTCGAAGAGTTCTTCCTCGGCGGTCTTGGCGGGCTTGTATTCGAGCTCGATGCCCATGTCCGCCGCCAAAAGCGCGGCGGTCTCGTAATCGACGGACTCGTTGACGCTCTTCATGATGCCCTCTTTGAAGAGCCGCTTGGTGATCTCCACCGCCGTGACGCCCAGCTTTTCGGAGAGCACTTTGAGGGGGATCTCCTGCGTGGTGACGACGGCGTGGTCGATTTTGATGACGTTGACTTCCTTGCGCTTTTCCTTCTTTCCGAAGCGCGCCTTGCGGTACCCCGTCTTGTCCTCGTCGAAGTCGTTGATGCTCAGCCCCTCCTGGCGGCTCATCGCGCGCTTGTTGATGGGCTTTTTCTCGACATACGTCTTTTCAAACGCCTTCTTCCTGGGCGGTGCGGCTTCCTTCTTGGTCTTGGTCGCGGGCACGGGCGCGGGAGCGGGCGTCCTGCCGAACGCGGGACGTGCGGAAGCGCCGCCCTCGGTGCGAGGCATGCCCGGGCGGGACGAAGGCCCGCGGCCGCTGCCCGCCGCGCCGACGCGCGGGGAAGTACCCTGCGGGCGGGCGGGACGTGCCTGGGACGGCGCACCGGGAACGAACGTCCTGTTGTCGCGGTTCGCGCCGCCCGCGGGGCGGCGTGCGCCGCTTTCGCCGCGCGGCGCGGGACGGTATTCCGCCGTCTGTTTTTCGGCGGGACGGGCGTCGGGCTTTTCTTCCTTGGCGGCCGCCTTTTCCGCACTCTCCGTTGTAGGGATCTTCTTCTCCGTGGCTTCGCTCCCGGCCTCTCCGCCGGCAGCCGTCTCCGCCTTGGGGACGGACGCGTCGCCTGCGGGCGCCTGCGCCCCGGCTGCGGACGCGGCGGGCGGGGCAGAAGGCGCGGACGCTTCCTTTTGAACGGGCGTTTCGCTTGCGGAAGGCGCGGCGGGGGCGGGTGCAGAAGGCTTTTCCTCCGCCGCGCGTGCCGCGCGCTCGGCTTCCTCGGCGGCCGCTTTCTTGACCTGGACGGCCGCTTCGATGCCGCCGAACTTTTTCAAAAGGTCGGCGACCGCACGTTCGGTGGCGGCGATCTTCTTCTGCAGCGCGGGCAACGCGCCGTTTTCCGCCGTCAGTTTATTCAGGTTTTCCACGTTTTTGTAATTTTCTGCCATAAGTCTTTATCTGTTCCCTCCGATCCCGACTTTTCTCAGGAATCTGAATTTTTCATCGCTTTCCGCCGACGCGACGATCGCCGCCGCCAGATGTTTTTCCGAAACTGCCAAAAATTTGCAGGCGGGCCTGTGGATCATCTGCCCGAGGGACGCGCCCTCGCACAGGATGAGCGGACAGTCAAACTTTTCCGCCAGGCGCGCGGCGCGCTTCAAGGAGCCCTCCGACAATTCTTTATCCGCCATCAAAAGGGCGGCGGGGCGGCGCAGCGCTTCGGCGCGGTCGAGCCCCAGGGCGGCTTTGCCCGCCTTGATGCAAAAACCGAGATAGCTCTCTATTTTACCGTTTGTCTGCAAGGATCGCCTCCTCCACCGCGCGGTACGTTTCCTCGTCCACCTCGCAGGAGAACGCCTTGGAGAGCAGGCGGTATTTTTTGAGTTTTCTGACGCACTCGGGTTTGTCGCAGATGTAAGCGCCCCTGCCAGCGAGCTTGCCCGTCCTGTCGGGCTTTATCTCTCCCGCCGCCGTGCGCACGATGCGCAGCATGCTCTTTTTGTCCTGCATTTCGCGGCAGGCGATGCACATGCGCTGCGGGATCTTTTTCGGTTTCTGCATATCGCTCCCCTCGCTCCTCGGTTTTTTATCCTTCGTCCGGAGCCGACCGGAAAAATACGGCGCGGCTCCCGCCCGCGGGCGTCACTCCGCCGCCGGCCCCTCCGCCTCGGCGGTCTCCGCCCCTTCGCCGTCCTCCTGCTGTTCGGGCAGAAGGTTGAGCTTTGCCGCCGCCGACTGGCTCTTGACGTCGATCTTCCAGCCGGTCAGGCGGGCGGCGAGGCGGGCGTTCTGCCCGTCCCTGCCGATGGCGAGGGAGAGCTTGTCGTCGGGCACGACGACCATCGCAGTCTTATCGCTCTCGTTGCCCGATACGGAGACGACTGGCGCGGGAGAGAGCGCTTTGGCGATGAATTCCAGCGGATTTTCGCTCCACAGGATGATGTCTATCTTCTCCCCGCCGAGTTCCTCGACGACGGCGTTGACGCGGGAACCCTTGTTGCCCACGCATGCGCCGACGGGATCGACCTTGGGGTCGTCCGACCAAATCGCTATCTTGGTGCGCTGGCCGGGCTCGCGGGCGATCGCCTTGACCTGCACGGTCCCCTGGCGGATCTCGGGCACCTGCTCTTCGAAGAGGCGCTTGACCAGCCCGGGCGCGGTGCGGGAAACGAGCACCTGCGCGCTTCTGCCGTCGTTCTTGATGCGCTTGACGTATACCTTGATGCGGTCGTTGACGTTGTACTTTTCGCCGGGCACCTGGTCCTGGGGCAAGAGCAGCCCCTCGATGGAACCCGAACCGATCTCCACGTACACGTTTTTCAGTTCGACCTTGCGCACGACGCCCGTAAGAAGTTCGTTTTCCTTGTCGGAGAACTCGGTGAGGGTGTTGTTGCGCTCGGTCTCGCGCAGTTTCTGCTGAATGATCTGTTTGGCGGTCTGCGCGGCGATCCTGCCGAAGTCCTTGGAGGCGAACTCTTCGGAGAGGACGTCGCCGACCTTGGCGCCCGGCTTCACTTCGCGCGCCTCTTCGAGGGAAATTTCGCTGTCCTTGTCCTGCACTTCGTCGACGACCGTGCGCTGGACGAAGAATTTGATGGAACCCTTTTCGGGGTTGAGACGCACTTCCACTTTTCCGTTCTTCCCGACGTACTGCTTTCTGTACGCCGCCGCCAGAGCGTTCTGCAGCGCCTCGATGAACACCTCTTTCTTGATGCCTCTCTCGGCTTCGAGTTCATCCAGCGCCGCAAAGAAATCCTTGTTGATCATTGCTTTATCTCCTAAATTTTTTGACTGTATTTTGATATGTTTTCGCGGAAAGATCCATTGCCCGTTCCCGCGGGACAGGCTCAATCGAACTCCACGGCAAAGTTCATTTTGGCGATGCGGTCGAGCGGGAATTTGTATTCCTGCTCCCCCTCTTTTCCGCCGCATGATACGGTGACCGTATTGTCGTCGTAAGCGGTGAGCACGCCCTCGAACAGCTTTTTGCCGCGCAGGGGGGCGTAGAGTTTTACCTCCACCTTTTTGCCCAGCGCGCGGGCAAAGTCGCGCGCGGTCTTCAACGGACGGTCCAGCCCGGGGCTGGAAACGTTCAGCGTGTACGCCGCGCCGTACGTCGGGTCGAGTTCGTCGAGAGGCGCGTCGATGGCGCGGTGGTATTTTTCGCAGGTGTTCAGGTCGACCCCGCCCTCGGTGTCGATGTACACCGTCAGCGCAGGGCTCTTGCCCCGGCTAAACTCCACGTCCACGACCTCGATGCCCATGGGCGTCGCGATCTCTTCCAAAAGAGCGCGTATCTCGTCGAGCGGTTTCACGTTCATGCGCTTCCCTCCCTTTTACGCAATTGAGAGCGGCTCGCGCCGCTCTCAATAATCATCGCATAATTATTAAGTACAACTATAATATAGCATACGCGCGGAGAAAATGCAAGCCTTTTTTCGGACTTTTTGATTTTTTTCTCCCTTTTTTCAATTCTCGGGCAGGCTGCCCCGTCGTTTGACGAGTTCGATGAATATCTTTGCCGTCGCCAGCGCGTCGTCGAACGCGCGATGATGGTTGAACGTGATGTGATAAAAATCGGCGAGCGTATTCAGTTTATAGTTGGGCAGCCGCAAAAGTTCCTGCCCGAGCGCGAGCGTGTCGAACCGCTTCTGCTTAAAAGCATACCGCTCCTTTTCGGCGTAAAACTCGATGAACCGGTAGTCGAAGGTGACGTTGTGCCCCACGAGATAACACCCGTCGCAGAACTTGTAAAAATCGGGGATGACTTTATCGACCGCCGGCGCGCCGGCGAGCATGTCGTCGGTAATGCCCGTTATCTTGACGATCTCGGGCGGAAGCTTCTTTTCGCACGCCACGAATGTGGAGAACTTTTCGCTGATGCGCCCCCCCTTGATCTTGACCGCGCCGATCTCGATGATGCTGTCCATGACCCCGCCCACGGCGGTGTTGTTGAGCCCCGTCGTTTCCAGATCGAACACCACGAAGTCGTGCGCTTTGAGCGCGGCGGGCAACTCCTCGCGGACGAAAAGATCGGTCTGCACGAAATCGCCGCAGGGCGAGGGGAACACGGTATGATAGGCGGCGGGCGCGTGCTTCATGGGGCGCTCCTTTATGACGTAGTCCGCGGGCATGCCTCCCCTGTTGATACGCTTGGCGTTGTAGGAGAGCGCGCCGCCGTACAGTTCGTTCGCGCCCGTACAGACGATGCTGTCCCCCGTTTGCAGGGCGCGTATCTTTTCCACCGTCGCCTGCTTGGAAAAATAGGTGACGCGCATGCGCGCCGTGCCGTCCGACAGCTGAAAGACGAAGTACGGCTTGCCCTTGCCCGTCTGCTTTTCCTGCATGAAGAGGATCTTCCCGCAAACGGTCAGATCTTCCTGCTCGCCATTACAATCCGCCATGCAGACGGCGGACGCGGGCTTATCGCCCCCGTCGACGGGCACGAAGTCCGCCACGGGGAAGGTGCGGGGCACGAATATCTCCTCTTCCTCCTCGGCGGGCGGCTCGGCCTCGAGCACGGGCGCAGCCTTTTCCGTTTCGCGGACGGCGCCGAGATAGCTGCCGCACAGGGTCTTGTTGAGCGCGGCGGAAACGGCGTCGAGGATCTCGCCCGTCTGCAATATCTTTTTCTCGTCCGCGCTGAAATCCAGGCAGAAGCGCGCGCCGTGCCCGTCGGCGTTCATGGCGACTTCTACGTCTCCGGGGCGCAAAAAAGACGCCGCCGCGGGGGAAAGCCCGCGCAGCAGGGACAAAATTTTGTCCCGCACCGCCGCCGCGTCGGGCACAAGTTTGGATATTTTGACCGCCGCCGTCATGCCCGCGGGCAGGTATTCGGCGCAGATCTCCCGCAGCCGCTCCGCCGCACCGGCGGTGTATGCGACGTCCGTCGTGATCAGGAAGGTCGCCGTGCCGCTCTTTTTTTCGGCCTCTATGCCCGTCAGGACGGCGCGCGGAAAACCGTCGACCGCCCGTATCTCCCGTAAAAATTCCGCCGTTTTCATGCCCTTCCCCGCCGTTTCTCCTCCAGGAGCAGCCGCAGCTGCTCGAAAAATTTCTCTTCCGCCTCCGCCGCGGACACGCGCAGGAAGGGTTTGCCCTTCTTGAAGAGCATGCAGCTCCCTTCGCCCCCCGCGATGCCGAGGTCGGCGTCCTGCACCTCGCCCGGACCGTTGACCACGCAGCCCATGACCGCCACTTTGGCGGGGACGCGCACGTCCTTCACATACGCCGCCACCTTTTCCGCCAGCGCCATGCTGTCCCAGCGGCACCTGCCGCAGGTCGGGCAGGACACGAGCTCGACGTAGTCCCCGTCCAGCCCGCAGGCGCGCAGGATGTTGCGCGCGGCGTAAACCTCCTTGACGGGGTCGTCGGTCAAAGATACCCGTATCGTATCGCCGATGCCGTCCAGAAGGAGCGCGCCGATGCCCACGCTGCTCTTGACCAGCCCCATCTCCGTCGTGCCCGCTTCGGTCACGCCGACGTGCAGTGGATGGTCCGTGCGGCGGGCAAGCAGGCGGTACGCCTCCACCGTCAGCGGCACGGAGGACGCCTTGACGGAAATGACGATGTCATTCACGCCGTACCGCTCCAGAATGCCCACGTTATAGAGCGCGCTTTCGACGAGCGCCTCGGCGCTCCTGCCGTAGCGGCGCAAAAAATCCGCCTCGATGCTGCCCGTGTTCGCCCCCACGCGGACGGGGATATGACGGGCTTTGACGGCGTCCGCGACGCGGCGGATGTCCGCCTCGCCCCCGATGTTGCCGGGATTGATGCGCACTTTGTCCGCGCCGTTTTCAATGCTCATGACGGCGAGCTTTGCAGAAAAATGGATGTCCGCGACGAAGGGAATGTGGATCTTCTCTTTCACCGCGCGCACGCCCCGCGCGTCCGCTTCGTCCAATATCGCCCCGCGCACTATGTCGCACCCCGCTTCTTCCAGGCGCAGGATCTGGGCGGCCGTCTTTTCGGTATCGCTCGTCTTTTCGGTCGTCATCGACTGTATTTTTACCCGCTCGCCGCCGCCCACGGGGACGGCGCCGACCATTACTTTGCGCGTCATTTGTCCTCCTCTTGCCGCGCCGTTTTTTCGTCCTTCTGCATGAGCTTCTGCAATTCTTCCATGAACGTGGAGATGTCCTTGAAGGAGCGATAGACGGAGGCATAGCGCACATAGGCGACCTCGTCGAGGTCTTTGAGCCGCTCCATGACCATTTCGCCGATCTGCTTGGACGTGATCTCCTGCGCCATGGAGTTATAGACCTGTTTGGTGATGTCGTCCACGGCGGCGTCCACCTGGGACATGGTGACGCGCCGCTTTTCGACGGCTTTCAGGATGCCGTTCTTGATCTTCTGCGGATCGAAGAGCTGGCGCGTGCCGTTCGATTTGATGACGAACACGGGCGTGTTTTCCACCGTTTCGTAGGTGGTGAACCGCTTGCCGCAGCGGACGCACTCACGGCGGCGGCGGATGGTGGTGTCGTCGTCGGCGGAGCGCGAGTCGATGACTTTGCTGTCCGGAGAGCCGCAATAGATACATTTCATATTTCTTCACCTCGTCTGGTTTTCTGTTATCATGACACTTTTATTATAGCACTTTCCGCGCCGTTTGTAAACGGTTTGAGGGGAACGGATATTTTTACTTCCCTTCCCCGTCCCGCCCGTCGCCCGCGGGCATGCCCTTCTCCCTGCGGATCTCCTTGACCCGCCTTTCGAACCCGTTGTCCGTCGGGCGGTAATAGACCCTGTCTTTGAGGGAATCGGGCAGATACTGCTGGGGGACGTAGCCGCCGTAGTCGTGCGGATATTTATACTTTGCGCTCTGCGCCTTGTCGGCGGCGGAGCCGTAGGAATTGTCTTTGAGATAGGACGGCACGTTGTCGTCCCGCACGCGGGAGGCGTCCTCTTTGGCGGCGAACATGGCTTTTTTCACCGCGGGGCTCTTGGGCGCTTCGCAGACGTAGATGATGGCCTCGGAGAGCGGAATGAGCCCTTCGGGCGCTCCCAGATGCTCGAGGGCGACCATGGCGGAAGTGGCAACGTTGAGGGCGTTCGGGTCGGCCATGCCCACGTCCTCCGCGGAATGCACGACCAGCCGCCGCGCCACCGACATGGGGTCGCAGCCCCCTTCGATGAGGCGCATGGCATAGTAGAGCGCGGCGTTTGCATCGCTCCCCCGCAGGCTCTTGCAGAACGCCGAGAGAAAGTCATAGTAATCATCCTCGTTGTAACTGAGCGCCTTGCGCTGGATGGACTGCTCGGCATCGGCGAGGGTGAGGGTGATGCCGCCGTCCGGACGGGGCGGCGTGGTGAGCACGGCAAGTTCCAGGGCGTTGTACGCCGTCCTGAGATCCCCGCCCGCCATGCGCGCGATGTGCTTTACCGCCGCGTCCTCGGCCTGCACGTCGTACTTACCCAAACCCTTGTGACGGTTTTTAAGCGCCGACCAAAGCGCCCCCTCGATCTCCTCCTCGGTCAGCCGCTTGAACTCGAACACGCGGCAGCGGGAGACGATGGCGGGGGTCATGGCGGCGTACGGGTTTTCCGTCGTCGAACCGATGAATAGGATGGTGCCCTGCTCGATGGCTGGCAGGAGAGAATCGCTCTGCGTCTTGTTGAAGCGGTGGCATTCGTCCAGCAGAAGATAGGTCTTTTTGCCGTACAGCCGCAAATTCTCCCGCGCGGCGTCGACCGCCTTTTTGACGTCCGCCACGCCGCTGTTGACGGCGTTCAGGCGAACGAATTCCCCGCCCGTCGACAGGGCGATGACGTTGGCGAGGGTGGTCTTGCCGCAGCCCGGCGGGCCCCAGAAGATGCAGCTGCCCAACCGATCCAGTTTGATGGCGCGGCGCAACAGGGAATTTTCGCCCACGATGTGCTTTTGCCCGATGAAGTCGTCCAGTGTGTTGGCGCGCATGCGCTCGGCGAGCGGCTTCGCCTTCTCCGCATGGTCGGTGAAATCGAAAAGATCCATGGTTTTCTCCGTGCCCCCCGCTTGCCCGTATGCGGGCATAAACGGCGGGCGTCAAAAATAAAATAGTGGTATGAATACCGGGATTTTGCGTAAAATTTCCCGCGCGGCGCTCTTTTTGTTCCTCTTTCTGATCCTGCTCTTCTTTTCCTGCTTTCCCGCGCGTTACATGGGAGCATGCCTGGACGGAGTGTCCCTTTGGGCGACCTGCGTGCTGCCCTCCACGCTGCCCTTTTTGTTCCTGACGGGGCTGTTTACCCGCTTCGGCTACGTCGGCCGCCTGTCCAAAACTTTCTCCCCCGCCACGGCGGCGCTCTTCCGCCTGCCCGGCGTGAGCGGCTACTGTCTGCTGATGAGCTTTCTTTCGGGCTACCCCGTGGGCGCAAAGACGCTGTGCGACCTGAAAGAGATCGGCGCGGTGTCCCCCTCCGAAGCCACGAAAATGAGCGTCCTCTGCTCGTCGTCCGGCCCCCTCTTCATCCTCGGGAGCGTGGGCACGGGCATGTTCGCCGACGGGAAGATCGGCCTCATCCTTCTCGCGGCGCACTTTGCCGCCGTTCTCCTCGGCGGCGCCGCGTTCCGCTTCTATCAGACCGTGCCCGCGAAGGGGTATCTGCCCGCCCTGCAACGGGCGGACAACGTGCTCTATGACTGCATGTATTCCTCGGTGCTGTCCGTGCTGTGCGTGGGCGGATTCATCGCCGTCTTTTACACGCTGTCCGTCATGCTTTCCGACGGACATATCCTTGCCCCCCTCGCGGCGGGGCTGACCCTTTTGGGCGTTCCGGCGGAAACGGCGCAGGGCTTCGTGCAGGGACTCGTCGAAATGACGGGCGGCTGCCGCGCGCTCGCCGCCGACCCCGCGCCCCTGAACGTAGCGGGCTGCGCCTTTCTCATCACCTTCGGCGGCGCGTCCGTCCTCTTCCAGCAGGCGGTATACCTCAAAAAAGCGGGCGTCAAGATGCGCCTCTTCCTGCCGGCAAAGCTTTTGCAGTCCTGCCTTGCCGCCGTGCTCGCTTTCGCCCTTTCCCTGGCATTTCTCTGAAAGACAAAGGTACCATGCCCAAGAATAAGGGAAAAGACCGTCCGGGCGTCATACGGCGACCGCCGCCCGTTTTTTGCGGGCGGCGGTTTTTCAATAACAGCCCAACAGTTTGAAATCCTGACAGATGCGGCGCATGTCGGCGAGCGCGCGCTCCATTTCGGCGGAGAGGTAGTTCCCCTCCACTTCGATGAAAAAGCGGTATTCGCCGGGGGTGTCCTTGATGGGACGGCTTTCGATCTTGGTCATGTTCAGCCCGTAACTGTTGATGACGCCCAGAAGGCGGTACAGGCTGCCGGGGCGGTGCAGGAGTTTTGCCATGAAGTAGACGTACGTGCTGGGACGGTCCAGCCATTTTTCGCCCTTCTTTACCAATTCAAAATAGGTGAAGTTCTTCTTTTCGTCGGCGATGTTCCCGGGATAGGCCTCCAGCCCGCGCTCTTCGAGCCCCGCGCAAAGGTGCGCGCCGACGATGGCGGCGTCGCCCGGCGCCTTGACGCGTGAAAGCCCCTCCGCCGTGGATTCCACGGGCATGGGTCGGACGTGCGGCAGTTTTTCGCTTAAAAACACCGAACACTGCCCGAGCGCCTGGGGGTGGGAATAGACCTTCGCGATATCGGCGAGAGACTCGCCCTTACGGTACACCAGGCGGTGTTCGATGGGCAGTATGTATTCCCTGACCGCGAACAGGTCGCGCTCGTCGGCGAGCAGGTCCATGTTTTGCAGCACGCCGCCCTGGATGGTGTTTTCGATGGGCAGGGCGATCTCGTCCACCGCCCCCGTTCTGAGGGCGGCGACGACGGCGGGAAAGTTGCGGAAGAGCACGACTTCGGCGTCGGGCGAAAGCTTTTTCGCCGCCACTTCCGAATAACTGCCCGCGGGGCCGAGACATCCGATCTTCATTTCTTTTTCCTCCTTTTTTACAGCGGGAACGCCGTCAGACTTTTTCGGCGATGTGATAGATCAGCCGTTCGGTGTCCTCCCAACCGAGGCACGGGTCGGTGATGGACTGGCCGAACACCTCGTCGCGCGGCTGGTTGCCCTCAACCAGGAAACTCTCGATCATGAACCCCTTGACGATCTTTTTGAATGTCGGGTCGTATTTGCGGTTCTGCAGCACCTCCTCGACGATGCGGATCTGCTGGCGGAACTGCTTGCCCGAATTGGAATGGTTGGTGTCGATGACGATGGCGGGGTTTTGCAGGATGTCCTTGCTCTGTTCATAGTGCCGCGCCACGTCCATGACCGTTTCGTAATGGAAATTGGGGATATCGTTGCCGTAGGAATCGACCATGCCGCGGAGCACCGCGTGGGTGTAGGGATTGCCCTGCGTCTGGACCTGATAGTGGTTGTACTTAAATACCTGCTTGCTCTGCGCGGCGAAAACAGAGTTCATGAGCACGGGCACGCTGCCGCTCATGGGGTTCTTCATGCCCACCGCCACGTCCATGCCGCTGGACACCAGGCGATGCATCTGGTTTTCGCACGAGCGCGCGCCGATGGCGACATAGGTGAGCAGGTCGTCGACGTACGGATAATTTTCGGGATAGAGCATCTCGTCGGCGGCGGACAGCCCGGAGATCTCCATGGCGTCGATGTGCAGGCGGCGGATGGTTTCGATCCCCCGCGCGATGTCCTCCTTGCTGTTGGGGTCGGGCTGGGAAAACATGCCCTTGTAGCCCACCCCCCGCGTGCGCGGCTTGTTGGTATAGATGCGCGGCACGATGACGATCTTGTCCTTCACCTCTTCGTTGACCTTGCCGAGGCGGCGGATGTATTCGAGCACGGGCGCGCTTTCGTGCGCCGAGCAGGGACCGACGATGAGCAGGAATTTGTTCTGCCTGCCCGCCAGCACGTCCTTGACCAGTTCGTCGCGCTCTCTTTTGAGCGCGGTCAAAGACGGGCTCAGCGCGTTTTTCTCCTTCATCTCCTCGGGAGAAGGGATCTTCACTTGTTTTTCAAACATTCTTCATGTCTCCTCTTCGGCGCATGACGCGCCCGATGTATTCCGCGACGGGCTTCCCCACGCATTCCTCCACGGGTTTTTGAAAATGGATGCAGCTCTTTGCCAGCGTGGAACTGATATGTATGTGCTCCTGCGCGGCGGGGAAATAGACGGTGACGATGTCGCCGTACAGCCTGCGGTTGGCGTAATAATTGGCGTTCTCGTATTCGAGATCGACGGTGTTGCGGATGCCCCGCACATAGAACGGCGTGTTCTCCGCCCGCAGCAGGTCGACCGCCGCGCCCTGCCACGCGGTGATGCGGACGTTCGGGATGTCCGCGCATAAAATTTGCAGCATCTCCCGCCGCTCTTCCTCCGTGAAGAAGGGCTGCTTGGCGGGATTGACCAAGAGGGCGACGACGACTTCGTCGAACACCGCCGCCGCACGGCGGACGGTGTCGTAATGCCCCAGCGTCGGCGGGTCGAACGTGCCCGCAAAGACACACTTTTTCATGATGGCTCTCTCCTTTCTATCTGTCCGTTCAACGTTCTTCCGCCTCTTCCCGACGGGAAAAGAAGGAGAGATACGTCTTGCCGTACTTCCGCTCGTCCGTCAGGGCGAGGGCTTCGGTGAGCCCCTCTTCCCGGAAGGGCCTGTCCCGCTCGTAGACGATGACGCCGTCCCTTGCGAGCAGCCCCCGCGCGGCGACGGCGTTCATGGCGCTCACGCCGCAGTCCATGCGGTAGGGCGGGTCGATGAACACGACGTCGAACGTCCCCCGGACAGTGCTCAGACATTGCGCGTAGTCGAGGCGGTACACCTTTGCCTGCGCCTGCACGCCGAGCAGGGCAACGTTCTTGCGCAGGACGGCGAGGCTGGCTTCGGAAATGTCGTTGAACACCGCCTCGCGCGCGCCGCGGGAGAGGCTTTCCAGCCCCAGCGCGCCGCTGCCGCAAAAGAGGTCCAGAACGCGCGCCCCGTACAGCCGCGGCGAAAGAATGTTGAAGAGCGATTCTTTGACCCTGTCCGCCGTGGGACGGATGTCCTCGCCCTTGAACGAAGATAAAACGCGGCTTCTGAATTGTCCGCCGATGATGCGCAACGTCCCTTCCTCCTCTTGTTTTTTTATTTTTTATCCGCCCGACGGTTTTTTATCCGCCCGCGGGGCGGCGTTCCGTCCTTCCGTCTGTTTTTTGACACGGATGACCCGCTTGTCCGTCACGATGACGTCGAGGGGCACGTCGCACGGGGCAACGGGCACTTCGGGCAACACCTGAAAGTCGTAACAATACCCCGCTTTCAAGACGTCCGACGCAGACATGCCCGAGAGGAAACGGTCGTAATAGCCGCCGCCGTAGCCCAGCCTGCCGCCCCGCTCGTCTGCCGCCAGAAGGGGCAGGACGACCACTTCCGGCTTGCCCTGAAAGGGCGCTCCGGGCGGTTCAGGGATGCCGAAGGCACCCGCATGCAGGGGCGCGTCCGCCCGATAGGGCACCGCCGACATTTCCTTCCCCTCCACGCGGGGGAGAAGCACCGTTTTGCCCGCGCGCAATAACCCTTCGATCGCGGGCATGGTATCCGCCTCCGTACCGAAGGCGTGATAGACGAAAAAGATATTTTTCTCCGCCGTTTCGGGCAGGGAAAGAAAGTTTTCGGCAACGGCGCCGTCGTTCCCCCGCCGCGCGGCGCGCAGTTTTTTCATCTCGCGCCGCAAAAGTTTTTTCTCTTCTTCAAGATTCGACATATACCCGCACCGCCCGCTTCGCCGCCGCACAGAGCACCTCGTAAGAGATGGTGCCCGCCTCTTTTGCGACCTCTTCCGCCGAGAGGAACACCGTCCGCCTTGCCGCGAACTTTGCCCGCCCCTCACGGATGCAGCCGTCCATACAAAGTTTTCCGACGGCTTTCAGCCGCCCGCCGCCGCCCGCGCGGAGAAACCCGTCGGCATAGCCCAGGCGGCAGGCGGTCAGATCGCCGTATTCCCGCGCCGCCCTTTCATACCCCACGCCCCCGCCCGCAAAGCGGCGACTCTGCAAAACGTGGGTATACAGCCGCATGGCGGGGCGGAGCCCGAGAGATCGCGGCGCGCCGAACCCACCGGGAAGATAGCCGTATATGCCGATGCCGGGGCGCACGCCGTCAAAGCGGTACGCCTCTCCCCGCAGAATGCCGCCTGTCGCGCTCAGATGGCGGACGACGGGACCGAACCTGTCCTGCGCCAGAGCGGCGGCGGCTTCGAACCGGGCGCGCTGCCCTTCGGCGGCCGCCGCGTCGGCGGGAGCATAGAGGTGGGAATATACCCCCTGGACCCGCACGCTCTGCCGCTTGGCAATTGCCGCAAACAGACGGGCAAGGGGCGCGCCGCTCAGTCCCAGGCGGTTCATGCCCGTATTGATCTTGACATGCACGGGGGCGATTTGCCCGCACTTCTCCGCCCCGTCCGCAAGGACGCGCAGGGAAGAGAAAGAACAGACGGTGAGCGTGAGCCCGTGCGCCAGGGCGAGAAACACGTCGTCCTCCGCCAAGGGCGGCGTGAGGACCAAAATCGGTTTCCGTATCCCCGCGATGCGGAGGGCGATTCCCTCTTTGACCGAAGTGACCGCGAACCCGTCGGCGTACCCTTCCAGGCTCTCCGCCACGCGTTCCGCGCCGTGCCCGTAGGCGTCCGCCTTGACCACGGCGCAAACCTTTGCGCCGCCGGCAAGGCGGCTGAAGACCGAAAAATTGTGAACGATGTTTTTCAACGAAATGACGGCGATGTTTTCCTGCATACTGCAATATATGCGGAAAAACCCGTTTATAAACCACTTCCCGCCGTTCCGCCCGTCACTCCTTATAGATAAGCCTGTGGCAGTTTTCGCACTCGATGACGCCCTTCTCGTTGAGCTTGCTGATCGCGGCGCGGGGCAAGTCCATGCTGCAAAAGCCGCAGCGGTCCCCCTTCAGCGGGACCAGCACGGGCCAGAGCCCCTCTTTGCGCCTGCCCTTGTAGCGTTCGAGCACGTCGGCGGGAATGTCCTTCTCCATCGCCGCGAGCTGGGCGCGGACGGACCCGATCTCCGCCTCTTTGCCCTTCGCCACGGCGGCGTATTTCTCCTTATACTCCTTGAACTGCTTCTGCATGGCGATGGTCTTTTGCTTTAACGCCTTGTAATCCTTGGTGACCGCGTCCATGCGCTCCTTGACGGAAGCAAGGTCCCTTTTGAGCGAACGGAGTGTGTCCGCCAGCCCCTGGGCGTTCTTTTTGAGGTAGGCGAGTTCCCCTTCGTTCTCCTCCAATTCGGAAAAGTCTATCTCGGAAAACTCTTTGAGTTCGGCGGCGACTTCGTTGTACTGCGCCTCCAGGCGGGAGAGTTCGCCCGACAGGGCGACCGCCTTGTTTTCATAACCGTCCAGCGTGGTCTGCGCATTCTTCAAAAATTTGCGCGCCTGCGCGTACTTCTTTTTTTCTTCGGTGGCGGCAAGTTCCTTTTCGATGGTCAGAAGGTTCTTGTCGATCGCCTGATAGCCGATGAGGGTCTGTAAATTTGACATGTCTTTCTCCTTGTCCTTGTCGTTCAGAGCAGGCGTTCGTCGGAAAAATAACTGCTTTCCGCGCCCAGCCGCTCCCTTACATTTTCATATATTTTCCGGAAACCGTAGTTTTCGCTCGCGTAATGGGTAAACTGTATGACGCTCATGCCGTATTCGAGCGCCATGACGATGACGTGATGTTTGATGTCTGCGGAGAGGATACAGTCCGCGTCCGCCGCGGCGGCGCGCCGCACGTCCCCTTCCGATCCGCCCGCGCCGCAGAAACTCGCCGCACGGCGGACGGTATTTTCCCCGCCGAAACACCACACCCTGCGGGCGCCGAGCGCCTTTGCCGCCCTGCGGGAAACCTCTTCCGCCGAAGCGGGCGCCAGATCGTACACCCTACCGTAGCCGCAGCCGGGCGACGAAAGGGGTTCCAGGATCTCCCCGTCCCTGCCGCCGGCGGCGCGCATGAGCCATTCGTCGATGCCGCCCGCCGCGCAGTCGAAATTGAGGTGCATGGAAATGACGGAGATGCCGCCGCGGATCGCCCGCTGCAAATTTTTCCCCTGCGGGTCGGTGCAGAGGATATTGCCGATCTTCGCATAGACGGCGGGATGGTGGGTGACGACGACGTTCGCCCCCGCCCGTTCGGCGGCGTCGAGCGCGGCGGCGGAGAGATCGAGCGCGAAGAGCACGCCCCGCACGGGCGCGCCGCAGTCGACGAGAATGCCGCTGTTGTCGTAGCCGTCGTATTTTTTGCAGTACTCGTCGCTCAGGCTCTTGGGAGAAAACGCCTCCAGCGCGGCGTAGAGTTCAGTCAATTTCACCGGACAATGCCTCCTCCAAATATCTCTTTTCCGCCTCTATCCCCGCCCGCACCCTTTCCTGCAAAGGGCGGGACAGAAGGGCTTCCTTCTTTTTTATCTCCGCGCGCAGGAAGGACAGAAAATCTTCCCCCCGCTTGCGCAGGTTTTCCCTGCCGAAAACGAGCTCCGCTTCCGAATAGGGCGGCGTGCCGCCCGTGCGCGAACCCGCGATGACGTCGTAAAATTTGCCGTCCCGGAAGGTAAAATCGCGCTCGATGCGCGCCCCGTAAGACAGGAGCAATTGCCGCAGCGCGGGCGCGTCCCGCATGGGCTGCAAAACGAATTTTTTGGGAACGAACCCGCCTTCGCCCGTGAGGATATGTGCGATTTCCATGCCGCCCATGCCCGCGATGAGCACGAGATCGGTTTCGGGATCGACGCCGCGGAGCCCGTCCGTACAGAGGGGCATGCACACGCCGCGGGCGATGTATTTTTGCAACAATGCGCGCGCCTTTGCAAGGCAATCCGCGCTGATGTCCGTCACCGTCGCCCGCTCGCAAAGCCCGTTTTGCAGCATGTACTCCGTACAATAGCCATGATCGCAGCCGACGTCGGCGAAAGTCTTAACGGGGGAAAGCAGGGAACAGAGCACGCCGATCCGCGCCGAACGCGTGGGCATGGGTCACTCCAAAAAGTCTTTCAGCGTCTTGCTGCGGCTGGGGTGACGGAGCTTTCTGAGCGCCTTCGCCTCGATCTGGCGAATGCGTTCGCGCGTGACGTTGAACTCCTTGCCCACCTCTTCGAGGGTGCGGGGCCTGCCGTCGTCGATGCCGTAGCGCAGGCGCAGCACCTTCTCCTCGCGGGGGGTGAGGGTGTCGAGCACGTGCAAAAGCTGTTCTTTGAGCATGGTGGCGGCGACGCTGTCGCTGGGCGTCACCGACTTGTCGTCCTCGACAAAGTCGCCGAGGTGGCTGTCCTCCTCTTCGCCGATGGGCGATTCGAGGGAGACGGGATCCTGCGCGATGCGCTGTATCTCCACCACGCGCTCCACGGTAACGCCCATCTCCTGCGCGATCTCCTCGGGCGTGGGTTCCCTGCCCGTCTGTTGGAGAAGCATGCGGGACACGCGGGTGAGTTTGTTGATGGTTTCGACCATGTGCACGGGGATGCGGATGGTGCGCGCCTGGTCGGCGATGGCGCGGGTGATGGACTGGCGGATCCACCAGGTGGCGTACGTCGAGAATTTATATCCCTTCTGATAATCGAATTTTTCCACCGCCTTCATGAGACCCAGATTGCCCTCCTGGATGAGGTCCAAAAAGAGCATGCCCCGCCCGACGTACCGCTTGGCGATGGACACGACCAGACGGAGATTTGCCTCAGAGAGGTGACGTTTTGCCTCCTCGTCCCCCTCCTGCATGCGGCGGGCGAGTTCGATCTCGTCGTCCGCGGACAAGAGGGGCACCCGCCCAATGTCCTTCAGATACATCTTGACGGGATCGTCCAGCCCCACGTCCATCAGCACGCGGTCGAAGAGTTCCTTGTCCCGCTCCGCCTCGTCGATGATCTGGATGCCCGCTTCGGGCAGCGCCTTATAGACGGTGTCCATCTGATTGGACGTGATATCGTACTTTTCCAGGATATCGAAGAGCGCGTTGGAGTTGATGCTTCCCTTCATCTTGTACGCGTTGATGATACCGTTGACGATGTCCGTCAGTTTCTGATCGCTGATGCTCATTTTTTTGTTTTTTCCTCCGTTCAATGAATCGATCGTTTTTCGATTGGAATGTATGTTTCAGTAATTTTTCAGTTCCCGCGCGAGCGCCGTCAGTTCCTCTGCGAGCGCATGGCGGGCGGAAAGGTCCGTTTCGGCGCCGATCTTCGCCGTGATCTCGTCCATCCTTGTCTGCACCCGCCGGCGCGCGACCGTTTTGACGCAGTCGGCAAAGTATTTTTCCGCGCCGCCGCCGAAGAGCCGTTCCTCGGTGTTCAGGTCGAGGATCGCGTTGAATTCGGGCGTGTCCTCGCCGAAGAGTTCGAAGAGGTCGGACACCCGTATCTCCTGCCCCGTTTCGCGGCAGAAATTGATATAGCGCACCAGCGCGCGGTGCACGTCGTCCGGAAAATCCTCTTCGCGCAGGGCGGCGTCCTCGGCATACGGCAGGCGGAAGAGCACGGCGCCGATGAGGAACCGGCACGCCTTTTTGACCTTGTCGCCCTTGTCCTGCACGGCGCGCGCGGGCGGGACGGGCGCACTCTTTTGCGAAGGGGTGTATTCCTCGAGATCGCGCGCGAGGGACTGATAGGTGAAGCCCGTCTTGTCCCGCACGGTCTTCAGAAGGTCCTCCCGCTCGGCGGCGGACGGCGCCTCGCGGATGACGGGCATCGCCGCCTGCGCATAGGCGCGCTTGCCCTCCGTCTGCGAAAGGTCGTACCTGCGTTCCAGCGAATGCAGTTTATAGTCGACGAGGGGCAGAGCATTGTCCAGGCACGCCCGGTAAGCGGCGGCGCCGCGCTTTCTGACCACGTCGTCGGGATCCTCCCCCTCGGGCATGAGCACGACTTTGACGTTGAGGTTTTCGTCTTTTAATATCTCCAGCCCTCTTAAATCGGCGTTCTGCCCCGCGAAGTCGCCGTCGTAACTGATGAGCACGTTTTCGGCGTATCGCTTGAGCATGCGCGCCTGTTCCTGCGTGAGCGAGGTACCCATGGACGCGACGACGTTGCAAAATCCCGCCTGATAGAGGGAGATGGTATCCATGTACCCCTCGACCATGATGACGTAGGGCACGGCGTTTTTCTGCTTGTATTTTTTCAGGAGATTGACGTTGTAGAGCGTCTTTCTCTTGTTAAAGAGCATGGTTTCCTTGGTATTCTTGTACTTGGCTTCCCGCTCGGTCTTTTTACCGAGGATGCGCCCGCCGAAGCCGATGACCTCGTCGAAAGAATTGATGATGGGAATGATGAGCCTGCCCGCCTGCGCGTCGAAAAGTTTGCCGCGCGCGGAGACCGAACAGGCGCCGCTCTCTTCAATCTCCTCCCGCGAAAAACCGCTGTCGAGGAGAAGTTCGGGCAGCGAATCGTAATCGAGCGAGGCACCCAGCCCGAATTTTTTGACCGTGCTCGGCAAAAGCTCGCGCTGGCGGATGTACTCCATGTGCGCGCCCGCCTCGCCGCCGTACAGGTTTTGCAGATAGAACCGCGCGGACGTGAGCATGATCTTCAACAGCCTGTCCTTCTTCTTTTTCAGTTCCGCCGTGCGCTCGCTGTCGAAGTTCATCTCGGGCATGGGCATCTTCGCCCGCGCCGCGAGGTATTTGACCGCGTCGGGAAAGGGCAGGGATTCCATTTCCATGACCAAACTGACCACGTCGCCCGAAACGCCGCAGCCGAAGCAGTGATAGTACTGCTCCGCCGCCTGAATGGTGAAGGAGGGCGTCTTTTCGTGGTGGAAGGGACAGCACGCCCAATAGTTGTACCCGCGCTTGTCCAACGTCATGTACTGCGAAGCGACCTCCACGAGGTCGTTGCGCGCTTTGAGCTCCCGCATGAATTCGGGAGAAAAACCATTCTTTGCCAAGTCAGTCCCTCCCGTTCATGGAAAAATTTTTGGGGACGAACAGGTCCTCGAACACGCCGATGGCGTAGCGGTCGGTCATGGAAGAGATATAATCGCACACGGCGCGCCCCGCACCCTCTCTTTCGGCGACGCCGCGGTACAGCGGGGGCATTTTTTCCGTGTTTTTGACGAAATAATCGTACATGGCGGTCAGCATGCGCTCCGCCCTGTCCTGCATGACCTTGTTGGCGCGGACGTAGACGTTTTCAAACATGAATGCCCTGAGCTCCGCCGACGCACGCCCCTTTTCTTCGGACATGGTCAGCGTGTTTTTGCCCTCGGAGGTTTTGACGATGTCCGTGATGGCGGTGTTGATGCGCTCGCTGGTATCCCTGCCGAGCACGGCGATGGGGCCCGCGGGCAGGTCCTCTTCGCGCAGAAAACCGCCGCGAATGGCGTCCTCGATGTCGTGGTTGATGTAGGCGATGCGGTCGGCGAGGGAGACCGCCACCCCCTCCAGCGTCTGCGGCTTGCCCGCGGACGTATGGTTCAAAATGCCGTCCCGCACCTCGTAGGTGAGATTGAGCCCCCTGCCGTCCTTTTCCAGCACGTCCACGACGCGCAGGGACTGCTCGTTGTGGTGAAATCCCGCGGGGCAGAGGGCGTTCAGAACGCGTTCTCCGACGTGTCCGCAGGGGGTATGCCCGAGATCGTGCCCCAAAGCGATGGCCTCGGCGAGATCCTCGTTGAGGGAGAGTGCGCGGGCAATGGAACGGGCGATCTGCGATACGTCGAAGGTGTGCGTGAGGCGGGTGATGTAGTGATCGCCGTCGGGGGAGAAAAAGACCTGCGTCTTGTTTTTCAAGCGGCGGAAGGACTTGGAATAGATGATCCTGTCGCGGTCGCGCTGAAAATCGGTGCGCATGGAACAGGGCGTCTCCTCCCGCCGCCTGCCCTTGGTCGAAACCGACCTGCAGGCATAGGGCGAAAGAAACGCCTCCTCTATTTTATACGTCCGTTCCTTGGGCTGCATGCTTTCCTCCCGCGTTTTCCGCCTTTTTGTATTTTATATATTCGACGGAACTTTCCGAATTCCTTTATTTTCGGAAAAAAATTTTTTTCAAAGCCCGAACCCGCCGTCCACGCCGAGCGTCTGCCCGGTGATATATTCGTTTTCGGCGAGCGAAAGAATGGCGGCGGCGACCTCTTCGGGCGCGCCCTGCCGCCCCGCGGGGATATCGGCGCAGAGCGCCGCCTGCTCCTCTTTCGTAAAGCGGTCGTTCATGCGCGTGCCGATGACCCCCGGCGCGACGCAGTTGACCCTGACGCCCGCGTAGCCGACCTCCTTGGCGAGGGCTTTGGTGAACCCGATGAGGGCGGCCTTGGAGGCCGAATAGGCGACCTCGCAGCTGCCGCCGACCACCCCCCAGACGGAGGAAACGTTGACGATGCACCCCCTGCCCCTTTTCAACATGGCGGGCAGGGCGTATTTCGCGCAGAGGAATGCCCCCGCGGTGTTGACGGCGAACACGCGGTCCCACTCGGCAAGCGAGGTATCCTGGATCTGCCGGACGAGGGAGATCCCCGCGTTGTTGACGAGCACGTCGACCCCGCCGATCTCCCCGAAGAGGGCGCGCACCTGTTCCTCGTCGGACACGTCCGCCCGGACAACGCGGAATCCCTCTTCCCGCGCGCGCGCCGCGCTCTCCTCGTCGGCGGAATAACAGAGCGCGACGGCATACCCCTTGCGGGCGAACAGCCGCGCCGTCGCCAGCCCGATGCCGCGCACCCCGCCCGTGATGAGCGCCTGCTGCATGGTTTTTTCCTCCTTTTTCGGTCATTTTTTCGCCGCTCTTCCAAAAACGGCAACGATGGGATACTATGCAAAAGCGGGCAGGCATGCCCGCGATCACCGTGTAAAAACGAATTGTTCTGTGCCGAAACGCCCCGCGGCAAGAGTGCGCCCCATTACGTCAAGGCAGGCGGGACAATATCTCCCGCGCGATGTCCTCCACGCCCCGCCCGTCCGTGTCGACGATATAGTTCGCCGCCCGCTCGTAGACGGGGGTGCGGACGGGCAGAAGTTCGCGCAATTTTTTCTCCGCGCCGCCCTGCAAGAGGGGGCGGGACGTGTCGCCCTCCACGCGGGCGAGCAGGGTGGGCAGTTGCGCGCGCAGGAAGAAAATTTTGCCGTTCTTTTTCAAAAGCCCGCAATTTTCCGCCCGCAGGACGAACCCGCCGCCCGTGGCGACGACAAGACCGTCCGCCGCGGAGAGTTCCCGCGCCGTCTCCGTTTCGAGATCGCGGAAATACCCCTCGCCGCGCTGCGCGAAGATGTCCGTTATCTTACCGTATTTTTCCTCGATGAGCGCGTCGGTGTCCGCGAAGCGGCGGCCCGAAAGCGCGGCGATCGCCTGCCCCACGCTGGTCTTGCCCGCGCCCATCATGCCGCAGAGTACGATATTCACAGCTTAAAACTCTCCAAAGCCAGAATATAACTGTTCTTGCCGAAGCCCGCAATGACCCCTTTACAGGCGGGGGAAATGACCGAACGGTGGCGGAACTCCTCGCGGGCGTGCACGTTGGACATATGCACCTCGACGACGGGGGTGGAAATGCAGCGGATGGCGTCATGCAGGGCGTAGGAATAGTGGGTGAACGCGCCCGCGTTCAATACGACGCCGTCGTACTGCCCGTCGATGCAGGATTGTATTTTACTGCACAGTTCCCCTTCGACGTTGCTCTGATAGAACTCGACCTCGTCGCCGTTCTTTTTGCAGAACGCGGCGATCTGCCGGTTGATGTCGTCGAGGCTCTCGCTGCCGTAGACCCCCTCTTCGCGCCGACCCGTCATGTTGAGATTGACGCCGTTGATGACCAGAAATTTCATGCGCTGTTCTCCTTATTCCTTATATTTTTCCTTATATTTTGCAAAGAGCCCGCCCGCCTCTTCGTCCGACGGCTCGGCGCCGAGATAGATGCAGTCGGAAAAGTACGCCTGGTAGAAGAGCATCGCCTCGCCGTTGACGATCTTCTTGCCGCACGATTCGGCGATGCGCAAAAATTCCGATTTGGCGGGGACGTAGATGAGATCGACCGCCGCGGAACACAAAGACAGCACGTCCGCCCCGACGGGGGAGACGCCCTCCGTGCGGTGCATGCCCACGCCCGTACAGTTGACGACGACGTCGTACGGCTTTGCCTCCACCCTTTCGAGGGGGATGAAACCCGGGAACTCGGCGTGCACCTTTTGCAGGCTTTCTTTGTTCAGGTCGAAGGCGAAGACCTGCGCGCCCGCGTCGAGCAGTTTTTTGATGACGCTCCTGCCCACGCCGCCGCAGCCCAAGACGAGGAAACTCTTGCCCGCCGTATCGACGCCGCTGTTGCGGAGCATGAGCAAAAAGCCCGCGCCGTCGGTGTTGTACCCCTTGCGCGTATGCGCGTCCACGGTGTTGACCGCGCCGAACACGGCGGCGTCGCCGCAGACCTCGGAAAGATAAGGAATGACAGCCAGTTTATAGGGAATGGTGACGTTGAACGCGTCGTACTTTTCAAAGAGCGCGGGCGCGGCGGACGCAAAGTCCCCCTCCGCCACCGAGACCTTTTCATAGGTGCACCGCACGCCCATGTTTTCGAGAATGAGCGTATGCATTTGAGGGCTGAGCGAACGGGAAACGTCCTTGCCCACCACCGCGAGATCGAGTTTTTTCATGTTGTTCTCCGTAAAAATTTCCGTTATACTATAAAAACGTTATGCGCCTTGTTTAATTTATACCCCGGTACAGCCCTTCCAAAACGGTGAAAAAGTTTTCGAAGGTCTTTTTGCAGCAGGCGGGGTCCTCGATGACCAGGCCGCCGCATTTGAGCCCCGCCACCGCAAAGGACATCGCCACGCGGTGGTCGCCGAACGTCTGAATGCGCGCGGGCAGGACATGGTCGCAGGGAAATATCGTGACGCCGTCCGCCCGCTCTTCGGTTTTCACCCCCATCGCCGTCAGGTTGACGCACATGGCGCGGATGCGGTCGCATTCCTGCCCGCGGATGTGCCCGATGCCCTCGATGACCGTCGGGGAGGACGCGAAGGGCGCGACCGCCGCCAGGGTGAGCGCCTGATCGGAAAAATCGTTCATGTTCACATGCACGCCCGTCAGTTTTTCGGGCCCCGCAAGCCATACGCCCGCGGTATTTTCCCCGAACGAACAGCCCATCTTTTCGAGCACGCCGAGGAACTTTGCGTCCCCCTGCATGGAGGAGAGGCGCACGCCGCGCACGGTCACCTGCCGCCCGAGCAGCGCGCCCGCGGCAAAGAAGTAGTCCGCAGCCGAAAAGTCGGGCTCGACGGCATATTCCGGAAGGGCAAACCGCTGCGCGGGGATAAAATAGTCCGCACCCGATCTTTGGTATTGTATGCCGAACTGCGAGAGCATTTTCGCCGTGATGCCGATGTACGCCCCCTCCGTCCGCCCGCCCGTCAGATGCAGGGTAAGTCCGTCCGGCAGCAGGGGTGCGCACATCAGAAGGGCGCTGGCGAACTGCGAACTCGCGTCCGTATCGATGGTCATTTCGCGGACGGCAAGCCCCTTTGCGTGCAAACGGAAGGGAAAATGCCCCTCTTCGCGCAGGCAATCGATCCCTGCGCCCGCGCGGCGGAGTGCGGAAAGCAGCGGCTCCATGGGGCGGCGTTCCATCTGGGGGGAGGAACGCAGGAGGTATTCCCCGCCCGCAAAGGCGAGCATGACCGTCAGAAACCGCGCCGCCGTGCCCGCGCTGCGCACATCGATCTCCGCCTTTTTGCGCGGGATGACGCCGCCGCCCCCCCCGACGCGCACCGTCTTTGCCGCCTCGTCGGCCTGCAAAGAAAAGCCGAGCGACGAAAGGCAGGACAAGAACGCGCGGGAGTCGTCCGAAAAGAGCGCGCCGCGCACCAGGCACGCCCCCTCCGACAGCGCCGCCAGAAGGAGCGCGCGGTTGGTGATGCTCTTGGACCCGGGGACTTCCGCCGTCAGAGGCCCCCACCCCGAAAGTTTTCTGACCGTGTACGTCTGCATACGTTCCTCCCGTCCGTCAAATTGCGAAAAGGCATAAAAGCTGCCCGCCATGCCCGCGTTAAACGCGGTTTTCCGAAAAGCTATTTCTCCGCGAGGGATACGAGATAGCTGCGGTATTTTTCAAAGGGAAGTCTGAGTTCGGCATACGTCCCGTAGTCTGCGGGGACGATCATGGACACCTCGTCGGATGCAGCGTTCTTCTTGTCCAGCCGCGCGTATTCCGCCGCCCTTTCCACACCCTCGTAGCGCGGGACCTCGCCCAGAACGCGCAGAATGAGCCCTTCCAGCAGCGCGGCGTATTCCGCTGTCGTCGCCCCCTCCGCCAAGGCGATCTTCAACTCGTAATACATGCCGATGAGGACGAACTCGCCGTGCGAAAGCCCGCCGTAAAAGAGTTCGAAGGCGTGCGCCGTGGTGTGCCCCATGTTCAGAGACTTGCGCAGCCCCTTTTCGCGCTCGTCCAGGCGGACGACCTCCGCCTTGTGTTCGATGCATTCGGGCGTTATCTCCGCAAGGTAGGCAAGGTCGAAGAGGCGGTCGGCGTTCTCCGTCAAACTGTCCAAAATTTTGGCGTTGAGCGCGCCGTACTTGACGATCTCGCCCAGGCCGCAGCGGATCTCCCGCGCGGGCAGGGTCTTTAAGAACGTGCCGTCGACGAGCACCGCCTCGGGCTGATAGAACGCGCCGACGACGTTTTTGACCTTACCCATGTCCACGGCGGTCTTGCCGCCGACCGAGGAATCGACCTGCGCCAGAAGGGTGGTGGGCACCTGCACGCAGTGGATGCCGCGCATGTAGAGCGCCGCCGCCAGCCCGCCGATGTCCCCCACGACCCCGCCGCCGACGGCGAAGAGAAAGGAATTGCGGTGCAGTCCCGCATCGATCATCGCCTGCAAAATCCTGAACAGGCTGACCTCGTTCTTACTCTCCTCGCCCGCAGGCAGTATGTAGACGGGCGCGTCGCCGAACACCGCTTTGATGTCCTGCCCGTAGAGGGCGTGCACGTTGCTGTCCGTGAGGACGAAGTTGCGGTGCCCCGCCAAAAAGCGGGGCGCAAGCCGCTTGAAACAGCCCGCCCCGCAAGTGATGACGCTGTCCTGCGAGGGGGTGTGTATCTCGATGACCTTCATTGGGGCAGTTCCTCGTATCTTTTCATGACTTCGCGCATGTTGTCCCCGCCCAGCCGTTCGGAGACGACCTGCGCCAGCACGGTGGCGACCACGCTTTCGAGAATGATCTCGCAGGCGCAGACGGAAGCGACGTCGCTGCGCTCCGCCGCGGCGGTCTGTTTTTCGTGCGTGACGTAATCGACGGTGTCCAGCCCGCTCATCAGGGTGGGGATGGGCTTCATCGCCGCGCGCAGGACGATCTCCTCACCGTTGGACATGCCCCCCTCGATGCCGCCCGCGTTGTTGGTCTTGCGGACGAATTTGCCATCCTCGAAATAGATGGCGTCGTGCACCTTGCTGCCGGGGCGCAGCCCCACGCCGAAGCCCATGCCGACTTCCGCGCCCTTGACCGCCTGCACGCTCAGCATCGCGCCGACCAGCCTGCCGTCCAGCTTTTCGCCGTACGTCATGCAACTGCCGAAGCCGCTCTTCAATCCCTTCACGCGGATCTCCAGAATGCCGCCCGCGGTGTCACCCGCGGCCTTCAGCTCGTCGATCCTGCGCATCGCCGCCGCCTGCTTTTCGTCGTCGGGCATGAAGAGCGGACGGCTCTTGACAGATGCCAGCTCTTCGAAGGTATATTCCTTTTCGTCGGTGATGCCGCACACCGTGCGCACATACCCGCCGATCTGCACGCCGAGTTTGGCGAGGAACTGACGGCAGACGGAACCCGCCGCCACGCGCACCGCCGTTTCGCGCGCCGAAGCGCGCTCCAGAATGTTCCTGGCGTCCGTCTGATCGAATTTCTTGACCCCCGTGAGGTCGGCGTGCCCCGGGCGCACCCGCGTCAGGCGCTTTTTGGTCACGTCGCACCCCTCGGGCGCCATGTAGGGACGCCAATTTTCGTAATCGGCGTTCCGCACCCAAAAGGCGAGCGGGCTGCCGAGCGTGAGGCGGTTGCGCACCCCCGACAGGATCTCCATGCGGTCGGTCTCTATCTTTTGGCGGAACCCCCTGCCGTAGCCGCTCTGCCGCAGGGCGAGGTACCCGTTCACCTCGTCGATGTCGATCTCCAAATTGGAGGGCAGCCCCTCTAAAATGCCGATGAGCGCCTTTCCGTGCGACTCTCCCGCCGATGTCAGTCTGATCATGTCGAAAAAATCCTCCGTAAAATGTTTTATCGGTATCCGCCGCCCGTTCCCGGACGGCCGGTCATTGGTAAGAAAAGGTGTACGCTCCGCCGCCCGCGGAGGTGAGCAGGATATCGCCGCATTCGTCCGTGCGGTAGACCTCTCCTTCGGGCATGGCGGCATGCAGCGCGGCGACGACCTCGTCGGACGGGTGCCCGTAGCCGTTGTCCGCCCCGACGGAGATGACCGCCGCCTCGGGGCTCAGAAGCCGCAGCCACGCTTCGCCCGAAGAAGTGGCGCTGCCGTGGTGCGCCACCTTCAGAACTTCCGTGCTCTCCAACGACACATGCATGTCGTCCCAGTCGAAGATGTCGGAGGCAAGGGCATACTCCCGCATCAGCTCGTCCTCGGTCTCCTTCGTCATGTCGCCCGCAAAAAGGATGCTCAGCCCCTCGTATTCCAGCCACAGAACGGCGGAATAATAATTGGCGTCGCCTTCGGGCGCGGCGTCGAAGCGGCGGGGCCACAGAAAGGTCAGAAAGTAATCGTATGTATCCCCGCGGATATAGTCGTACCGCTCGGGAGCGTACTTCACGGCGGGCACTTCCGCTTCGGCTTTTCGGCAGAGGGAGAAATAGACTTCGTCCGAACCGAGCGTCGGCTTATAGGGCAGGTATATCCCGGAAACTTCCACTTCGTCGAGCACGCTCTCTATTCCGCCGCTGTGGTCGCGGTCGCTGTGGGTCAGGATCACCTCGTCCAGCCGCCCGATGCCCAAATCGTCGAGGGAATCGGCGATCTTGCGGTTATTCTCCGCCGAACCGTCGCCGCCGTCGATCATGATCTTCTTGCCGTCGGGCAGTTCGATGACCGTGCAGTCGCCCTGTCCCACGTCCAGAAAGTGCACCCTGAGTTCGCCCGCCTGCCATGCAGGTTCTTCCTTTCTGCCGTCATCCGTCGGCGCACAGGCGCAAAGACAAAACGCCGCCGCCAGAACGGCGGAAGCCAGGACCGCTCCGCAGGCGCGTATTTTGTTTCTTCTTCCGTGCCTTTTCAAAACGCTTGCGCTTCCTCTTTTCTCTCGTGATGTTCCGCGCGGGGATCAGTATATCTCCGCGATCTTCCGTTTGACGAACCCCGCCTGCTCCTTTGCCGTGCGGTAGCCGATGTCATACATTTCGAGCAGGGACTGCCCGTCGGCATCAAGCGGCGTGAAGGCGCCGAGGGGCGGGCGGATGACGGCGTTGCACGCCTCGTATCCGCGCGCGAGCGCGTCGGGGCGGGGCGTTATCTTCACCGCGGCGTCCAACGTGTCCGACAGTACGCGGGTGAGACGGTTGTGCGGCTTTTGGTCCCGTTCGGCGGGCGGAACGGCGTTCAGGTCGACCCCCAGCACGAAATCGGCGCCGCGCAGGCGCAGGACGTCGGCGGGCACGGGATTGGTATACACCCCGTCGATGAGTTCCTTGCCCGCCACGCCCACGCTGTGAAAGTAGGGCGGCACCGCGCAGGAAGCCGCGCAGGCGTGCGCCACGCTGCCCTTATCGAGCAGCACCCCTTCCACCTTCTCCTTGTCCGTCGCCCAGGCATAGAAGGGCGCTTTGAGCGCCGAAAAATCGGCGCCGTGCAGATAGCCGTTCAAAATCTCCTCCACGAACCCCATATCCATGTACGGCCGCAGATAGCGGGCGTACTGCCGCAGACAGATGCGCTGCACGGCGTCCTTGATCTCGCCCGTGGAATAGCCGTAGGCTTTGAGCGCGCCCACCACGCTGCCGATGCTGGTGCCCGCATACCAATCGAAGCGGACGCCCTCCTCTTCGAGCGCCTGCAGAATGCCGAGGTGCGCCATGCCCTTCGCGCCGCCGCAGCCGAGCGCGACGGCGAATATTTTTTTCTTCGCCTGCTCCTTTTTCTTGCGGCGGAAAATGATCTGTTTGAGCCTGCGAACGGGATGCAGCGCCATACTTTATTCCTTCCCCTTCCATGCGGGTCCCCCCGGAAAAAACCGTCCGCGCGGAAAAAGAGGCAAGCCCCCCGTTCCGCCGCACACGGGACCCATACCTTTATTTTAGCGCAAAATCGGGCAAAAGTAAACGTATTTTCTTCGGATATTATATGATTTCACAAAAAAACAGCCCGGCGGAGCGCCGGACTGCCCGAAAATGCGTTCAAAGTCATGTTTTTTCCGAGCGGAATACGAAATTGCCGCCCGCAAAATCGATGCGCACGGTCTCGCCCGTCTCGATGCGCCCCGCCAGTATCTCTTCGGAGAGCCTGTCTTCGATGCGGCGGCGGATGACCCGTTTCAGGGGGCGGGCGCCGTATGCCTCGCTGTACCCCTCCCGCACGAGTTCCCCCCGCGCGGCGGCGGAGATGACCAGGCGGATGTCGCGGTCGCCCAGCCGCGCGCCGAGCCCGTCGATGAGCTTTCCGCAGATGGCGCCTGCCTCTTCCTCGGTGAGTTTGTGAAAGACGATGATGTCGTCCAGGCGGTTCAGAAATTCGGGGCGGAAGTGCTCTTTGAGGGCTTTGGACACGTCCTCCTTCATCTCTTCGTACTCGTCCTTCTCCTCGGCGGAGGAAAAGCCGAGGGGCTGCATATCCCCCGCCTTCGCCGCGCCGATGTTGGAGGTCATGACGATGACGGTGTTGCGGAAACTGACCACCCTGCCCTTGCTGTCGGACAACCTGCCGTCGTCCAGAATCTGCAAAAGCAGATTGAACACGTCGGGATGCGCCTTTTCGATCTCGTCAAAGAGAACGACGGAATAGGGCTTGCGCCGCACCTGTTCGGTGAGCTGCCCCCCCTGCACGTCGTCATAGCCGACATACCCCGGGGGCGCGCCGATGATGCGGGACACGGAATGCTTTTCCATGAATTCGCTCATGTCCAGGCGGATCATCATCTTTTCGTCCCCGAAGAGCGCTTCGGCGAGCGCTTTGGCAAGGTCGGTCTTGCCCACGCCCGTGGGGCCGACGAAGATGAACGATCCGATGGGACGGTTGCTCTCCTTGAGCCCCGCCCGCGCGCGGCGGATGGCTTTCGACACGGCGACGACGGCTTCGTTTTGCCCGATAATGCGGGCATGGAGCCGCTCTTCGAGCTTTAACAGCTTTTTGCTCTCCTCCTCGGAAAGGCGGGAGAGCGGGATGCCCGTGCGGTCGCTGACGATGGAGGCGATGTCCTCGGAATCGATGGACGGGGTCACGGTGTTGTACTGTTTGCGCCAGGTCTCCGCCAGCAGGTCCGCCTCTTCGGTGTACTTTTCGATCTGCGCCTGCACCTTGTCCGCCTTCTCGTAATTGCCGCCCGCGCGGGCGCGGTGCTCGTCGATGCTCAGCCGCTCTATTTTTTCGTTCAGTTCCAACGCGCCCTTGGGACCGGTATACGCTTCCAGGCGGGCGCGGGAAGCCGCTTCGTCGACGAGGTCGATGGCCTTGTCGGGCAGGTAACGGTCGGCGATGTAGCGGTCGGAGAGGAGCACGGCGCTCTCGATGGCGCTCTCCTTGATGATGACGCCGTGGTGCGCCTCGTATTTGTCCTTCAGACCCTGCAGAATTTTGATGCAGTCCTCCACGGCGGGCTCTTCCACCATCACGGGCGTGAACCGCCGTTCGAGCGCGGGATCCTTTTCGATGTATTTCCGGTATTCGTCCAGCGTGGTCGCGCCGATGGTCTGCAGATCGCCGCGCGCCAGCATGGGCTTTAAGATATTGGCGGCGTCCATGTTGGAATCGGACGAACCGCCCGCGCCGACGATGGTGTGTATCTCGTCGATAAACAGGATGATGTCACCGCTGCGTTTGATGGTTTCGACGACCTCTTTCAGCCGCTCCTCAAAATCGCCGCGGTATCTTGCGCCCGCCAGCATGCCCGCGAGATCGAGGGAAAAGACGATCTTGCGCTGCAGCATTTCGGGTACGTCGCCCGAAACGATCTCCTGCGCCAGCCCCTCGACGACCGCGCTCTTGCCCACGCCCGCCTCGCCGACGAGCACGGGGTTGTTCTTGGTGCGGCGGGAGAGGATCTGCATGACCTTTTCTATCTCCTTGCGCCTGCCGATGACGGGATCGAGTTTGCCCTCCGCCGCCCGCGCGGTGAGATCGACGCCGTATTTGTCGAGTTGGGGGGGCAGTACGCTCGGCTCGTACTTGTACTTATAGCCGCTTCCCCCTCTCTCGCCGCGTTCGCCCGTCTGCACCTCTTCGATGAGACGGTAATCCTCGCGGATGGCCTGTTCGAGCGCGGCGCGCATGTTCTGCTCGGAAATGTGGTTGACGCGGAAAAATTCGCGCGCATACCCGCCCTGCACGTCCAGAATGGCCATCAGGACGTGTTCGGCGGTGATGCTGTAATACCGCTTGTCGGGCGTGTTCGCGACCGCCAGCGAGCGGGCCTTGTCGAGCACCTGCTTGGTGCGGGGCGTCGGGCCGACGGTCGGGTCCTTTACGTTGCGCACCTGAAAGAAAAACTCCGAAAATTCCTTCTTGCGCACCCCCGCGTCGTTGAGGATGCGGCACGCGCCGCACGCGGGCACATGCAGCATGCCGAGCACGAGATGTTCGGTGCCGATGTAGCGGATGCGTATCTTTTGGTTGGTCTTGTTGATACATTCGAAGACGCACTTCAAATCGTCCGAATATCTCGACTCGTCCTCCATATTCCTTTCTTTCTCCTTATTCTCCCGCCGCCCCGCGGGGCGGCACGGCTTCCGCCGCCGGGTTTCTGCCGAAAGCGCGAAAGGCGGGCGGCATGCCCGCTTATTCCCCGCGCAACAGTTCTTTGAGTTTTGCCTGCACGCACTCGGCGCGGTAAACGTCCCGCCCTTCTTTGTCCAGCGTTTCTTTGGAAAAGCGGCTGATATTGGAATCGCGCATGCCGATAATGAGATCGTCCAGTTCGGACATCTTGTCTATGTTGTACAGTCCCATCGAAACGCCAAGCTTGAACTGCGCCATGAGCTGTATGAATTCGCGGCTGTCCAGCCGCACGCAGTTGGTGAGGATGCCGTATGCCCGCCCGCAGGCGTCGCGCACCCCCACGGGGTCTGCTTCCGACATCTCCTGCCGCGCGCGGATCTCGGTTTCGGCGATCGTATAGACCGCGTTGCTGACGTCCTCCAATATTTTCTGTTCGGAATAGCCCAGCGTGATCTCGTTGCTGATCTGATACATATACCCGTCCGCTTCGCTTCCCTCGCCGTACACGCCGCGCACGGTCAACCCTTCTCGCTGCATGCGGTCCTTAAGCCCGGAAAAGAGATCGGGACGCTTTGTGATGGCGGGAAGGAAGAGCATGACGGAGGCACGGAGCCCCGTGCCGAGATTGGTGGGACAGGCGGTGAGGTACCCCCAGTCCTTGTCGAAGGCGAACTTCACGCAGTCACCGATGACGTCGTCGATGCCGCTTAAATACTCGTATCCCTTGAGGAGATGAAACCCCTTGATATAGTACTGTTCGCGGACATGGTCCTCTTCATTGACCATGACGGATACGTTTTCTTCCTGATTTATATATACGGCGGAAACGCCGCGTTTATCAATGAGTGCCTGGGAAATGAGGTAATTTTCTTTGAGCATTTCCAGCTCATCCGCGCTCGTTTCGTCCACATAGATGCAGCGAAACTTGTCGATCTCGCCGAGGGGCAGGCGCAAAAGCTCCACGATCTCGCGCGCCTGTTCGCGGCTTTTGAGTTTGTGGGGAAAGGGATAATCGGCGAGGTTGCGCGCCAGGCGTATGCGGGTGGAGATGACCGTGCTTTCCAAATTGTCCATGGCTTACCCCTCCTCGTCCTCGTCGCCGAAGAGCAGCAGATGCAGCTCGTCGGCTTTGCGACGGAGCCTCGCCGCCTCTTTTTCGTCCAGATCGTTCCGCGCAAGCCGCGCCATGATCTCACGCAGGGATTGCGCCGCCTCGTACTTGGGCAGACCGGAAGGCTCTTTCCCGCAGTGCTTTTCGTTGCCCTGCAGGCGCACCACATAGGGCAAAAGCTCGGCGGCGAAAGTACGATAGCACTCGGCGCAGCCGACCAACCCGCTGTGCAGGTAATCCTCCATGCCGTTGCCGCAGAAGGGACAGCGCGCCGCCTGCTGCGGCGCGGGCGCGCCGCGCGGGGAACGCCGCTTTTCATAACACTCTTCGCAGAAATATTCGGTCACCGCACCGATGTCGGTGGCATATTCCACGGTGATCTTGGCTTCGTTTTTTCCGCAACGGGAACAAAGCATGCCTTTTTTCTCCTGTCTCTACACCGCCGGACGCCCTTCGGCGTCCGCATCTTTTGCATATTTTCTTATATCCATGCCCGCAATGAAGGGCAAATTGCCGAAATTCTTACCGCTCCTTTTTTCTGCGACGGCGGCGGAACAGGAACCACAGCACGATGAGCAGCTGCAGGGGGATGCCGATGAAGAAGAGCATATAGAGATTGGGCGCCGACGGCACCACGGCGAAAACGGTCAGATAGATCGTCAGAAGGAGCGTCCAGATGAGGGCGGACGCCGCAATGCCGCGGAGAACGTAGAACTTCCACACGCTGCTTAAAACGAGCAGGACGATGAACGTCACGGGGAGCGCATAGATGAAGGGCAGCCACGGCCGGGCGAAGCCGGGCGCGAGCAGCATGATGAACACGAAGGCGACGACCGCGATCAGCCAGGTCAGCCCCACGGACATCGCCATGATCATCCCGCGGGAGAAAAAGCCCCTGCGCTTATCGGGCACGGCAATGACTTCCGCCTCATGACGGCAGAGAAAATCGTTGACCGTCACGCCGTATATCTCCGCCAGTTTGTACAGCACGAAAACATCGGGCATGCCGTTGCCCTGTTCCCACTTGGACACCGACTTGTCCGAATAATTGAGCCGCTCGGCAAGTTCCAACTGCGTGAGATTGGCGGCTTTCCTGTATTTTGCCATATTTTCCGCAACGATCCGGTTGAGTTCTTCCTGTTCCATACTGGCGACTCCATTCCCTGTTATTTTTTGCGGCGGCGTCCCATGCGCGCCCATCCGTCTCCCCCGCATCTCTCATTGCACAATACTATACCATAAATTGTGCCGCTTGTCAACGCCGAAAGGGCGTTTTTTGCGTAAATACGCCCGTTCTACTCACGGTAGAGTGGCTTTTTTCGGCTCTATTTTTCAAAAACGCAACGGTAGAACGCTTTTTGAAAGGAGTAGGTTGAATTTTTCCGCCCGTTCCGCTACAATAAGAGTACAAAAAGGCGCAGACGGATGGCGGCATCGCCCGTCCCGCAACTTCCGCCCGCCGCGCCGAAACGTTGCGTTCGCCCCGCTGCGGCGCGGGTGACATCTCTACTACTGCGCGAGCGAATTTTTCGCTACCGTGCGAATGATTTTTCTGCTCCCATGTGAACGATATTCCCGCACCTGCGCGAAAGATATGCTCCTACGCGGACAATTCTTAAAAAGACTTCTGTAAGAGTATCTTTGTGCGGCAGCTTTCACGCGATTGTCCGTCCGACGAACGGGTGGAAAGAAAACACAAATCAAAACGACCACACATCCTATTTTCTCATTCTAAAAAACGGCGCTTTCCGAAAGCGCCGTTTTTTATTGTTGCGATGCCGCTTAACTTTTACGAAAAAAATTTTTTGTTCCCGCCCCGCAGAATATCGAAGATGCGACCGTTTTTTCGCCATGCGCTCACGCGGCGTGCCGCAACGGCGAAACGAAGCGGCAACCCCCTTCCCCTTTTCAGCGGATGATGAGTAATTTCTTTTTGGCGCGGGTGACGGCCGTATACAGCCAGCGCGCGCGGTCCTCGCCGAAGAGATAGCTCTCGTCGAACACGACGACGAAGTCGAACTCGCTCCCCTGCGCCTTGTGGCAGGTAATGGCATAGGCAAACTCGAAGCGGCAGATGGTCTCTTCCCGCTTGGCCTTCACCCGCCGCAGGACGGCATAGTCGCTCTCGTGCACATAGGTGCCGTCGACGAGCCGAACCGCCATTTCGCCGTAATTGTGCGCATACGCCCCGTGCGTGAAAACGGCGCTGTCGAAGGGCAGAGAACGGACAACGTTGCTTAAAAATTCCGCCCGGAAGTCCATCTTGCCCAGGTGGTCGGGCTGTTCTTCCACGTTGTAGCAATACCCGATGATGCCGTTCACGAGGTTGAAAGCCCTGTCCTCGTCGATGAACCGCTCCCAATTGTTGAGCGTGCAGATGACCTTTTCGCCGTCTACGGGAAGTTTCCGTTCGGGCGAGATGCCCTGGTACCCGCGCATTTCGCGGTTGACGGCGGCGCGCGTCTTGTTGCGCCCCACGATGATCTGCCCCGCTTTCGTAAAGAGCCGGCGGCGCTCCTCCGCATGCAGAAATCCCGCGGGAACGACGAGGGCGTTGCCGCCGTAATTGCCGTATTCGATGTATTCCCCCCGCCGCGCCATACCGGCAAGGCGGATGATGGGATTCTCCCGCTCCTGCCGCACGATCTCGGTCAGCTGATAGTCGGGATGTTCCAGAAGAACGTTGGCGCCGTTGACGGGCGGAAGCTGCGCGTTGTCCCCCGAAAACAGGCACTTGACCCCGTAGCTGAGCAGATCGCGGAGCACGAGGTTGTCCACCATGGAACTTTCGTCCACGACGATGAGTCGGATGCCGTCGCCGATCTTTTCCTTTTTGACGAAGCGCAGGCGGCTCTTTCGGACGATCTCGCCGTCCTCGTTGACTTCGAAGTCCTCGTCGTCGCGGACATAAATGAGGCTGTGGATGGTGGAAGCGGGCGTGCCGTTTTTGACCAGAACACTCGCCGCCTTGCCCGTAGGCGCCACGAACACCGCCTGCTTGCCCGCTTCCAGCCCCAATCCTTCGACGACGCGCTTCAAAAGAAAGGTCTTGCCCGTCCCCGCATAGCCGGAGAGGACGAACACCTGGTCGTCCGTATTCAGGTACCATTCCCGTATCATTTTTTCCGCGTTCCGCTGATCGGCGGTCAATTCCTCTTCCATACCGCTCATTATACCACAGTTTAATGAAAATTGCAAACATTCGTTTGTCGGTGGCACAGATTTTGAAGAAAAAAGAAGCCGCGCATACACGACGTACCCATGCCTGCATTCAAAGGCAAATTGCCGCCGATATTCGATTCAAAGAAAAAACGCCCGTGCCGAACATTTTTCCTTTCGATCGCGGGCATGGATAGTACGGCAGAGAGATTTTCTCTTTGCCGCGGCGCACGGACGGCGCATAAAAAATTTTTACTTCTGCGCCAGTTGTTTTTCGATTTTTTTGAAGGAAGCGAGCCGCTCGCCGCGCTGCTCTTCGGAAGCGGGACGGAGCGGATAGTACCCGCGGGCGCACATTTCATGAAACACGGAAAACTGCCCGTCCGCGCAGGCGGCGTAATTTTTCCAGATCTCTTTGCGCAGCGCCTTGGTGCTCCCCTCTTCGAGCGCCGCGGCATACACCCCCATGAGTTGTTTTTCGCATTCCAGCATGTCCTGCAGGGAATCCTGCTCGTTGAGCGTGACTTCCCGTTTGTTCCTGACCTGCATCATACGCCGCCTCCGCTCAAAAGGGTCAGCAGGTTGTTGAACCTGCGCTCGTGCCCGTCGGCGAGCGCCTGCATCTGCGCCGCCAGGTCGACGTCGGTCAGCGTGTTGGCATAGATGCGCGCCTTTTTGCAGGCGATCTGTTCGGCTCTCATCAGGTGGGAAATGACTTCCAGGTCTTTCGTCGTGAATTGCTCCATGTTTGTTACCTCCACCCCTTACTATCCCGCTTCCGACGGGTTTTTATACGTAAAAGGAAAAGAAGGGCGCCGCCCCTGTACGGGCGGCGCCGCGTTTTACGGAGAAAGACCCGCTTTGCCCCTCTATTTTTTCTTAAAAAAGTCGCAATATCGTTGCAGCGTGCAGACCGCGCAGGCGGGTCTTTGGGAATGGCAGACCCGTCTGCCGTGGTAGATGAGCCAATGATGCGCCCGCGACCAGGTGTCGCGCGGCAGGATATCCATGAGCTGCTGCTCGGTCTTTTCGGGCGTGGGCGCGTGCGCCAGCCCCAGGCGGTTGGAAACGCGGAACACATGGGTGTCCACGGCGATGGCGTCACCGCCGAACGCCACGGCATAGACGACGTTGGCGGTCTTGCGCCCCACCCCCGCCAGCGTGCGCAGTTCCTCCTGCGCGGCGGGTACTTCGCCCCCGAATTTTTCAACGATGTCGCGGCTTGCCGAAAGGATATGCTCCGCCTTCATGCGGTAAAAGCCGCAGGAGTAGATCTTCTTTTCCAGTTCTTCCTGCGCGAGGGTCAGCATTTTCTGCGGGGTGTTATATTCTTTGAACAGTTCCGCCGTGACCTTGTTCACCCGCTCGTCCGTGCACTGGGCGGACAGAACGACCGCCACCAGCAATTCATAGGGCGTGCGGTATTGCAGGGCGGGCTTGGCGTCGGGATAGAGTTCTTCGAGTTCGGCGAGGATCGCCTTGACTTCCGTTTGATCTTTCATACAGGTGTATTATAGCACATATATGCACGGAAGGCAAACGTTTTTTTCTTTTCACAGGACGGTAAACACCGTGCGCCCGCAGCGGTCTTCCGCGCGGAGAAACCCGACGAACGCCGAATAACGCCCGCCGCGCAAGACCGCCTGTGCCTGTGGCAGGGCGAAATAAGAAAATTTTGCGCTCAGGCCGCACCCGACGCGCGCCTCTTTGGGCGTGTTCACCGCCTGTACGTTGACCCCGCAGCGCTGTAAGCGAAATATGAAATCCATCGTCTGCGTCCGCGAACGGAACACCGCAAGCACTGTCATTTTTCCGCACCGTCCTTCGTATGATAGAATGACAGCGCCCCGCCGCCCGACGAAAGACCGTTTCCGCGGCGAGGGGCTGTACCTTATACTATGAAAAAAATCGGCGAGGTGTGCAATGATCTACTTTGACAACGCCGCCACGGGCGGGCGGAAACCGGACAGCGTGCTTTCGGCGGTGAACGCCGCGCTCAAACAGTGCGCCAACCCCGGCAGAAGCGGACACAAACTTTCTTTGGGCTGCGCCTGCGTGGTGCAGAAAGCGCGCGAGGCGCTGGACGAATTTTTCGAGGGGTACGGTCCCGACCGCGCCGTCTTTACCAAGAACTGCACGGAGGCGCTGAACATCGCCATATTCTCCGCGCTGCAAGCGGGCGGGCACGCCGTGACCACCTGCATGGAGCACAACTCCGTGCTGCGCCCCCTGGAACACCTGCGCCGTACGGGAAAAGCCGACTATTCAGTCGCCCCTTTGAACGACAGCGGGAACGTGGACGCCGCGGCGATCGTCGCGCTCGTGCGGGAGGACACCAAAGCAGTCATCGTCACCGCCGCCTCGAACGTGACGGGCGCGTCGCCCGACCTTGCCGCCATACGCGCCGCCCTGCCCGCGCACGTCCTGCTCATCTGCGACGGCGCGCAGGGATGCGGACACATTCCCCTCTCCCTGCGCGGACAGGGGCTGGACGCCCTGTGCGTGGCGGGGCACAAGGGCATGTACGCCATCCAGGGGGCGGGCGCGCTTCTCTTTTCCGAACGCTTCGACCCCGACCCCCTTCTCTTCGGCGGCACGGGCAGCGAGAGCTTCAACTTGGGCATGCCCCCCTTCTATCCCGATAAATTGGAGAGCGGCACCCTGTCTTTCCCCGCCATTGTCTCGCTCTTTGAAGGCACGCTGTACGCGCGGCTGAAAATGAAAAGCGACGCCGAACAGGTTTTCCGCCTGACGGAGTTTTTATGCGAAGGGCTGCGCTCCAACCCCCGTCTGACCCTCCTCTCCCGCCCCAATCCCTGCGGCATCGTCGCCTTTTCGCACAGGGAAAAACAGTCCGAAGAGGTCGCCGCCCTGCTGTCCGAAAAATTTTCCGTGGCGGTGCGCGGCGGGCTGCACTGCGCGCCCCTCATGCACAGAGCGTTGGGGACGGGAGAGGACGGCGCGGTGCGCGCTTCCCTCTCCGCCTTCAACACCCGCGAAGAGGCGTCCGTCCTCGTCCGCGCCATGCGCCGCCTGTAAAAAAGCCGTGCCGCGTTTTTTCCATGCTTTTTCCGTCTTTCGCGGGCATGCCCCTGCGGAAAAGGGCGGTCGGCAAAAACCGACCGCCCTTTTCATATCCTTTTCAGCCGTTCGATGACCGAACGGAGCTTTTTCTGTTGCATCCCTTCGAGCAACGGCGAAAATTGCCGATAAAATGCGTCCAGCTCGTCGTTGGAAAGCGTGCCGGCGCGCTTCATCGCCTCCGCCTGCTTTACGATCTCCGCGAGCACCGCGCCCTCGCTCCTGCCGTTGTAGGCGGCCAGCGCTTTTCTTGCCAGCTCCGCCGCTTCGCTTTCGGCGGGCTTGCCGTCGGGCGTCTTTTGCCCCTCCCCGCCCGCCGCGCCCTGTCCCGCGGTCCTGTCCGCCGCGTTCTGCGCCGCACGGCGCGCTCCGTCCTCCTCGCGGTAACTTCTGAAATCTTTCACAAACAAAAACCTCCCCGATTTCCGGTCGGCGGCAGACTGCCGCCCCGAATTCATTCTATGACGCACAAAAAATTTGCGTGACATATATTATGATAGTATGAATACGGATACCTTGATGGTCGTTATGCTGCTCCTCTTCACGCAGAACAGACAATTCATGGAAGATATGCGCCCCGCGCTGGACTTCCTGGAAGAACACAAGGACGCCGTCGCCATCCTCGGGCAGATGTTCGGCAAGGGCGCGCCCGGCGCGGAAGGCGGGAAAACCCCGCCGCCCGAAACGGACGGCGGGGGAAAAGCCGAAGAAAAACAAGAAGACCCGCCGCAAAAGGCGGCGGGACAAACGGAACGCTCCCCTTTGGAAGGCATTGCAAGCGAAGCCATCCTGAACGGCATCCGCTCCTATCTTTCCGCTCAGCCGAAATGAGCGGCGACGGCGGCGCGGAACATGGCGTTCCCGCCGTCGAGATAGCCGTCGCAGGGCAGGGCGACGGCGCCGTCCGCGGGCAGGATCCCCCGCCCGTGAATGCAGTTGCCGCTGACCGGCCAGCGGATGACGGCGGTGGTCAGCTTGACGCCCTCTCCCGTCAGGATGTTGGTGTACGTCGTCTGCATGATGCCCTTGCCGTAGGTGCGCGCGACCGAGCCGATCTCCGCAAGGTAAACGTCCTCATAGCCGATGGTCCCGTAATCGAGCATGGCGCCCGCCAGCGCCTCGGATGCCGAAGCGGTGTTGCAGTTCGCCAGCACCGCTATTTCCGTTTGATCGGTAAAATAATCGGAATACGCACTCTTCGGCGCGCGGTATATCTCCTCTTTCCCGTCCTTGTACTCTACGGTCAGGACGGGGAAAGAGCCCGCGGCATCCTTGCACAGGAAGGCGGCGATCTCCGTCAGGATGTCCACCCGTCCGCCGCCGTTGTTGCGCAAATCGAGCACGAGTCCCGTCCTGCCGCGCTCTTCGAACACTTCCAGCATGCCCTCGAACTGCTCCGCCGCGTCCCCCGTGAAGGAATCGAGGCGGATATAGGCGACGTCGTCGGGCAGAAAGTCAAAATTCGTCGCCGCACGAGTCAATTGATCCGCCCTTTCGCCCGTAAACCGGTAGGCGTACTCCGAATCGGCGTAAAAGACATAGTTCTGGCGGTACGCCGCCTTCCGGACGGTGTAGACCTCCCCCTCCCCCGACGGTTCGTCGTCCGCCAGCAGGACAAACTCTTCGCCGTCCGCCCGCTTGGAGAGAAACGCGTCGAACCCGTTCAGCTCGAACGGCTCGGTCTCCGCCGCGCTCATGCCGTAAGCGAGCAGATACATCCCCGCGGCAAGCCCGCTCTCCTCCGCGGGAGAGTTGCCCGCAACGCGGTAGACCTGCACGCCGTCCGGAGAGAGCAGGAAGGAAATGCCGATGCCGCTCTGGCTGCCCGCCTGGCTGTTCTCCCGCGCCTGCAATTCCTCGGCGGTGTAATAGTCGGAGTATTGGTCGAGCAACGCCTCCTCCCCGTTCCGCCCGAAGAGCCGGTCGAGGGTCGCGCCCTCCAGCGTTTCCTCGTCGATCGCCCAATAATAGTGCTCGCGCACCATACCCTTGACCCATTCGAGCGTGCGGACGGCGGGATCCAGCGTATAATACCAGATGAGGTAGCCGCCTGTCCCCGCCAGCGCGGCAAAGAGAACGGCCAGGAGGACGGCAAGCACGCGCAAAGCCGTCCTATGTTTTTTCTGCGCGGGCTGCGGCGTTCCGCCGCCCGCAGTGTCCCGTTCCGTCATGCAGACGCCTCCTTTTCTCTTATACTTCCCGTCCGCGCGCCCGCACACGGCGGGAAAACACGCCTTCGGATAAAATCACGCCCTGCAACGATGCCGGTTTGTGAATATTATCTTCGCATATTATTATATGTATATTAAAAAAAGATAAAAAATAAAGGAAAAAAACCGTCCGTTTCCGCCCCGCTGCCGTCGATTATGCCCCTTCCGGGCGGTTTTCAGACCTTTGCGGCACAGAAAAGAAAACGGAAAACGGCGGTATATGGCACCCACGCCCGCGTTGAAGTCGGTTTAGACGCCCGAAAACGCAAATATACCCCCCCCTGCCGCGCCGCTTGGCGCCGCGCAAACGGAAATGCGGCCTCAAAACGCCTACATTATAGCGCGTCCGCGGAAAAAAGACAAGTTTTTTTCGGCGGAAAATGACGGACGAGCCCCTTTTCGTTCTCTTTTTGCCCTCTTTTCGCCCTTTGCCGCCTCTCCGGACGGACAAGAATGCGCAAAAAAACGCAAAGCCCCGTGCAGACTTTTCCGCTGTGCGGCGGCCAAGCGGCGGGAAATTATATTTATAATATAATCTGCATGCGATCTTCCAAAACTTTCCCGCAAAATTTCAAAAAAAATTATTGAAAACACTATTGACAATGTAACACTCTCATGATATAATAAATCAAGACAATATAATTTGTTTCTTATTGTCGGGCAATTTTCGGACCTCACCGAAAACGCGGGGCGTACGCGCGGACGGCGGCGGGCGAAAAAATATAAACAGGAGAAATAACTTATGAGCAAAAACACACAAGTAGCGGATGAAGTTTTTGAAGACGACATCGACGAGACCAAGATCGATCAGGGCTCGTCTCATGTCTTTCTGAAGATCCTCAGTATCCTGCTCCTGGCGGGCATCGTAGCGGGATTTTTCGCCCCCGTTTACTTCACGTTGATCGACAGTACTTTCACCGTGCATACTAACGGCTCTATCCTCGGGGGAGATCTTTCTCTGTTCGGACTCATGATGGAAGAATTCCAGGCGTTTTTGGACGGTTCCGAGCAAACTGTCGGTCTGTTCTTCCGCATGTTATGGCTGAATAAATACGTATTCGGCATCGCCATTACAGCCGTACTGCTCCTCATCACCACGATCATCACTCTTTGCACGAAAAAGGCCGCTCCCGTGTGGTTCCGCATCGATTGCGTCCTTATCATGATCGTCTTCGCCTTCTACGGCGGGAACATCCTCGCCGACGGCGTATTGCAGTTCGACATCGTCATGATCACGGGCGTCGTCGCCTTGCTCTTCATGATCATCCACGGCTTCTCGAAAGGAGCGAAAGGCGTTGCGCCCACCCTCAGCTTCATCGCGATCGCCGCGGCTCTCGTCCTGACTGCGTATTACAGTTTCTTCGGCACGGAGGAAGTGTTCTGCATCTCCGCGGCAGGCTATTTCTTCAATATTATGCACAACGTCCTGAACCTCATCGTCGACGGCACGGAATTCGTGGCGCCCGTTGTGGAGACCTATCAGCTCGTTGCCTACATCACCTTTGCGCTTCTGGTCGTCAACCTGATCCTGACGGCGTTCCAGATGGGATTCATCAAGAGCAACTGGTTCACCTTCCTCCGCTATCTCGCGCAGGTCGGCCTCTGCGTTGCCACCATCGTCATGATCGCCATGAACATTGAAACGGACGACGTGTTCGGTCTGCTGCTCCCCTCCATCCTCGTCGGCGTATGCGCCCTCCTGATGCTCCTCTTCACCGTGATCGCCATGGCGGCCGGGCGGAAGAAGACGGATGAGGAAGAGGATGAAGAAGCGTCTGCGGAAACCGAGTCGATGGACGCGATCGCGCAGGGCGGCCAGCCTGTTCCCGCTTACAGCCAGCCCGCGCCCGCTTACGGCCAGCCTTACGGTCAGCCTTACGGTCAGTCCGGTCAGCCCATGCAGCCTTATTATCAGCCTGCGCCCAACGTTTACATCAATATTACGCCCGGCGGCGCGGTAACCGCTTCCACGACGGCTCCCGCCGAAGCGAGACCCGCACAGGAAACGCAGACCGCCCCCGTGGTGATCTCGGCGCCCGTGAAGGAAGCCCCCGCCGCCCCCGCCGCCCCCGCCGCGCCCGTGAAGGCGGCCCCTGCCGCCAAGCCGGTCATGGTACAGGCGGAAGAGACCGTTGAAACGGAAGATGCGGAAATAGCAGAAGAACCGAAAGAAAAACCCGCCAAAAAGCGTAGTTTCTGCGTGTTCCTCTCCCTTGTCCTGGCTATCGCTTCGGTCGCTCTGTTCGTCGTTCAATATCTTGACGTGCTCAAAGACCTCTTTACGGGCTTCTCCGTCGATACGCTCAGCGATACGGCGTTCCTGCTGCCTTGCGGCTTCTTCCTCGGCGTCCTGATCGGTTTCATCTGCTCGCTCGTCGCGCTCATCAAGCCCAGCAAGGTCGGCGCCTTCTTCACCTTCCTGTTCTTTGCCTTGGGCGGTGCGGCATGCTTTGCATACATTCAGCTCAACCAGGGCGGCATCGTTGAAGCCTTCACCGATATGACCTGGCTGACGATCGCCTCGATGGTCTGCATCGTTCTTTCTGTCCTCTTTGCCTTCATCGGCATCTTCCGCACCCGCGGCGTGAAGAAAGAAGAAGAATATGAAGAAGAGGAAGACGAAGGCGAAGAAGAAGAGGTCGTTCCCGAAAAAGCGACAAAAGAAAAAACGGCGAAAAAAGCGACGGAAGAACCCGCGGCGGCTGCGGTTGCTCCCGCGCCCGCTCCTGCGGAAGTTGCGCCTGCCGAAGCTGCCCCCGCGGCAACAGAGGCTGCTCCCGCGCCTGCTACCGCGGAAACCGAGCCCGAAGAAGAGGAGGAAACGGATGCCTTCCTGCGCACCCTGTCCCCCGCCGAAAAGCGCGAATTCAACAGAGTGTTCCTGCAGGGCAAAGCGCCCGCTTACCTGCCCGCCTATAAGACCGGCGCAGACAACTCCCGCTTCTTCGATTCCATCTTCGTCTATCTCGGCAAGATGCGTTCGGTCATTTCCGACAATCTGCTCGGCAAGATCTACGACTTCATGATGGAAAACAAATAATCGTTCCGAAACGCAAAAACACCCGCACTCCTGCGGGTGTTTTTTATGCGATTTACGGCTTTGCACGTTTTTGCCCGGGGCGGCTTTGTGCAAGCCCGACGGGATCGCCCGTTTTGCAGGGACGGCGTTCAATGCGGCAGGCGACGTTTGAGCCACGCCGCGGAAGCGGGCAGAACTTTTGCGCGCGGTCGCAGGCGGGACCCGCAAGCCGTGCAAACGGGCGAAGTTCTCCCCGTCGACGGAGCCGAACGGTTCGCCCGAAGGAAAATGCCGCCGTTCCGTCCCGCCGACCGCGGCGGAACGATATTTTCAGCCGGATCGCCCCATTGTACACCCCCGGTCTTTTCTGCTTTCCGGCATCCGCGGCCGACTGCTTTATCGGCGGAACCGACGCGCCCACGCGGTCTTTTGCCGTAACGGTCACATCGGCTGCCGTTCTTATTCCGAGGCCGACATACGGCGTTCAAAAAACGATTGCCAACATTTTATCTCCTGCGACACAAAATACAACGCTCTCACGCCCCTTCTTTTCCCCTTCCGCCGTCCGCACGCCCGTTTTCCGTTCCCCTTCTGTCCGCCCCGCCCTCGCCGTTTCGGCGCGGGAAAAGAAGAGCGCGCTTTGAGCCGCCGTCCCGAGCCCCTCACGGCGACCGACGCACCGTCCCACAAAAAACCGCCCCGAAAATGCCCGCGGGAAAGATATGCAACGCCAAGCATATGCCTGCCGCCGCATGCGACGGGTTTTTGCGGCGAAAATAAGGCAAACTGCGGCGCAAAACATATGTCCGCCGCCGCATAAGAAAAACAAAGAAAAGAAAGGCCGCGGGGACGGCAGAAATCGGCGGGGCGGAACGATTCTTTCAAACGTAAGCGCCGCTACGCATTCCCGGGAATGCGTAGCGGCTCTTCGTTCCGTTAAAACCTTATTTCGCCCGTTCGTTGTCCTCCAGAAAGGGCATCAGAATGCTGTTCTGCACATAGAGATATTCGTCCCTGATCTTCAGCCGGCCGCCCACCCGCTCCAGATACGGCTCGTTTTTGCGCAGAGCATTCTGATACAGGTCGGCAAAACCGACGCCGAACTCCTTTTCGAAGGCGGGCACGTCCAGCCCCTCGCTCGTGCGCAGAGCAAGCATGATCTTCTCGAAGCGCGCGTCCTTGCGCGTGACCCCCTCGCTGTCCACGGCGGGAATGAAGCCCGAAAGAATGCACTTCATGTACCCGTCCAAATCGAAAGTGTTCGTGATGCGGTTGCCCATAACGAAAGAACTTGCCGACAGACCGAACCCGATATATTCCCCCCGCCGCCAATAATTGAGGTTGTGGCGGCTTTGCCTGCCGGGCTTGGCAAAGTTGGAAACCTCATACCGCTCATACCCCCTCTCTTTTAAGAGGACGCGGCCGTAGTCATACATCTCGGCGACTTCGTCGCCGTCGGGCAGTTCACCGTTGAGATAATCGGTATAGATGGGTGTGCCCGGCTCGACGGTCAACGCGTACATGGAGATATGCGACGAGCCGCATTTGTATGCCAGCTCGATCGTCTTAAAAATGTCATCCCTGGTCTGATTTTTCAGTCCCAGCATGACGTCCGTGGAGAAATTTTCGCCCTTTAAGAGGGTGGTCGCATAGACATAATCCCGCACGTTGTGGATGCGCCCGAGGTCTTCGAGCTGTTCGTCGATCGCCGTCTGCAGCCCGATGGAATAGCGGTTGATGCCCGCCCGTTTATAGGTCGCCACCTTGTTTTCGCTGATCGTGCCGGGGTTGAGTTCCAAGGTCACTTCGGGATTTTTGGCGAGGCGGAAACATTTTTGTATCTGATTAACGGCGCCGTAAATGTACTTGGGGTCGATGACGGAAGGCGTGCCCCCACCGAAATAGACGGTGTCGAATGTATAGTCCTTCAACTGCTCTTTCCGAAATTCCATCTCCTTATACAGACAGGCCATGTACGCCTCTTCATAGGCGGACTTGTCCGCAAAGGAACAAAAATCGCAGTACGAACACTTTTGCCTGCAAAACGGGATATGCACATAAATTCCGGGCATGGTTCTTCTTTTTTACCTCCTGAAACGGATTTCCCGGGGGAAAGTTCATTCGCCCCGCCATTGGTATTTTTCCATATCGACGGTATTGTCCGCGCGTACCTCCACGCCCTCGGCAAGGAGCAATTGCTTTTGCGCGTCCGTGCCGCCGAAGGCGAACGCGGGGGCGAGCCCGCCGAAGCGGTTGACCACCCGATGGCAGGGAATGACGCCCGGCATGGGATTGACGTGCAGGGCATAGCCCACCTGCCGCGCCATGCGCGGCGCCCCCAGCGCCCGCGCGATCTGCCCGTAAGTCACGACCTTGCCGCGCGGCACTTTTTGCAGATACGCATAGACCCGCTCGAAAAAATCTCCCGCCATAAAATTACTCCTTTTTGCTATGCAACGCCGAGAAAATATGAAAGAAACACCAGAAAAGCACGACGACGGAAACGCCCATCGACAGCAAGACCGGCAGAGCCGTTCCGCCGTCGCCCTGGGCGCGGTCTGTCACCGTATACAAAACGAACATCTGCACGACCGTCAGCAGAACGACCGCCGACAGCGCGAAAACGGTGCGCATTTTCAGCGAAGGGACCGCTTTTTCCGCGTGCAGCGCTCTCTGCCAAAGGGAGAGGGCGGAGATCTGCAAAATGACGGCGGCGCCCGACAGGGCGGCTGTGGCTGTATCCGGTACAAAGGCACAGACGATGCAGAGGACGAAAGCCAGCAGGAAAGCGGCCGCACCGACCGCCCGATGCGCGCCCGATTGCGGCAGGCAAGCCGTTAAAAACGCCTGCACGGCATACGCCGCGGCGGATGCAAACGCCGGCACGATAACGATGACGCCGACAAAAGACAGTTCGTCAATGCGGACACCGGAACAGACGCTTATCCCGAAGCCGATCGCCGCCGTCAGGGTCAAAAATACGACGTCCGCCGCCCGCAAAGGGTATTTCCCGCACGAAAATATCCTGCGTTTGGCGGCAAAAACGAGGCAGGTGAGGATGAGCCCGACCAGACCGCAGAGCGTGCCGCCGAAAAAGACGGCTATGCCCGTTTCCCAGGCGGGAACGATAAAATATGTAACGGCGGCGGCATAGAACAAAAACGTCAACACGCCGCCGGCAACGCCCAGGCTCCGCACGGAAGCGGGCAGGCGCGGCGGGAGAGACGGGGCATTTTCGGACGGGGCGGCGGCTTTTGCGCCTTCGCCCTTTTCCGCCCGGCTCTTTGCGTCTTTCTCCCCCATTTTCTTCTCCTTTTTATCGCGTTTTTCCCCGTTCAACGCAGGCATGCCCTGCGTCTTTTGAACGAATGCCGCAGAAAGTTTTACTTGTCCTTGTTGGTCTTTAAGATCTGCATGAACACTTCGGAGGGGACCTCCACGGTGCCGATCTTGCGCATACGCTTTTTGCCCTCTTTCTGCTTTTCCAGAAGTTTTTTCTTGCGCGTGATGTCGCCGCCGTAGCACTTGGCGAGCACGTCCTTGCGGACGGCCTTGACCGTCTCGCGCGCGATGATCTTGCCGCCGATCGCCGCCTGCACGGGGATCTCGAAGAGCTGGCGGGGAATGGCGTCCTTCAGGTTTTCGCAGAGCGTTCTGCCGCGGGCGTACGCCCTGTCCTCGTGCACGATGAGGGAGAGCGCGTCGCACACCTCGCCGTTTAAGAGAATGTCCAGCTTGACGAGTTTGGAACGCTCGTAGCCGATGAGTTCGTAGTCGAAGCTCGCGTACCCCTTGGTGCGCGATTTGAGTTCGTCGAAAAAGTCGTACACGATCTCGTTGAGGGGCAGGCGGTACTCGATGCGCACGCGCTTGGCGTCCACGTATTCCATATCGACGAATACGCCGCGGCGGTTCTGGCAGAGTTCCATGATGGCGCCCACATAGTCGGGCGGAATGAACACTTCCGCCTTGACCATGGGCTCTTCCATGTAGTCGATCTCCGATACGGGGGGCAGGTGGGAAGGATTTTCCACGAAGAACACCTCGCCGTCCGTCTTGTGCACCTTATAGCTCACCGACGGGGCGGTGGTGATGATGTCGAGATTGAACTCCCGCTCGATGCGCTCCTGGATGATCTCCATGTGCAGGAGGCCCAAAAAACCGCAGCGGAAGCCGAAGCCGAGCGCGACCGAATTTTCGGGCTCGAAGGTGAGCGACGCGTCGTTGAGCTTTAATTTGCCGATGGCGTCCTTCAGGTCGTTGAACTTGCTGCCGTCGAGCGGAAAAATACCGCAGAACACGACGGGCTGCACCTTTTTATAGCCGGGCAGCGGCTGTGCGGCGGGACGGTCGGCGTCGGTCACGGTGTCGCCCACGGCGACGTCCTCGATGGACTTGATGGAGGCGGCGATGTAGCCGACTTCCCCCGCTTCCAGAACGTCCTTGGGCTGCAATTTGGGGGTGAACGCGCCCACTTCGGTCACGTCGTACACCGTGGACGAGAGAAAGGTCCTGATGCGCGTGCCCGCCTTCACGGAGCCGTCCTTGACGCGCACGAAGAGGATGACGCCCTTATAATTGTCGTAATAACTGTCGAAGATGAGGGCGGAGAGGGGCGCCTCGGTGTCGCCGTCGGGCGCGGGGAAGTATTTGACGATGGCTTCCAGAACGTCGCGGATGTTCGTCCCCTCCTTCGCCGAAACGCAGGGCGCATAGGACGCGTCCAGCCCGATGACGTCCTCTATCTCCTTTTTTGTCCCCTCGATGTCCGCGCTCTGCAGGTCTATCTTATTGATGACGGGCAAAATTTCGAGGTCGTTGTCGAGGGCGAGATAGACGTTGGCGAGGGTCTGCGCCTCCACCCCCTGCGTGGCGTCCACGACGAGGATCGCCCCCTCGCAGGCGGCGAGGGAACGGCTGACCTCGTAGGTGAAGTCGACGTGCCCCGGGGTGTCGATGAGGTTGAGTTCGTACTCCTGCCCGTCCAGGGCGTCGTAATACATGCGCACGGGGGCGAGTTTGATGGTGATGCCGCGCTCCCGCTCGATGTCCATGCTGTCCAAAAGCTGTGCGGACATATCCCGCTTGGAGACCTGCCCCGTCAGTTCGATGAGGCGGTCGGCAATGGTGCTCTTGCCGTGGTCGATGTGCGCGATGATGCAGAAATTGCGAAGTGTCTTTTTGGGTTTTGCCATAAAATTCCTCTTTTCGCCGCCCGCGGGAACGGGGCGCCCTCCGTATCTTCCCCGCGGGGCGGGGGAATGCCGTATATTGCTATTATACAAAATTTCCCCGCGCTTTGCAAGAATTTCCGCCGCCCCGCGCAAAAAAAGGCGCCGCGGCGGGGACGCGCGGCAAAGGGAGCGTTCAGCGGAGATGGTTTTCGATGACGGACAAAAATGCCCGCACCGCCTCGTTCGGCCGCAGCGGAGAGAGAATGCCGTAGGGCACGACGTAATCGAGATCCACGGGCACGGTCTTCAAGGCGGGGTGCACGTCCTTCCAGGCGTCGAGGGTCAGAAGGAGTTCCCCCGTTTCCTCGCAGCGGTTGAACACGCCGATGTCGTAGTAACGCGGCGAATCTTCCAGCCGTATCCGCGGATATTCCGCCTGCAGCTTGCGGCGCACGGCGTCGATGACGCCGCTCATGCCCCGCTTCAGAAGGACGAGCCGCTCCCCTTCGAGGTCGGAAAGCGTCAGCCGCTCCTTTCCCGCCAGCCGGTGCCCGCGCGGCACGCCGATGCACAGCCTGTACGCGCCGAGGTTGAGCACACGGAACATTTCCGAATAGCCCGCGATGTCGCACGAGCCGATCATCACGTCGAACTTTCGCCCGATGGAGTGGTACACTTCGTCGAGTTCCTCCACCGTGTCTTTGAAAGGGACGATCTGCAATTTGCAATCGCACGGCGCGCCGTCCGCCGCGCTCTCGTTCCACAAGTCGAGAAGGCGTTTGCAGGGATTGAGCAGGGAATTGCCGACGCGGACGGTGCGCCTCGTCCCCTCCGCCGCCGCCCGCGCCCGCGCCGCCGCGCCCGCCGCCTGCTCTTGCAGAAACCGCGCGTCGCGCAGGAGAGACCTGCCCGCTTCCGTGAGGGCCATGCCCCGGTTGCTGCGGGTAAAGAGCGCCGTTCCGATCTCCCGCTCCAAGCCGTTTATCTGCTTCATGACCGCCGTCGATGACAGGAAAAGTTCCTCGGCCGCCTTGCTCAGGCTGCCGCGCTCCGCCACTTTTATGAACGTCTTGACCGCCTCTTCTATCATACGCCCCTCCTCTTCAATATAAACTTTTGGTTGATATCATTATAACAAAAATGCGCTTCCGCGTCAATAAAAAGTGTGGTATACTATGGATGACAAAAAAAGGAGGAAACGAACAATGCAATACATCACTTTGCGCAACGGCGTGAAAATGCCGGCTTTGGGATACGGCGTGTATCAGGTGGATCCCGCGGAATGCGAGCGGTGCGTGGCGGACGCCCTGGCGGTGGGATACCGCTCGGTCGACACGGCGCAGGCGTACCACAACGAAGAGGGCGTGGGCAACGCGGTCGCCAAGAGCGGCGTCCCGCGCGAGGAGCTGTTCCTGACGACCAAGGTATGGATATCCAACGCGGGCTACGAAAGGGCGAAGGCGTCCATCGACGCGTCCCTCAAAAAACTCCGCACGGACTACATCGACCTGCTGCTCATCCACCAGCCGTTCGGCGATTACTACGGAACGTGGCGGGCGATGGAAGAGGCGTACAAGGCGGGCAAACTGCGCGCCATCGGCGTGTCCAACTTCTATCCCGACCGTCTGACGGACATCTGCCTGTACGCGGAGATCGCGCCCATGGTCAACCAGGTGGAGACGCACGTCTTTCAGCAGCAGAAAGGGGCGCATGCGGTCATGCAGAAATACGGCGTGGCGCACGAGAGCTGGGGGCCCTTCGCCGAAGGCAGAAAGGACTTCTTTCAGAACCCCGTGCTCAAAGAAGTGGGCGACAAATACGGCAAAACGGCGGCGCAGGTCGCCCTGCGTTACCTCATCCAGAGCGACGTCGTCGTCATTCCCAAGTCCACGCACAGGGAGCGCATGAAGGAAAACTTCGAAGTGTTCAACTTTGCCCTGACCGACGGCGACATGGCGAAGATCGCCGCCCTCGACGAAAAAGAGAGCGCCTTCTTTTCGCACTACGACCCCGCTTTCGTGGAGATGCTCTCCACGGTAAAATGAGCGGCGGCGGGATCGATTTTTCCCTCCGCATATCGCAACGAATGACAAAAAGACAAGGGGCATGCCCGCGTTCGGCGGGCATGCCCCTTTTTTTGCTTTTTTATGTTCAGCGGGAACGCAGGCGCAGTTTGAGCGCGTCGGCAAGCGTCAGCGCGTCCGCGCGGACATATCCCGTCCCTCCCTCGCAAGCAAGGTACCGCCGGGTTTTCGCCGAAAGAAAGACCACGTTGCCGTCGGACGTTTCCAACGGATAGAAGAGCGCGGCGGCGGGGTCGTCCGTGGCGCCGACATAGAAAACACCGCCATAACGGAACACGCCCATGGTCTCGCCGCCCAGGCGGATATTGACGCCCGCGCCGACGTTGACGATCTCTACCGCATCCGTAAAGCCGCTTTCGACCGCCAGCACCGTCCTGCCGCCGAGCGTGCCGCCGTCGGCAAGCCCCGCGTTGTCCCCCTCCATGTCGAACGCCAGATAGTTGCCGTCCGCCACTTCCGCCGGCTCGGTCCCCGCCGTTTCCAGCGACTGCGTGCAGTATTTTTTGACGATGTCATAGAGGGTCGTGCCCGAGGAGAAGGTGTATTTTTCGCCGTGCTCCGCCGTCCGCGTCCGCTCCCACTTCCGGAGGATCTCTTCCTCGCTGTCCGTGTGCGCGTTCACCTTGTAGCTGTTGGCGGTGGCTTCGTAATTTTCCCACCCGTTTTCCGAATAATCGATGTGGTATATCCCCCACGCGGAATCCGTCCAGGCATTGTTGATCTTATACGTCCAGCTCACCCAATGCCAGTTGTTGCGGTTGAGCGCGTCGAGGGTGTATTCCCAGCTCTCTTCAAGGTTGTAACAGGTAAACTCACCCATCTGTACGGGAATGCCGAAGTTCTGCGCGGCGACGTTTTCGATCTTGTTTTCCACGGAGACCGCATGCGCGGCGGTGTCGTGCTCGGCGCCCGAATAATGATGGAAGGAATACATACAGTTTTCCCAGCCGTATTCGCTTGGCTGCGGCAGGTTGTTGCCCTCCCAGCAGGACTCGAACACCACGATGTGATCCTGGTCGACTTCGCGGATGGCGTCGTATGCGCGATCCATAAAAATCCAATGGCGCACGGTCGTGCTCTGCGTACCCGAACCCTCGTTGCGTTCGCCCGGCTCGTTGAGGATGTCGTACGCCGCCACGTTGGGATTGTCCTGAAAATGTTCGGCGATCGCCCTCCAGAGATCGACGGTCAGGGACATCTTCTGCTCGTTGGAATAGAAGTCCACGTCCGCCGCCGCCAGCACCTGACCGCTGTGGTCCTGCCCGTTCTGCGAGCCGTATGCGCCGTGCAGGTCCAGAATGGTGTACATGCCGTATTCCGCCGCCTTGGCGACAAATTCGTCGAGCATAGTGAAATCGTAACTCTTGCCCGCGTATTCGAGCCCCTGCACGGCGGCAAAATCGACGTTCATGTAGGTGAACGGCAAGCGGATACACGTCATACCCATGTCCGCGCAATTCTGAAAATCGGCGTCCGTCCACCAATCGGCCTGATACGCCTTCCACAGTGCCTCCGCCTTTTCAAACCCGAAGCGGGCGATGAATACCCGCGAAGTGGTGATGTGGTCGATGCAGGTGATCTCCGTCTGCTCTTCCCCTTCGCCGACCGTCCCCGAACTTTCCGCAAATCCCGTCATCCACTGCTCGATGACGCCCAGCCCGCCCGCGTTGACGCCGCGCAGCCAGACCACGTCGCCCGTGCCGTTCTCGTCGCGGATGAACTCCCCGTCCGTTTTAAGCATGGTCAGCCCGTCCGTCTGGTCTCCGGGGGGCGTTTCCTGCCCGGAACTCCCTCCGGACCCCGAAGTCCCTTCATCGGGCGCGCACGCCGCGAGCGCGAGAAAAGACGCGCACAGCACGAATACGCAAAGCAAAAGTCCGGACACTTTCCGATACAATTTCAAAACTTTTCTTTTCATTTCCGGCATTCTTCCTTCCGACGGGGCGTTCCGCCCCTTCGCCATAAATTTTTTTCAAAATCAAAGACTTCTTTCCGGTATCCGCCGGCAGTACCGCCCCGCGGGACGCCCTTGCACCCGGCGCCATCCTGCCGCTGCCATATACAACGGAATTATTATATATGATTTCGAGCGCCGCCGCAATGCACTGTTTTTATGTTCGTGCAAAAAATATACTTTTACATGCATCAGACTATAAATGAACCAAAGAAAAAAACCGTACCTTGCAATATCGGCACAATTCATGTATGATATAGGAAGAAGTCTTATTAAGGTAACTTAATAAGACGAAACGGAAAAATGCGGGGCGGCGCTGCAAACGGAAGGAGAGGCAAACACCGCTGCGGGCCATCCCGTATTTTATAAAAATTATCGGAGGTAAAAGTAAGCAACATGAAGGCAAAAACATTCAGGATCGTCTGTTTTTCGGTCAGCGCCGTGATCCTCGTCATCGTGCTGGCGCTGAACATTGCCGTCGGCGTCTTTGCGGATACGATCGATCGATTCGTCATCGGCTATAAGGCCGGCACGGGCAGCTCGGCGGCGCGGGAAGCGGGCGCGGCACTTTCTGAACAAATTCAGGGCGAGGGCACCGTGCTCCTCAAAAACGAGGATGAAAGCGGCGACGCCCTGCTCCCCATGAGCGTGCTGGACGCGCCGCAGGTCAACGTTTTCGGCTGGGCGTCTGTCGACTGGGTCATCGGCGGGTCCGGTTCCGGCGAGGTCAAGCACACCGGATCGACCGATTTTCTCGCGGCGCTCGAAGAGTTCGGCATCGGCTACAACGAAGAATTGACGGACATGTACAGAAAATTCTACGAACACCGCGAAAAAAGCCAGAACGGCGGACAGATCAACGTTTCGCAGCCTTCCAACCAGGGCGCCCTGTACAGCTACAACTACGAATTCAGCCGTCTGTACGAGCCGAGCATCAGCGACAGGCGCTATTACACGGAGAGCATTCTTGAAAACGCAATGGATTACTCCGACACCGCCATCGTGGTCATCGGCCGCGTTTCGGGCGAGAGCAACGACAGTCCCAAGGTGCAGTACAAGCGTACCGAAAGGGGCGGCAGCGTGGTGACGGACAATACCCGCACCTACCTGGAGATATCCACCGAGGAAGAGGCGCTGCTCGAATATGTCGGCGAAATGTACAACAACGTCATCGTGCTCATCAACTCGACCAACGTCATGGAACTCGGGTTCCTCGACACGATCGACGGGCTGGACGCCTGTCTGCTGGTCGCGTCCACCGGTTCGGACGGCGCGAAGGCCATTCCGCAGATCATCTACGACGACCTGATGGACGCGGAGGGCAACTTTGTGAGCATCACCCCTTCCGGCAAGACGGCGGACACCTTTGCCTATGACCTGTCCACCTCGTCGACCTACGTCGACACGGGGTCCGGTTCGAGCCACGAAGCCAACAACTATTACACGAACGGGGACGGGCTGTACCCCGCCAATAACACGACGACCGCAAACAACGGCGGTTCCGACCGCTATGAACACGTCGCCTACACCGATTACCGCGAGGGCATATACCTCGGTTACCGCTGGTACGAAACGGCGGACGTAATGGGATTCTGGGACACCAACGAGGCAAAGAACCGCTGGGGCATTCAGGACGGCTATGACGACGTCGTGCAGTTCCCCTTCGGTTTCGGACTTTCCTACACGACCTTCTCCTGGGAGATCGTCGAGATAACGCATGACGACGGCACCACGCTGGAGGGCGACGAGACGGTCACCGTCGACGTCAACGTGACCAACACGGGCGACTACCCCGGGCAGGACGTTGTGGAACTTTACTACACGCCGGAATATACCGCGAACGGCGTGGAAAAATCGGCGGTCACCCTGCTCGCCTTCGGCAAGACCATTCAGGTGTTACAGCCGGGCGATAACGAAGTCGTCAGCCTGGAGTTTGATGTTTCGGATATGAAGTCGTATGACTACACGAATCTGAGCGGCGCGGTCGGCGCGGACGGCGGCTATGTACTGGAAGACGGTACCTATACCCTGACCCTGCGCACCGACGCGCACACCGTGGCGGACGAGAAAATGGCCGACGGCAATGACGCCACCATCGAATACGAAGTCGGCTCGGACGTAACGTATGAAACCGACGACAACTCGGGCAACAGCGTGCACAACCGGTTTACGGGCCCGAACACGACGGACGGCGTGGCGATCGACGGCAACTCGGACGGCAGCGCGGACATCACCTATCTCTCCCGCGGCAACTTTACCGGCACCTTCCCCTTCGAACGTGCCGCCAACCGCGCGATGACGCAGGCGATCATCGACCGCAACCTCTATGACGAGAGTGACGCGAACGCGTGGGACAACGATCCCGCCAACCAGCCCCAGGCAGGGCAGTCCATTGTTGCGGGCGACACGAGCAAGGGCGACGTCGTCGGGAACATGGTGGAAGATCCCGAAACGGGCGACAGCGTCTTTGAACTGAACGAAACGGGCACGACGCTGGGCACGGACTATGACGCGCCCGAATGGGAAGACGTGCTCGACCGCATTTCCGTCAACGAAATGACCGAGCTGGTCCTGCACGGCTATACCAAGACGGCGGCGCTGCCTTCCATCAACAAACCGGAGACCCGCGACCTCGACGGTCCCAACCAGGTGGGCAGTTTTGTCGGCAATGTCGGCAGCGGCTCGGAAGAAGATCCGTATAAAACGGGATTCAGTTCCATCGTGCTGGCGCAGACATGGAACATCGAATTGGCGTACAGCATGGGCCTGTCCTTCGGCGCCGAAAGCGTCACGAGCGGCGTAAACGGCTGGTACGGCCCCGCGACCAACCTGCACCGCTCCCCCTTCGGCGGCAGAAATTTCGAGTACTATTCCGAAGACACCCTTCTCTCGGGCATGATGTGCGCGCGCACGGTGGAAGGCGCCAAGAACAGGGGCGTGTTCTGCTACCTCAAGCACCTTTGCCTGTACGAAACGGAAGCAGGGCGCGACGGCATGTACACCTGGCTGACCGAACAGGCGCTGCGCGAACTCTATGTCAAACCCTTCGAGATCGCCATTAAGGACGGCGGCGCAACGGGGATCATGACCTCCTACGGCCGCATCGGCTCCGTCTGGACGGGCGGCAGCGAGGCGCTGCTCACCGAATTGCTGCGCACCGAATGGGGCTTCCAGGGTGCCTTCATCACCGACTATTCCGATCATCACGAATTCATGAACGGCGACCAGATGATCCGCGCGGGCGGCGACCTGTGGATGGATTGGTATACCACTGTCGGCGACGGAGACTTCCGCTACAACACCTCTTCCGACGCTTTCCGCCTGGCGCTGCGCAAGGCGACCAAGAACGTCGTCTACATGTGGCTGAACGCGCTGGCGACCAACGCCGATTATAACGAACGCATCGCCAACGGCGAGATCGACGACATCGCCTTCAACACGACGGTGCCCGAACTCAACTTCCGCTGGTACATCCCCGTGCTCATCGTTGTAGACGTTCTGGCAGTCGGCGGCTGCGGCGTGTGGATATTCTTCGCCGTCCGCAAGAAGGACAAGGACGCCGCGGCGGCAGCCGTTCCGACGGAGACGGACGAACAGCCTTAAACGCGGCAAACGGCAAAGGAGCAACTTTTATCGTAATTTGCAAACGGGTCCCGCCCCTCGGCGGGGCCCGTTCTTTTTTTGCGGACGGAAATATTTTCCGTACTTCCCCTCATTCTGTTTTCCCTGCATTCCCCCGCCCGTCCGCACGCCGCCGGCGGGACGAACGCGCGTTTGCAGAAATTTTCGGTTTTTTGCCGAAAATCGGTTGACATTCGGGCGCGGCGGTGGTATAGTAGAGAAAAATAATCATCAAACCGTTGAGGCAGAGGAGTAGTTCGGGCATACGACCTTCAGAGAGCTTTTGGCCGGTGAAAAAAAGCGATCGCATCCGAACGAATGGACTGCATGAGGGCATCTTCGAGCTTGCATGAACTGCAAAGGTAGCGGATGACGCGGCTCCCGGCGTTAAAGGGAAGGGATATAATTTTTATCGATATAAAAACGTATCCCATAAAGAGGCGGCGTTCCTTTGCGCCGTGAATTCGGGTGGCAACACGGTATATTCGTCCCGGGCGGATATACCGTGCTTTTTTCTTTTTTCCCTCTCCCCGAAACAGGGAAACAAAAAATATTTTTTTGCGAGGTAAAAAAACATGAAAAAGATCTTTGCGCTTCTGGCGGCTCTCCTGCTTGCCTTCTGCACCGTCGGCATGACTGCCTGCGGCAGCGGCAAAATTCAGATAGCGGTGCTGCAATACGCCGAGCACGGCTCGCTGGACAACTGCTACCGGGGCGTGCAGGAAGGGCTTGCGGCGCGCGGCTATGACGAGAGCAACGTGCAGTACACCTTCTACAACGCCAAGAGCCGCGACGCCGACAACACGACGTACGCGCAGACCCTCATCAACAGCATGCCCGCCGTCGCCGTGGGCATTGCGACCCCCTCCGCCTACGCCCTGGCGAACGCGGCGCGCGGGGAAGTGCCCGTGGTGTTCACCGCCGTGTCCGACCCCACCGCCGAGGGCGCAAACTTTCAGAACTTCCGTAACGTGACGGGCTCCTCGGACAAACTGCCCGTGGAAAACCAGATCGACCTCATCAAGGCCTTCCTGAACAAGGGAGAGGAGCCCGTGAAGATCGGCATCGTGTACACGCTGACCGAGGCGAACTCCGTGTCCAACATCGCCGAATTTGAGGCGCTGGAGGAAGAAAAGAACGTGGAGATCGTGACCCAAGGCGTCAACCGCGACGTGGACATTACCGCCGCCGTGGACGCGCTGATCGCCGAAGGGGTGGACTGCCTGAACAACCTGACGGACAACACCGTGGTGCAGAACCTTTCCGTCCTGCTCGACAAAGCGGAGAGCGCGTCCATACCCGTGTTCGGCAGCGAGATCGAACAGGTAGAGAAAGGCTGCCTTGCCAGCTGTTCGCTGGACTACGTCGAGCTCGGGAGAAAGACGGGCGACATGATCGCCGACATTCTGGAAGGCAAGAGCGCGGACGGCATCCCCTACCTCTACCTGACCGACGGCTATACCGTGGACTACAATTCGGACGTTTTGAGCGCGCTGGAGCTGACCCTGCCCGCCGCTTACGCGGACGCCAACGACGTGAAAGCGTAAAACAATATCCCTCTGAAAACTCCCTTCCCCGCGGGCATGCCCCCGCCGCAGAAGAAAAAAACGAAAGGTGGAACAAATGCTATTTCTCAATCAGATGGGCACCATTTTCGAGATGGGCTTCATCTATGCCGTGGTCGCACTCGGCGTGTACATTACCTATAAGATACTGGACTTCCCCGACCTGTCGGTGGACGGCTCCTTTCCCCTCGGGGGTGTGGTGTTTGCCGTGCTGCTGACGAACGGCTGTCCCTGGCCGGTCGCCATGCTGGTTTCCTTTATTGCGGGCTGCGCGGCGGGGCTGGTGACGGGCGTACTGCACGTCAAACTGAAGATCAACGGGCTGCTCTCGGGCATCATCACGATGACCGCGCTGCTCTCCGTCAACTACCTCATTGCGGGCGGGCCGATGGTCTCCTTTTCGCAGGAGAGCACCCTGCTGCACAACGCCATCGTGGACGGTCTGCCCCGCACGGGTTCCCTCTATGTACAGGCGGCGTTCACCCTGCTGCTCGTCGCGGCGTGCAAGATCCTGCTCGATTTGTTCTTAAAGACCAAATCGGGCTTTCTGCTGCGCGCGACGGGCGACAACCCGCAGATGGTCACGCAACTCGGAAAGAACATCGACAATTATAAGATGCTCGGGCTTTCCCTTGCCAACGGGCTGGTGGCACTGGCGGGCAGCCTGTACTGCCAATACAATACTGTTTTCAATTCGAGCATGGGCACGGGCACGGTGGTCATCGCGCTCGCCTGCGTCATCATCGGGTGCGTCATCTCCAAACACATCCGCGTCATGAAGGACACGACGGGCGTCATTCTCGGCGCGATCATTTACTACGCCATTCTCTCCGTCGCCATGCTCATCCTGGGCAGCGACTTCACGCAACTCATCGTCGCCGTCCTCTTCACCCTCGTGCTCGTGTTCGACAGCGGGCTCATCGGCAGGACGGCAAAGACGATTTTCGGAAAGTTGAAAAAGAAAAAGCCGTCGGGAGGGAAGGACAATGATGCTTGAACTCAAAGGGATCAAAAAGGTGTTCAACCCGGGCACGGCGGACGAGACCGTGCTCTTCGAAAACTTTGACTTTTCGGTGGAAAAGGGCGAATTCGTGTCCATCGTCGGCTCGAACGGGTCGGGCAAGACCACCCTTCTGAACCTCATCGGCGGCGCCGTCATGCCCGAGGAGGGCAAGATCTTTCTCGACGGAAAGGACATCACCGGGCAAAAAGATTTCGTGCGCGCGCGCAGGATCGGACGGGTCTTTCAGGACCCTTCGGGCGGGGCGGCGAACCGCATGACCGTCGCCGAAAACCTGGCGCTCGCCGAAAACAAGGGTAAAGGCTACGGCTTGCGCCCGGGGCTGGACAAGAGATCCGCCGAACGCTTCCGCGCGCTCCTGCACCCCTTGGGCGTGGGGCTGGAAGACCGGCTGAACGTGCCCGTCGGCGCCCTGTCGGGCGGGCAGCGGCAGCTTCTGACCCTCGTCATTGCCACGCTTACCCCCATCGACCTGCTGCTTCTGGACGAACACACCGCCGCGCTCGACCCCAAGACGGCGGAGGAGACCATGCGGCTGACCGACAAGATCGTGCGGGAGAAAAAGATCACCACCCTGATGGTCACACACAACCTGCGCTTTGCGGTGCAGTACGGCACGCGGCTGTGTATGTTCGACGAGGGGAAGATCGTACTCGACAAATCAGGCGAAGACAAAGCCGCCGTTAACGCCGAAACGCTCTTCCAGACGACGTTATAGATCCGACAGACGCCGGGCGTTGTACCGTTGCCGAGAGACGGCATGCCGGTCCGATAAACGATAGTATGACCCGATGACAAAAGAAGCGGCCCCGCGGAAAATTCCGCGGGGACGCTTCTTTTGTTGTCCGTTGATTCGCTTGCATTTTTTGCCGTCCGCCCTCCCTGTCCACAAGGCGGACAAAAGGGAAAAAGGAACGGGGCATGCCCGAAAATATCACAAGATCGCCTCGACAAACTCCTCGGCGTTGAAGGGCGCGATGTCCTCCATCTTTTCGCCCGTGCCGACGAACACGACGGGGATGTGCAGGTCGCCGCAGAGAGAGATAATGAAGCCCCCCTTGGCGGTGCCGTCCAGCTTGGTGAGCACCACGCCGTCGAGGTCGATCGCCTCGTTGAACGCCTTCGCCTGCGAAACGGCGTTCTGCCCCGTGGTGGCGTCGAGCACCAAAAATTTATAAAACGCCGCCTGCGGGGACTCCCGTTCGACCACGCGGTGCATCTTTTTGAGTTCGTTCATGAGGTTATCCTTGACGTGCAGCCGCCCCGCGGTGTCCACGATGACCACGTCGGTGCCGCGCGCCTTGGCAGAAGAGAGGGCGTCGTAGACGACCGCCGAAGGGTCGCTGCCCTCCTCGTGCTTGACGATGCGCACCTTTGCGCGATCCGCCCAGACGGAGAGCTGGTCGCTTGCCGCCGCGCGGAAGGTATCCGCCGCCGCGACCGTGACGCTCTTGTGCTGCCGCGTGAAATAACTTGCCAGCTTGCCGATGGTCGTCGTCTTGCCTACGCCGTTCACGCCCACGAGCATGATGACGCAGGGATAGGAAATGGCGGGCACGGGCGTCTCTTCGAGGATGTCCTGCATGATGTCTTTCAGGAGATCGGTGACGTAATCGGCGTCCTTGATCTTCCCCTCGATCGCCTCTTCCTTGACCTGTTCGACGATCTCCTCCGCCATGGTGACGGAGACGTCGGCGCCGATGAGTATCTCTTCGAGTTCGTCATAGAAATCGTCGCCCAGTTTGTTGCGGGAAAAGAGCATGCGCAATTTGCCCGACACGTTGTCCTTGGTCTTTTTCAGTGCGGCGAAAAGCTTACCGAACAGTCCCATAGATTTTTTTGCTCCTTGCATGAATTTTAAGCGCGGAGACAAGGCAAAGCCTTGTCTCCCCTGTTACCCTACGGGCGAACCAGGAACGGGCGTTCCGCCGCCATGGGTGTCGAGAGGGACTTAGTCCCTTCGCGAGGTCAAGGGGCAGAGCCCCTTGCGGGGAAGGGGTAGAACCCCTTAATTACCAAACCCTGTAAGCAAGGCTTTGCCTTGCGCCTTTATCGCCCTTACGGGCGTTATGCGGAGCATTGCTCCGCTTTATAAAGGGTTCTTTCGCAAGGGGCGCCGCCCCTTGCATCCCCGCCAAAGGAACAATATCCCTTTGGAATCCCTTGTTTCGCTACCCGCGGAGCGGGTCACTGCACGGTGTCGCCGCCCAGGCGGGATTCGACTTCGGAGAGTTTGACCGAGACGATCTTGGACACGCCCTTCTCTTCCATGGTGACGCCGAAGAGGGAGTCCGCCTGGTTCATGGTCGGCTTTCTGTGCGTGATGACGATGAACTGCGTTTCTTTGGAGAACTTTTTCAGATACCGCGCGAAACGGTCGACGTTGGCGTCGTCGAGCGCGGCTTCGATCTCGTCCAGGATACAGAAGGGCATGGGGTTGCTCTTCAGAATGGCGAACAAAATGGCGATGGCGGTGAGCGCCTGTTCCCCGCCCGAGAGCAGGGAGATCTTGGTCAGCTTTTTGCCCGGAGGGCAGGCGTTGATCTCCACGCCCGCGTCCAGCGGATCCTCGCAGTCGGTATAATCGAGCTGCAATTCCGCCTTGCCGCCGCCGAAGAGCTCCTTGAAGATGTACATGAAGTTTTCGTTGATGGTATTGAAGCCCGCGTCGAACCGCTCGCGCATGTCCGCCTTGATCTCTTCGAGCATCTGCCGCGCGTCCTCGATTGCCTTTTCCACGTCGTCGCGCTGGACGGTCATCTCGTCGTAACGGGTCTTTAACGCCTCATAGTCCTCGAGCGCGTTGGCGTTGACGGGACCGAGCGCCGTGATCTTGCGCTTTAAGGCCGATATTTCGTTCGCCGACGATGCAATATCGTATGCGGGGTCGCGCAGGGGCAGGCAGTCCTCGTAGGAGAGGGCGTACGCCTCTTCGATGCGCTGGCGCAGGTTTTCGAGGTTGGTCTCGATGCGCCCCACTTCCACTTCGCACTTGCCGCGGCGGGCGGTGGCCTCGTTGATCTTCTCCTGCACGCCGCTCTGCGCCGTTTCCAATTCGATCTGGCGGAGATTGATCTTCTGCTTTTCCGCGCCCGCGCGCTCTATCTCGGCGCGCAGTCTGTCCACGGTCTCCTGTTCGGCTTTGGTGAGCGCCTGCCGCTCGGCTTCGCGCTCCCAGCGGGCGATCTCCTTTTCGTATTCCGCCATGTCCGCCCTTTGCCGTTCGATGGCGGCATACAGGTCGGCGCGCTCGCCTTTCAACCGGACGGCGGTCTGCCCGTCGCTCTCGATGCCGCTTGCCACGGAGGCGGCTTCGACCTGCAGGGCATTGTATTGCTCCTGCAAGCCCTGCCGTTCGGCGCGGCGGTTTTCGCTCTCGCGGCGCTTCTTGTCCCGCTCCTCGTCCGCCTCCACGCGGATCTTGGCGAGCACCTTCTCGCTCTCGGAGCTTGCCTGCGCCTCGTCGGAGAGGGTGGTTTCCTTCTGTTTCAGTTCGGAAAGAACGCCGTGGTAGACGGTGATGTTCTGTTCGACTTCGCCCACGAGCTGCTGCAGGGAAGCTTCCTGCTGTTTGACGGTGGCGAGATCGGTCGCCGCCGCCTGAAAGCGCGCGCGCAGTTCTTCGAGTTTGCCCTGTGCCGCGGCGCGGGAAGCGGCGCTTGCCTCGATCGCGACGCGCAGGCGGGAAAGTTCCTTTTTGCGGGACTGTATCTCCTCCTCGCACTGCTTGATGAGTCGTTCGTTCTGCAAGAGGTTGCCCGCGTCCTTCTTCCGCGAACCGCCCGTCATGGCGCCGCTGGTGGCGATGATGTCCCCTTCCAGCGTGACGATGCGGAAGGCGTGCGCGTATTTGCGCGCGATGCGCACCGCGCTGTCGTTGTTGTCGCAGACCAGCGTGTTGCCGAGCAGGTTTTTGATGACGGGGGCGTAATATTCGTCATATTTGACGATGCGGTCGGCAAGCCCCAGCGCGCCCGGCTCGTTCAGCGCCCGCTCCACGTCGCGGCTGTCGTAGCGGGGCCGCATGGAGTCGACGGGCAAAAAGGTGACCACGCCGATGTTGTTGCGCTTTAAGAAGGCGATGAGGTCCTTGGCGTGCTCGCTGGTGGCGGTGACGATGTTCTGCATGGCACCGCCGAAGAGCGTTTCGATGGCGAGTTCGTATTTGCTTTCGCAGCTGACGATATCGGCGATCATGCCGCGGATGCGCTTGTTGACCTCGGGATCGGTCTTGGCGGCCGACAACAGGCGGCGCACGGAATCTTTATAGCCCTCGAAACGGTTTTTGAGCCCGACGTACAGATCGAGAGAATTTTCCACGCTCTCGATGCGGGCGTTGCAGGCATAGATATCGGCGTTCAGTTTGTCATATTTTTCCTGCTCCGCGCGGATGACGGCGTTCTGCTTTTCGAGGACTTCGTCCGCCGAGTCGGCGAGCGCCTTCAACTTTTCGATCTTGCCGGCGCAGATCTTGAGTTCTCCGCGCAGCCCCTCCCGCCGCTTTTCTTCCTTTTCGATGGCGGCGCGCACTTCCTCCATGCGCTCGGCGACGGCGGCTTTCTTTGCCGAAAGGCTGCCCATGTTCTCTTTGAGCTGGGACAGGTTTTCGAGCGAAGAGAGCTCGCGCACGCGGTCCTGCATGACGTCCTTTTCGTAGGAGGCGATCTCCTCGTCGAGCGCCGCTATTTTGACCGCGATCTCCTTGCTTTCCCGCCCGATCTCGTCGGCTCGTTTGCGCTTTTCGGCAACGGCTTTATCGCATTCTTCCAGGGCATGCCCTATCTCTTCGATGCGTTTCTCGCAGGAAGCAATGTCCTCTTTTGCTCCTTGAAGTTTTTCGCGGAAAGCGTTCGCCTTTTCCTTGTAGAGGCGGGCGTTGCCGCTCTTTTCGGTGTTGCCGACGGTGTAGCGAAGCAGTTTTTCGTTGAGTTCGGACAGTTGTTTGTCCGCCGCGTCAAGTTCGGCGCGGTGCCGCTCGCGTTCGTCCAGAATTTCTTCGATCTCGCCGTTGAACCGCGCGATCTCGCCGCTGAGCCGCTCCATCTCGCGGGTGTAGCGCCCCTTTTCGGTCTCGGCGTTCTCGCGGCGGAATATGTAAGCATTGACCTCGTGGTATTTGAGGTCGGCGGCGTATTCGTTGTATTTCTGCGCCGTTTCCGCCTGCTTCGCGAGGGGGGTGAGCTGCCGCTCGGCTTCCGCCATGCGCTGTTTGTAGACGGCGAGGTTGTCCTCGGAGGCTTCGAGTTTGCGCTCCACTTCCTGCTTGCGCTGCTTCTGGATCATGATACCCGTCGCCTCTTCGAAGATGGTGCGTCTGTCCTCGGGCTTAGAGTTCATGATCTGTGCGACCTTGCCCTGCCCGATGATGGAATACCCCTCCTTGCCGACGCCCACGCCGTGCAGGAGGGCGACGATGTCCTTGAGGCGGCACTTCTGCCGGTTCAGAAGGTATTCGCTTTCGCCGCTACGGTACAGCCGCCGCGTCATTGCCACTTCGCCGTAGTCGATGTCGAAGAGCTTGGAGGAGTTGTCAAAGGTAAGGGTCACTTCGCAGAAGGAGAGGGAACGGCGCTTTTGCGTGCCGTTGAAAATGACGTCCTGCATGCTGGAGCCGCGCAGGGTCTTGGCGGACTGTTCGCCGAGCACCCAGCGCACCGCGTCCGCCACGTTGGACTTGCCGCACCCGTTGGGCCCGACGATGCACGTCACGCCGTCCTGGAATGGAATTGTGGTCTTGTCGGCGAACGATTTGAAGCCGACAAGCTGCATTTCTTTGAGATTCAAGGTTTATTCTCCGTTCCTTAACGATTCGAGTACTTTCTTTGCCGCCGCCTGCTCGGCTTCGGCCTTGCTGCCGCCTTCGCCCGTGCCCGACCGCCCCTGCGCGCTGGCGCGCACGCGGAAAACGGGACGGTGATCGGGCCCTGTCTTTTCCAAAAGTTCATACTCCGCACGGGGCATGCCCGCGCCTTGCAGGTATTCCTGCAACATTCCCTTGTAATTTTTGCTCCCGCCGTCGCCGAGGATCTTTTCCCGCTCAAAACGGATGAGTTTATCCGTGATAAACTGTCTTGCCGCGGACATGCCCCCGTCCAGATAGATGCCAGCCGCCACCGCCTCGAAGAGGCTGGCGACGGGTTTTTTGCCAATGTTCTCGCGCTTGCCCGAAAAGAGGAGAAAGCGTTCCAGCCCCAGCCGTTCGACCGTGGCGCGCAGCACGCTGTTGGCAACGAATTTCTTTCTGAGCTCGGTCATGTCCCCTTCGTCTTCGCCCGAGCGGAGATAGAGCATTTCGGACACGCACAGTTCGATGACCGCGTCGCCCAGAAATTCCAGCCGCTCGTTGTTGCTGCCGGACGCCGAAGAAAGAGTGAAGCACCGCTTTAAGAGCGCCTTGTCGCGGAAGGAATAGCCGATGATCTTCTCGATCTCCTCCGCGCGCCCGCACGCGGCGTTCTCCCCGCCCGCGATTTTTCCGTCAGGCATTTTCTTCGCGGCAGGCGGCTTCGACCGCCTGCAGGTCCACGGCGGCGAGCGTCCGTTCGATGTTCTCGGTGAGATGATGCTCGTACGCCTCGGCGGCCTTCAGGACGGAAGCGCAGATGGACTTTGCCTTGGACGAGCCGTGCGATTTGACGACGATCTTTTTGAGGCCCAGAAAGACCGAACCGCCGTACTTGTGATAGTCGAGCATGGATTTGAGCTTGCCGACCGTGCCCCAGGCGCAGAGCAGCCCGAGTTTGTTGAAGAAACTCTCGTTTGCCGCCTTTTTGAGCACTTCGCTGACCGTCTTGCCGCAGCCCTCCATGGCTTTGAGCGCGACGTTGCCCGAGAAACCGTCGGACACGATGACGTCGAAATCGCTGTACATGATGTCCCGCCCTTCGGCGTTGCCGCCGAAGTTGATGCAGTCCATTTTGGAGAGCAGTTTATACGCCGCCTGATGGACCTCGTCCCCCTTGTGCGCCTCCGCGCCGTTGTTCAGGAGCCCCACTTTGGGATTTTCCACGCCGTAAGCCGCCTTGGCGTACGCCGAAGCCATGATGGCGAAGTGAGCGAAGTTGACGGGCTTACAGTCGAGATTGGCGCCGCAGTCGCAAAGAAGGGTCTGCGTGCCGCGCACGTTGGGGAGCGCGGGGCAGAGCGCGGGGCGGGAAATGCCCTTGATGCGCCCGATCATAAAGATGCCGCCCGCGAGGGTGGCGCCCGTCGATCCCGCCGTGACCAGCGCGCACACTTCGGGGTCCTTTTTCAGGCGGTCAAAGGCGACGGTCAGCGAGCTGTCCGTCAGGGTGCGGATGGCTTTGGTGGGCACGTCGTCGTTCGTGATGACCTGCGTACAATGCACGACTTCGACGCGGGCGGGGTCGTATTTATATTTTGCGAGTTCCGCCTCTACCTTTGCCCTGTCCCCCGTCAGCACCACGGCGAGGTCGGCGCGCTGCTCCAAAGACTGTACCGCGCCCTTTACGATTTCCGCGGGGGCGTTGTCGCCGCCCATCGCGTCGATGACGATTTTGATCATTTTCCGGTTCTTCTCCTCGAATTTTTTGCCGGACGAAGGCGCGCGCCCGCGTCCGAAAACATTACGCTCTTTTCATTATACCATCTTCGGAAAAAAATTTCAATCGTTTTGCGCAACTTTCCCGCAGGAATTGCTTCCCTCCGCCCTCTCCCCTGCTTCGGGGACTTCCTCCGCCGTTTCCGTCCGCTTTTTCTGCACCTTCCCCTGCACGAAGGCATAGGTGTCGCGACGGATACGCACGCACCGCAGGCGCCTGCCGCGGCGGTAGACGAACAGATAGCTCTCGCTCTTCATCCCCTCCTTCTCCCGTTTGAGCACGCAGTCCTCTTCCCCCTCGACGACCTCGGCGGGCGGCGGGGAAAGGCGCCGCAAGACCACGCTCTCCGTGCGGTATTCGTCCGCCGTTTTCCGCCCGTATATCTCGGCGGTGACGCTGTTTTTTTCCGTGTACATGCGGATGACGGCGGGGGCGGGCGAGGGATTGCAAAAGCGCAGGTCGCTCGCCGAAGACACCATGGCGTCGAGAGAGGGCGGCACATATCCCACGCGCAGGGAGTGCGCGTGCACCTCGGTGACCGTCATGCCCGCCAAAAGGGCGGCATTATAGAGGGTGGTGCTGACCTGGCAGACCCCGCCGCCCGTGCCCCGCACGAATTCTCCCTCGAAGATGACGGGCGCCTCCTGAAAGCCCCGTGCCTTGGTGCGTTCCCCCACCCGCCCGTTGAAGGAAAACGCGCCTCCCGCGGGCAGGACGCAGCCGTCGATCTTTCGGCTTGCCAGGCGGATATTGTGCGATCGGGTGAGATTGGAACCGTCGAATTCGGTGGTGAAACGACTCAGAAGCACTTCCTTCTTTGTCCCGCCGACGGGGGAAGCGGGACGCGGAGAAAGGCAGAGCGCGTCCGCGGTTTGCGCGGCGGCGCGGCAAGGCGGCACGGTTTTTGCCGCAAAAGGAAAAATAAGGCAGAGAAAAAGAAAAAAGGCGGCCGCCATGCCCGCGAACGCCTTGATTTTTCTTCCCTTTCCGAAAATATTTTTCCTCGGGCATGCCCCCCGCAAAAACCGCCTCATCGTTTTCATCGTTTCCCCCTCTTCCGTTTCTCAAACGCAAAAATGCACGGCGCGCAGAAATGCCTCGTCCGGCTCGAAGAAGGGCACGCCGAGGGTGCGCCCGCCGCCGTCGCGGTGAAAGTCGCTGCCGCCCGTCCTGAAAAGCCCCAACTCCTCGCAGAGCGAGAGATAGTACGCCGTCTCTTCCGCAGTATGCGTGGGATAGGTGCATTCTATACCGTCCAGCCCGCGGTCTTTCAGCTGCCGTATGAGCGCCGCGCGCTCCTCGAAGGGCAGCCATATCCGCCCGGGGTGGGCAAGACAGGCGACCCCGCCGAGGGAATGCAGCATTTCGATCGCCTCGACGGGCGTGGGCCTGCCGACATAGGAATAAGTGGGCGAATCGGGCTGAAAACAGTCCAGGAATGCCCCTTTGAGGTTGGGATAGAACCCCTTTTTGACGAGCGCCGAGGCGATGTGCAGGGTGTGCACGGGCACGTCCGCCTTGCGCTCCGCCAGCACGTCCTCCCGCGAAAGGCGGATGTCTTTATACTTTTTCAGCCTTTCCAGCACGTCGTCCAGCCGTTCGTCCGCCAGCCGCGCGCGCTCCCGCTGCAACGCGGCGCAGAGGGGGGACGCGGCGTCGTAGCCGTACCCCGTGACGTGCACCTTGGTCTTGCCCTCGTAGGCGGAGATCTCCACGCCCGTGAGATACCCCACGCCCGCGGCGGCAAACGCCGCGCGCTTTTCCCCGTCCCCCGCAAAGTTGTCGTGGTCGGTCAAAGAAGCGAGCTCCACCCCGCTCTGGCGGCAGAGAACCGCCAATTCCGCGGGCATGTACTGCCCGTCCGACCAGACGGAATGCATGTGCAGATCGGCCTTCATTTTACGATTTTCCCTCCCGCGATGCGGATCTTGTTGCAGTCCCTGCCGTAGAGCACGCGCTCGGCGTGCGTGCAGGTGACGATGGTCTGGACGCCCTGCAGCCTGGATACGAGTTTCTTGCGGCGGGGCAAGTCCAATTCGCTCATCACGTCGTCCAGAATGAGCACGGGGTATTCGCCCGCGCGCTCCCTGAAAATTTCCAGCTCGGCGAGTTTCAGGGCGAGCGCCGCCGTGCGTGCCTGTCCCTGCGAGGCGTAGCCCTTGGCGTCCAATTCACCGATGGATATTCTCATATCGTCGCGGTGGGGCCCGACGGTGGTGAACCCGAGGCGCAGATCCTTCTCGTACGCTCCGCTCATTTCCCGTTGAAGGCGCGCGCACACTTCCGCCTCGTCCCCCTCGTAGACCCTATCCATGCCCAAAGATAACCGTTCGGCGCCGTCGGTGAGATAGGCGTGCGCCTCGGCGGCGAGCGGGGCGAGCCGCGCGGTAAAATCGGCGCGGGCGCACACCACGCGGGCGGCGTACAGGCAGAGCTGTTCGTCCCACACGGGCAAGGTCTCGAGCACCAGAGACACGTCGCGGTTCTTCAAAAGCGCGTTGCGCTGTTCCAGGATCTTATTGTACCGCAAAAGGGCGGTGTAGTACCCCCGCGAAAGCTGGGAGATGGAGAGGTTCAGAAACCTTCTGCGCTCGTCCGGCCCGTCCTGGATGAGCCGCAACTCTCCCGGGGAGAAAAACACGCTGTTGACGTTGCCCAAAAGGTCGGCGTTTTTGGCGATCTTCGTGCCGTTGACGCGGATCTCGCGGGCGTTTTCGCCGATGTCCGCCTCGATGGACACGTCGCCGTAGCGGTTGGAAGCGAGGGCGGAGATGCGGGCGCGGTCGGCGCCCGCACGGATGAGCTGGCGGTCGTGGCGGATGCGCAGGGAAGAGCCCGTGCAGAGATAAAAGACCGCCTCGGCGCAGTTGGTCTTGCCCTGGGCGTTCTTGCCGAACAGGATGTTGAGCCCCGGCGAAAACGAGAACTCCTCCTCCTCGTAATTCCTGAAATTTTTGAGGGACAATTTTTTTATTTGCATAATCTTGAAATGAGAGGCAAAATCACTTTCTTTTCGGCGGATTTTGTATTATAATGGATAGTACGATTATACCACATTCTCGGGAAAAACGCAAAAACTTTTGAGAGGGAAAACATGACCGAAAAGACGCAAATCGATTTTATCTGGAAAAAAATAAGCGAGAAGGCGCAGAAACTCATCCCGCAGATGACCTACTCGGCATACGTGGAACCCATCGTGCCCGTGGACATCGCCGGGCGCAAGATCGTCCTGCGCGTCGTTTCGGAGATGGGCGCGGACATCCTCATGAAAAAGTACGTCGACCAGCTCAAAGAGGCGGTCGTACAGGCAGGCGCGGGCCTGACCGGGTTCATCTTCGTCGTGGACGGCAGCGACGTGTACACCATGGAAAACGCCGCCGCCGAGGAGGACGACTTCGAACCCCTGCCCATCGACAAGCGGTTCACCTTCGAGTCCTTCGTACCCGGGCCCTCCAATAAATTCGTGTACGCGGCGGCGAAGGCGGTGGCGGAAAACCCGGGCGCCTCCTTCAACCCCCTCTTCATCTATGGCAGTACGGGCCTCGGCAAGACCCACCTGATGCAGGCGATCGCCAACGACATCCGCGAAAAAAAGCCCTCGATGAAGGTACTGTATACCACCTGCGAAAAGTTCCTGAACGAAGTCATCGACAACATGCTGACCAAGAACGGCGGGCGGGACAAGGACGCCCTCTTCCGCGCGCACTACCGCAACGCCGACGTGCTTCTGGTGGACGACATTCAGTTCATTTCCAAAAAACTCGCCGTGCAGGAGGCGTTTTTCCACACCTTCAACGAACTGTTCGCGCAGAACAAGCAGATCATCATCTCCTCCGACCGTCCCCCCAAGGAGATCGCCGCCCTCGAAGACAGGCTGCGCACCCGCTTCGAAGGGGGACTGACCGCGGACATACAACCGCCCGACCTGGAGACCAAGATCGCCATCTTAAAGCGCAAAGCGCTCGAAAAGAAGTGCGTGCTGCCCGAGGACGTCCTGGAATTTCTCGCCAAGGATTCGGGCACGGACGTGCGCACCCTCGAAGGCAGGCTGACCAAACTGCTGTTTGCCGCCAAACTGCACGAAGAACCCATCTCCCTGAAACTCGCCAAGCTGGCGCTGAGCGAATCGGTGCCCGAAGAGCAGGAGACAGTCACGCCCGAAGCGGTCATCAAGAGCGTGTGTTCGTACTATAAAATTTCCAAGACCGAACTTTTGGGCAAGAACAAAAAGCAGGAGATCGTGCGCGCACGGCAGATATGCGCCTATCTCATGTGCGAGATGCTCTCCCTGCCCCTCGTCAACGTCGGCAAACTCCTTGCCCGCGACCATGCGACCATCATCCACTCCCGCGACAAGATCGCCGATTTCATCAAGATCAACGACCGCGTGGCAAAGGACGTGGACGACATCAAGAACATCGTCTTAAAGCAGTAAACGGGTCTTTCGGCCGGTGCATGCCCGCATATAACGATATTTTGAAGGACGGCACTCTTCTTAATCGGCGAACTTAAAAGCAAGCCCACGGCTCGCGCAACTGAGGTTCCCAAAGGAGCGTTGCTCCTTTGGTGGGGTCAAGGGGTGAAACCCCTTGCTGTATCGTGAACTTATCAAGCAAGGCGCCGCCTTGCGCTGAATATCGCCGAAAGGCGATTTAAACGCGGGCATGCCCGCGTTGGATGCGGCGCATGCGCCGTTTTAGAAAGGCTGTTTTTTTGCGGGAACACCGTTCCCGCACCCTGCCAAAGGGACACCGTCCCTTTGGAAACCCGCGTTGCGCAAGGCAAAGCCTTACTTATAGGGTTCCATTTTTTCAAGGGGCTTCGCCCCTTATAAACCCCGCGAAGGGCGTAACGCTCTCCCGACACCCATATTGCGCAAGGCGAAGCCTTGCTTGATATGTTCGGGATATCGGGGGCGCTGCCCCCGACCCCGCAAAAGGCTCCGCCCTTTGAACCCGCCAAAGGGACACCGTCCCTTTGGAAACCCATATTGCGCAAGGCAGAGCCTTGCTTTGTGTTCAAAATAAAAAAATCAGGGGCGGCGACGCCTTTTTTTCAAAAAAAAGGAACGACAGCAATGGACGAAAAGGAGAAAGACAACTACATCATCGGGACGTACGACGCCGCCGTCATCGGGACGGGACATGCCGGGTGCGAAGCCGCCCTTGCCCTGGCGAGGACGGGCATAAAGACGGTCATGCTCACCCTCAACCTCGATTCCATCGGGTTCATGCCCTGCAATCCCTCCATCGGCGTGACGGCGAAGGGACACCTGGTGCGCGAGATAGACGCGCTGGGCGGCGAGATGGGGCTGAACGCCGACAAGACCGCCCTGCAGATACGCATGCTGAACGTCGGTAAGGGCGCGGCAGTGCAGTCCCTGCGCGCACAATCGGACAAGAACGCCTATCACCGCGAAATGAAGCGCACCCTGGAAAGCTGCCCGAACCTGCGCATTTTACAGGCGGAAGTCGCCGATATCCTGACGGAAAACGGCGCGGTGACAGGCGTAAAGACGGCATTCGGCGGCGTTATCCGCTGCCGCGCGGTCATCGTGTGCACGGGCGTCTATCTCAACTCCGAGACCATCACGGGCGATTTCGTGCAGAGATCGGGACCGAACGGATTTCAGCGCGCCTCGTACCTCACCGACTGCCTGCAGCGGCTAGGGTTCAAGATCATGCGGTTCAAGACGGGCACGCCCGCGCGCGTGGACGGCAGGACGGTGCATTTTGAAAAGTGCGAAGTGCAGCGGGGCGACGACGACATATACCCCTTCTCCTTCCTCACCGAAAAACTGCCCGAAAACAGGGCGGTCTGTTACCTCACCTATACCAACGAACGCACCCATGCCATCATTTTAGACAATCTGGACCGTTCCCCCCTCTACAACGGCACCATCCTCTCCACGGGGCCGCGGTACTGTCCGTCCATCGAGACCAAGGTGGTGCGCTTCCGCGACAAAGCGCGCCATCAGCTCTTTTTGGAACCGGAGGGCGCGAACACAAACGAGATATACGTGCAGGGAATGTCCTCATCCATGCCCCATGACGTGCAGGAGGCGATGTACCACACCGTGGCGGGGCTCGAGGACTGCCTGTTCACCCGTTACGCCTATGCCATCGAATACGACTGCATCGACGCCCTGGACATTCTGCCCACCCTCGAATATAAAAAGGTGAAGGGGCTGTATACAGCGGGACAGATCAACGGCACGAGCGGCTATGAAGAGGCGGCGGCGCAGGGGCTGATGGCGGGACTGAACGCCTCGCTCGCCCTGCGCGGCAAACCGCCCCTGGTGCTCCGCCGCGACCAGGCATACATCGGCGTGCTCATCGACGACCTCGTGACCAAGGGCACGGACGAGCCCTACCGCATGATGACCTCCCGCGCCGAACACCGCATTTTCCTGCGGCAGGACAACGCCGATTTCCGCCTGACCGAGATCGGCCACGCCTGCGGGCTGGTGACGGAGGAGCGTTACGCCGTCTACCAAAGGCGGAAGGCGCAGTACGAAGAGGCGCTGCGCGCCCTGGACGAGCGCGTTTCCCCGAAAGCCGCCGGCGCCTTCGTGGAAAAGTACGGCTTCGGCAAACTGACGAGCGGCATTTCCTATGCGGACATGCTCCGCCGCGGCATTCCGCTCAAAGACGTGCGCGCGGCGTTCGGCATTCTGCAGGGATATCCCGCCGATATTCTGCAGACGGCGGAGATCGCCGTGCGGTACGAAGGGTACCTGAAACAGGGCTACGAACAGATCGAACGGGCAAAGAAACTGGAGGACAAGCGGCTGCCCCCCGATATGGACTACCTCTCCCTGGAAGGACTGCGCCTGGAAGCGCGGGAAAAATTGGACAAGGTGCGCCCGCTCAACCTGGGACAGGCGGGGCGCATTTCGGGCGTCAGCCCCGCAGACGTCGCCGTGCTGATGGTGTGGCTGTCGTCCCATCGGAAATAGACCGTATATTCCCCTGCCGCGACGGCATTTTGCCGCCGCGGCGGTTTTTTTTACAAAAAAATACCCTTACGGACAAAAGCCGACGGCTTTTTTGCGGCATGGTTTGTTATTGTATTCCCTGAAACGTGAAAGCATTCAAAATGCGGAGGTGAAACCATGCCTACTTTCAGACGGCCGAAAATACGGGAGCACGACATTTTGCTGTACGGCGGGCTGCTCGCCTGCGTCCTGTTACTCGCCTTCGTCGGCGGACAGGGCGAGCCATATGCCTTCGCCCTCTTTTTCGCCATGGCGGCGGAGGGGCTGAACCTGCCCCTCGCCTGCCTGTTCTTTCTGCTGTCGGGCGTTCTGACCCTGAACGCCGAAAAGATGATCGTATACGGCTGCCAGGCGCTGTTCCTATTCGTCGCCTTCTTCATCTTCCGCCGCCTGGGGGGCAAAAACCGGCTGCTCGCCGCGCTCTTCGCCCCGGTCGCCATGGTCTTTTTCGTCCTGCTCTTCCCCCTCGAACCCTACCAGATCTTTGCGGGGATCCCCGTTCTTTGGCAGAAGATCGTCATTGCCGCCGCCCTGTTTTTGCTGAGCCTCTTCTTCCGCGCGGCGCTCTCCGTCATCCTCTTCAAACTGACCAAATGCCGCCTTTCGCGGGAAGAACTCCTGTGCGTCGCGCTCTTTTTGTGCACCGTAGCGACGGGGCTCTACAAATGTTTCGGTCCCCTCGTCTACTTTGCCGCCGCCCTGTTTGCCGTACTGTTTTGCATTGCGACGATGAAAAACGCGGGCGCCGTGGTGTTCGCCCTGCTGTGCGCCCTGCCGCCCGCCCTGACGGAATTTTCCCTTTCTCCCCTCGCGTTATATGCGATATACGCGGGCATGGGGCTGTTCTTTTACCCCTCCGGCAAATTCCCGTGCGTGCTCGCCGTCGCCTTCGCCTTTCTTGCGGTGCAGTTTTGCGGCGGGCTGTACGGCGCCGACGCGGCGACCATCGCCTTCACCCTGCTCTCCTGCGGCGTGCCCTGCGTCCTCTTTTTGTGCGTTCCCGCCGCCGCGCTCAAAGCCGCCGAAAAGAAACTCGTCTTTTACCGCGAAAACCATCTGAACCGCATTGCCGTCAACCGCAACCGCGCCGCCATCGGCGAACGGCTGTTTGCCCTCTCCAACGTGTTCCGCCGCATCGAGAACACGTTCGACGCGCTGTCGGGCGACGAGAGCGGCGGAGAAGAGAACGCCCGCAAACACATCCGCGAACAGATAGAAACACGACTGTGTGCTTCCTGCCGGAACGCCGAAAAGTGCCGCGCTTTGGGCATGGGCGGCGCGCTGGACATGCTGGTTGCCGTCGGATGCGCCAAGGGGAAGGCGGGGCTCGTCGACCTGCCCGCCGTGCTCAGCTCCAACTGCGTCAACGCGGGCGGCGTGCTGTTCTGCCTCAACGGCCAGCTCGGCGAATACCGAAAATACATGCTGGAAGCCGAAAACGCCCGCTCGGGCAGGCAGCTGATGTCCTCACAGGCGCAGGGCGTGAGCGAACTGTTGAAGCACATCGCCCTCGAACAGAGCCAGCCCCTGAGCGTGTTCGACGAAAAGGAACGGGCGCTTTACGCCGCGCTCGCCAAAAAGGGGGTCATCTGCTCGGAGATACTCGTCTACGGCGAAGAGGAGAACGTCTCCGTCACGCTGACCGTTTTCGGCCGCTGCGAAAACGCGAAGATCGTGAAAGCCGCCGAAGAGGTGCTGGGCATGCCCATGATGACGGGGGAAAAACTTGTGCTTGCCAAGGACAAATTCTGCTATGTTCTGCGCAAGAAGCCGCGCTTCGACGCGGCGTTCGGCGTTGCCGCGATGAAGAAGAAGGGCGAAGCGGAGAGCGGCGACACCCACTCGGTCATCCGCATCGACGAAAAGCGATTTCTCGCCGCCCTGTCGGACGGCATGGGCAGCGGCCCCGCCGCCAGGCGCATCTCTGAGAGCGCGCTCTCCCTTCTGGAAAGTTTTTACCGCGCGGGCATGCCCGGGGATACCGTCCTTTCCACGGTCAACAAACTGCTCACCTTCAACCGCGAGGAGAGTTTTGCCTGCATCGACCTCGCCGCGGTCGACCTGGACAGCGGCAGGGCGGACATCGTGAAGATCGGCTCTCCCCTCGGGTTCATCTTTTCCGAGGGGACCATCCGCGTACTGGAGGGCGAAGGGCTGCCCCTCGGGATGCTGGACGAACTGCACCCCACCACCCTGTCCGTACAACTCGGCGAGAACGACATTCTGGTCTTCCTCTCGGACGGCGTCACCGACGCCTTCGGCTCCTCCTCCGACCTGTTCGACTATCTGAAGACCCTCTCCCCCCTGAACCCGCAGGCGCTGGCAGACGACATTCTGCACACCGCCCTCCGCCGCACGGACGGCTTGGCGCGGGACGACATGACCACTCTCGCCGTGCGCATTTTCACCGCAGCCTAAACATTCACGAAAATTTTCGGGAAACATATTGACAACGGCAGACGGAACGTGTTATATTATAAATACATAAGGAGGAATATTTTCATGAAAAAAATACTGCGTTTTTCTGCACTCGCCCTTATCTGCGCAACGCTCCTTGCGGGACTGACGGGATGCGGCGGCTATGACACCGAAAGCATGACCTACGGCGGCGAAAAAGGGAGCATGATCTTTTTCGGCATCAATTACAATCAGGAAAACAGCCGTTCGGAAGGCGTGACCATAGAGGTGAAC
>JAGHJP010000018.1 GCA_017886575.1 Clostridia bacterium
AGTTCATTTGGGTTTTAGATCGGAGGAACGCGGGCAATGGGAGCTTTTGATTTTTTGAAGAATTTTTTGAAAAAATCACGCGGCAAAAACGGAAAAGAGGGACCTTGCGCCGCGGCGGAGAAAAAGGAAGAGCAAGGCCCTTCTTCGGATCTTATTTTTGAAGAATTTTCGGCGATACAAAAAAATGCCGTTTCCATCGCTTACAGCCATGCCGGGCAAGCGCTTGCGCCCGGCAAGAGTAAGATCGGCGGCAGGCCGCACGTTCCGCAGGGGTTCGTTTGGCCGTATTTCGAAGGGGCGGACTTCGATAACGTCGTCAAAAACCGTCCGCTCGCCTTTCTGGCGCAGTTCGATCTTGCCGAAGTCAAGACTTTCGACAAAGACGACGTTCTGCCCGCAAAGGGCATGCTGTATTTCTTTTATGACGTGGAAACGCAGCGCTGGGGGTTCGACCCCGCGGACAAGGGGTGCGCGCGGGTCCTGTATTACGACGGCGACGTCGGCGCGCTGTCGGCGGCGGAGTTTCCGGACGATCTTCCGGCGGAATATCGCATTCCCGAGCAGCGCCTCGTTTTTTCCGCCCGCAGGGAATTGCCCGATTGGGAGGAATACGCCCGTGAAGGCAGAGCTATCGGCGATTGGGAGGAATACGACGATGCCCGCGCCCGCTTCGGCTGTCCCCCGACGGAAGAGCCGGACGGCGTGCATAAATTGCTCGGCTATGCCGACGTTATACAGGACGAGATGACCGAGGAGTGCGAAACGGTTGCCCGCGGCATCTATTGCGGCGACGTCCGAAGTGATCTTTCCGCGGCGGAAAAAGACGATATCCGTGCACGGGCGGAAGATTGGACGCTTTTGCTGCAATTGGGCACCCTCACGGACGACGACTTCGAACTGATGTGGGGAGATTGCGGCTGTATCTATTTTTATATCCGCCGGCAGGATTTACGGGATAAAAATTTCGGCAATGTCCGGCTGATGTTGCAATGCACCTGATGAAGGCGAATGGAGGGAGATCCATGAACCGTATCGTGACGGAACGGGGAGATATCACAAAATCGGAGTGCGAGTGCATCGTCAACGCGGCAAACCCCACCCTCCTCGGCGGGGGCGGCGTTGACGGCGCCATTCATGCGGCGGCGGGGCCGGAGTTGTTGGCGGAATGCCGCACGCTGGGCGGTTGCCGCACGGGCGAGGCGAAGATCACCAAGGGTTATCGGCTCAAGGCAAAATATGTCATCCACACCGTGGGCCCGGTCTACGGCAGTACGGGGCGGGACGAAGAACTGTTGGCGGACTGTTATACCAATTCTTTGGATCTTGCCGCATCGCACGGCATCCGTTCCATAGCCTTTCCCGCCATCTCCACGGGCGTATACGGTTATCCCGTGCAGCCGGCGACCGAAATCGCCGTCCGAACGGTCAAGACGTGGCTGGCAGGACACCCGTCTGCCGATATGACGGTCGTCTTTTGTTGTTTTGACGATAAGACCTATCGGACATATCAGGAAGAATGCAAACGTTAATGAAAGGAAAAGAGGTTTTTTGATTATGGACAGAAACATCGGCAAGAACATAAAATACATCGGCTGCGACGATCCTTCGATCGATCTCTTTGAAAGCCAATATGCCGTGCCGAACGGCGTTTCGTATAACTCCTACGTCATTCTCGACGAGAAAGTCGCGGTGCTCGACACCGCCGACGGACGGGTCAGCGAGCAGTGGTTTGCAAATCTTGCCGCCGCTTTGGGAACAAGGGAGCCCGATTATCTTATCGTTTCGCACATGGAGCCCGACCATGCCCGCAACATCGGGCGCTTCCTGGAAAAATATCCGTCGGCGAAGATCGTGGGGAACGCCAAGACGTTCGTCATGTTCCCGCAGTATTTTTCGGACGATATCTCCGGGCGGCAGATCGTCGTCAAGGAGGGGGATGAACTGTCCCTCGGCGAACACACTCTCGCTTTTATCATGGCGCCCATGGTGCATTGGCCGGAAGTCATGATGGAGTATGAAAAGAGCGAAAAGATCCTCTTCTCCGCCGACGCGTTCGGCAAGTTCGGCACGCTCGGGACGGACGAGCCGTGGACGGACGAGGCGCGGCGATACTATTGCAACATCGTCGGCAAATACGGATCCATGGTGCAGGGCGTGCTCAAAAAGGCGGCGGCGCTGGACATAAAGACCATCTGCCCCCTGCACGGCCCCGTCTTGAAAGGGGATCTCGGGCTTTACCTCGGAAAATATGACCTTTGGAGCCGTTACGTTCCCGAAGAACGGGGCGTGGTCGTCGCCTACGCTTCCATCCACGGCAACACCGCGGGGGCGGCGCATATTTTGCGCGACGAATTGGAAAAAGCGGGTGAAAAGACCGTTCTTTTGGACCTTGCGCGCTGCGACATGGCGGAAGCCGTGGCGCAGGTGTTCCGTTTCGACCGCCTCGCGCTTCTGAGCTGCACGTACGACGCGGGGCTCTTCCCCTGCATGCAGGACTTTCTGCTCCACCTCAGATCTAAGGCGGTGCAGGGGCGCACGGTCGGGCTGGTCGAAAACGGTTCCTGGGCGCCCGCCGCGGGAAAACTGATGGCGGAAATGCTTTCTTCTATGAAAAACATGACCGTGCTTGATCCCGTCGTCACGGTGCGCGGCGCTGTAAAGGACGATACCATGTCTGCGTTGAAGGCGCTTGCAGCCGCATTGCATAAAAGATAAAAACGGGAGTGGACCGCGCGGGAAATAGCGGGAAACAGACAGTTGCATGGTTGCTTTTTGCCTCGGAAGACAGGGCGGAAAAGAAATATAGGGAGAGATGCGGGTATGATTTTATACAGACCGGTGGGGGAAGCAGAGATGCGTCTGATTGCGGAGAGCGGTTATACGGCGTTTCCGCCGCGGCTGCCGGAACAACCGATCTTTTACCCCGTGTTGGATGAACAATATGCGTGCGACATTGCCGAAAAGTGGAACACACGGGATGAGCGCTCGGGGTTTAAGGGTTATGTCACGCGTTTTTCGGTGGATGACGGCTTTGTGCGGCGTTATGCGCCCCAAACGGTCGGCGCGCCTTATCAGCGGGAACTTTGGGTGCCGGCGGAGGATTTGGAGGAATTTAACCGCCACATCGTCGGAAAAATCGAAGTCATAAAAATATTTTCGGGAGAACGGTAATCATTACCGTTTTTTCTTTGTGCCGCATACTATATAGAAGTAGGATATTCCTGCTAAATCACAAGAGAGGAACGTATTTTATGTGTTGTTTCAATTCCCTTTTTTCCGCAAGCGGCAGTTCCTGCGGCTGCAATTCCTGCAATTCCTGCGGCGGCAGCGCTCTTTCCAACGCTTTCAACAACGGTTTCAGCCGCGGTTTTCAGCGCGGGGTGAACGTTACGAGCAACATCAACAACGGCTGCAATTCCTGCAACTCCTGTAATTCTTGCTGCAACGCTCTTTCCAATGCTTTCAACAACGGTTTCAGCCGCGGTTTTCAGCGCGGCGTGAATGTTACGAGCGCCGTCAACCATACCGATCATTGCGGCTGCAATGGCGGCTGGCAGAGTTCTTCTGCCGACTGGGCGGACGCCTACTATGCGCGGCAGTACGGACTGCAAAGTTCGCAAAACGGTAACTGCAACTGTAATTGCAATTGCAACGGTTGCAACGGCTGAGCGGTCTTTTCGGCCGTAAAGGCGTAAGCCGTTAAAGCCGAAGGCGGACACGGGGCGGCCGGATGCAAGATCCGGCCGCCTTTTGCACATACTGCGGGAATGGAAAAGTTCAAGCGGGCGTTTCATTGGGTGCACCTTCGCTACCGCGCCCTTACCGACAAGAAATATACCACCATCGCGGGCACGCTCGTCTTTTTTCTCATTCTTTCGGTCGTGCCGTTCGCCTTCTGGCTCACCCTGCTTTTCGGCAAGTTTCTCGCGGGGACGGAGGAAGTGCTGGAACTTGAGATCTTTGCGCAGGTGCGCGAATTGCTTCTCTTCGTGCAGGAAAACGCCCGCACCGCTTCGGCAAGCGCCTCTTTCGTTCTCGCCCTGACCTCGCTTTACTCCGCCAGCAATTTTTTCTATCACCTGCGCGCCAGCGGCGAGATCGTCTATGGCTGTCCGCGGGAGAAAAGCGGACTTTTCAGCCGCGTTGCCGCCGTTTTTCTCACCCTCGCCACAATGGCGGTACTCGTTCTGTTTTTGGCGCTGTTTGTGGGCATGGTATACCTGTTGCGCCGTTTTCTTCCCGCCTTTGCCGCCGACGTCGGGGGATATTGCATGCTCTTTGCCTTGGCGTTCGGCGTTTCGGTGGTGCTCAATCTGTACCTTTGCCCGTACCGCCTTTACGTCCGCGAAACCGTCAAAGGCAGCCTTCTGACCACTCTCCTCTGGGCGCTGGCGAGCGTCGGGTTTTCGGTCTACCTGCATTTCGGCAGCGTGGACAAATTGTACGGCGCCGTCACCGCCGTCATCGTCTTTCTGCTCTGGTCGTACGTCATGATGGTCTGTTTCGTCGTCGGCGTGATCTACAACGAATATTATGCCCGCAAAAGGCGGGAAAGGGGGCTTCCGCCCCCGCCTGCGAAGACAAAGGGGAAACGGCGGAAAAATTATTGACAGAATGCCGTTCTTGTGTTAAAATATAGGCAAAATTTATGGCGGCAATTAATTTGTCGCGCACGGAGGTAAAAATATGGCAAAAATCGGCAGCCGTTCCGCTTTACGGGACCGCAGACGTTCTTCTCTGAAAAGTGCAAAGCTGAAACTGCGTCTGGGCAACCTTTTCATCGGCATCCTGTGCGTCGTGGCGTTGGCATTTCTGTACATACAACCCTTCTATTCGGTGCAGTTCTCTTATGCCGTTTCTGCCGAACAGCTGCAACAGATCCTGTCCGAACAGATGGGCGCCGAAAGCGTTTCCGAAGAGGACCTCAGCGGCGTCGAACTGAACCTCGGCGTCACGCTGACCATGGAAGGCAAGGGGCTTTCGGGCCTGCTTGTCGACGAGCTGGACGCTCTGTTGCGTCTCGGCAACGCGGGCGCGGAGGAGAACGGTTCGGGTGATCCCTCTTCGGGGAGCAGTGAAACGGCGGCGCTCTCTGCGCGCACGGGGGCGGAAAACGACGATACGGGAAACGACGGTACCGGCGACGATCAGTCCGGAACTTCCGCGGAAGACTCTTCCGGCAGTTCTTCGTCCGGCGGCGATGCGGAAGAGGGCAACGGTTTGCTCGATTCCCTCCTGAACGCTTGCAAGGAGAACGACGCGGTGCAGTTGACCGTTTCGGCGGCGGTGGACAGTCTCCTGGAACAGGCGCAGGCGGCGGTGCCCAAGGTGGTCGCCGTCTATGTCCGCGTTGCCGTGCGGCAGCAGGTCGCCGGCGGCGGGCAGTCCGAAGATCAGACGGG
>JAGHJP010000019.1 GCA_017886575.1 Clostridia bacterium
GACAGACAGACAGACAGACAGACAGACAGACAGACAGACAGACAGACAGACAGACGAAGAATTACGCCTTACTTCAGAATTATCATCCGAAGGAAGATGTAACGGCGTCATGGGCGTGCCCGTCACCTTCCTCGACAGATACAACCCGGAGCAATTTGAGCTCGTCGGCGCAACCGAAAGCGAAGGAAAGGGTTTCTCAAACGGATTGTGGGACGCCGCCAGCGGCAGCGCTCAGCCCGTTGTGCGGGGAGAAAGGAAGTACAAGCGGCTCTTCATCAGGAGAAAGCTGTAACGGAATTATGGGCGTGCCCATCACATTCCTCGATAAGTACAACCCCGATCAATTTGAAATTGTCGGCATCGACAGGTATGTCGAGGACAATCCGCATTACGGCAAGCGTTTTACATTGCGGGGGAAGGAAATGTATGCCCGCATACTGATCAGGAGAAAAAAGCATGAAAATTGAATTGCACGAGATCACCGTCGGCGAGATCGCCGCGGGCTATACCGACAACGACGAAGAGGGCGTGACGGGGTACGGCGGGCGGCTGAACATCCGTCCCAAATACCAGCGCGAATTTGTCTATAAGGAGGACAAGCGCAACGCCGTCATCGACACCATCGTCAAAAACTTCCCCCTGAACGTCATGTATTGGGTGAAGAACGAGGACGGCACCTTCGAGGTGCTCGACGGACAGCAGCGGACGGTCAGTTTCTGTCAATACGTCGCGGGGGATTTTTCCGTCCGCGACAGGGCGTTTCACAACCTCACTTCGACCGAGCAGAAGGCCATCCTCGGCTATAAGGTGCTCGTCTATTTCTGCGAGGGGAACGACCGGGAAAAACTCGACTGGTTCCGCATCATCAATATCGCGGGCGAAAAACTCACCGACCAGGAACTGCGCAACGCGACGTACACGGGGCCGTGGCTGACGAGTGCCAAGTCCGTTTTCAGCAAATCCAACTGCGCGGCATACCTGCTCGCCAAGGACTACGTGAACGGTTCGCCCATACGGCAGGAACTTCTGGAAACGGCGCTCGGCTGGATATCCGAGGGAAAGATAGAGGGGTACATGTCCGCCCGCCAGCACGACCCGAACGCCAACGAACTGTGGACGTTCTTCCGCAACGTCATCGAATGGGTCCGCCTGACCTTCCCCGTCTACCGCCGCGAGATGAAGGGGGTCGATTGGGGCAGGCTCTACAAGGCGTACGGCGGAAAGGTGTACGACACCGCCGCGCTTGAAACGCGCGTCGCCGCACTGATGGCGGACGACGACGTGACGAGCAAGAAAGGGATATACCCCTATGTTCTGACGGGGGAAGAAAAATACCTGAACATCCGCGCCTTCACGGCGGGGCAGAAGCGGGCGGCGTACGAGCGGCAGCAAGGCGTCTGTCCCTATTGTAAAAGAGAGGGGAGGGCAAAGGTGCGCCATGAGATCGACGAAATGGAGGCCGACCACATCACGCCGTGGCGGGAGGGCGGCAGGACGAGCGCGGAAAACTGCCAGATGCTCTGCAGGGAGCACAACCGCCGCAAATCGGACAGATGACGGATAAAACAACACCCGCCCGCGGGGCAGATTTTTGCCCCGCGGGCGGGTTTCTTTTTCTATGTAATATTTTTTTGCGCGTCATACATTTACGGCATACCCATGCCCGAAAAGGACGGGATATACGGCATATTCTTGCCGAAACGGACGAAGCGCCCATGCCCGCGTTTTCCGCCTTTCACGGCGCGCCCGCTTCGACGGCTTTCAGGTCAGGCGCCGTACAGCGGGAAGGAGAGCGTGAAGGCGACCGTTTTGCCGTCCGCGCGTCCGTGCAGCACGGCGGTAAGCTCCCCGCCCATCTGCCGCACGAGGTCCCGCGCGATCGTCAGCCCCAGCCCCGTGCCTCCGGCGTTCCGCGATCCGTCCGCCGTGTAGAACCGGTCGAAGAGGCGGGGCAGGTCGCTTTCGTCCAGCCCCGCGGCGTCGTTTTCGAACACGGCGACGGCCCGCCCGTTTCGGACGGAGAAGGACAGCATGAAAAAGTTTTCGGCGTAGCGCGCGGCGTTCTGCAAAAGATTGACCGTCACCCTTTCCAGCGCCGCGCCGTCGGCGTATACGGTTGCGGGGGCGTCCGGGAAATGCGCTTCCGCCGCCAGCCCCTTCTCTTCAAAGATCACGCAGTTGTCGGCAAACGTTTCCCGTACCAGGCGGCACATATCGACGGCGGCGGGCGAGAGGGTATAGTCGCCCGCGATGATGCGCGAGTATTCATAAAAAGCCGCAATGAGTTTCTGCATGGACTGCGCCCGGCGCAGTACCACGTCCCGCGTGCCGTCCCTTTCGCCGTCCGAAAGTTTCAGGTATCCGATGATGACGGTCAGCGGCGTGCGCAGGTCGTGGCTGACGGCTTCGATCTGGGAACGGAACGACCGTTCGCGCGCGGCATATTCGTTCCTTTCGCGCCGGACGCATGCTAGATTTTGGTTGACGGTGTCCAGGAAGGCGCCCAGGCGCTTGTCGGGCACCGCAAGGCGCAGGACGTGATTTTCCGTAATGTTGGTGTTAATTTCCCGCAGTTCTTCGTCGGCTCTGCGTATGGCGGCGCGCAGCAGGGCAAAGCGGACGGCAAAAAATGCCGCCGCCGTCGCCGCCAGGGCAAACAACAGGATAAAGACTACCGTCATAGATCGGCCTCCCGCACGAAAACCGGCCGCAACGGGGCTGCGGCCGGTCGTATTTTTTTATATTTCTTTTCTGCGGAGCGCCAGCCAGCCCGCCGCCCCGAAAACGACGATGCCCGCGCCGCCCGCGACCAAGCACTTCAGAACGCCTTCGCCCGTCCGCCAGAAGATGACTTCGGCGTTCTGCATGTCCATGAAGTTCATGGGCATCCACGCGGCGATGTCGGCAAAGAAATCCACCTGATAGCCGACCCAGCGGCAGACATAGGGGACGAGGTAAAAGACCGCCATCCAAATGAGAACGCCCACAAAGCTCCTGTCCGATACGTTGACGCAGACGACCGCCAGCACGAGCGCCGCCAGGGCGGAAGGCAGCGCGCACGCCGTTTCAAGCAGGACTTCGGCGGCGGATATGGCGGGGTCGAACCGCAGGAAGGCATAGGCGCTCGCGAAATAGACGGCCTCCGTCACCGCCAGGACTGCCAGGCAGAATACGAGGCTGACGACCGTCTGCCCCAGGAGCAGTTTTTCGCGCGAGATGCCGAAGGCGACGGCGTTTTTGAGAGCGCCGCTTTTGCCGACGTTTTCATAGAGCACATAGACGAGTATGGGCGCGGCGCACACGAATACCGTGGGGATATTCATGAGAAATTGCATGGAAAAACTCGTGGTGTTGTAGGCAAACGCCGGATTGATCGCGCCGAAGATCGCCAGGCCGCAGTTGACGAGCAGGGAAAGGGCGGCGAATACGCCCAGGGTGACGTATGTCGACAGGCTGTGCACGACCCTGTAAAATTCGCTCTTGATATAGTTAAGCATTTTTCCCGCCCTCCTTGATGTGCATATAGTAGTCCTCGAGGGAGCGGCTGTGGCTTTCCAGCCCGCCGACGAGCACGCCGTTCTCCGCCGCAAGGCGGCTGTATTCGTAGGGTTTTCGCCTGGGGGAGTAGATCCGCACTTTCTTTTCGGGCGTCACGATGTAGTTTTCGTCGCCGAAATTTTTATCCAAAAGCGCCGCGTATTTTTCCACGTCGGAGAGGGCGATCTCGATATAGTCGGCGCATTTTTCCGTCAGTTTTTGTATGCTTATCTCCTCGATCAGCCTGCCTCCCGCAAGGAAGCCGAACGTCGTAGCGGTCTGCTGCAGTTCGGAGAGGATGTGGCTGGAAAGCAGTATGGTTATGTTCTTCTGGGTGTTCAGCCGGTGCAGAAGTTCGCGGAATTCGTGTATGCCGCTGGGGTCGAGCCCGTTGATGGGCTCGTCGAGAATGAGTATCTGCGGCTCGCCGATCAGCGCGATCGCCAGCCCGAGCCGCTGTTTCATGCCCATGGAAAGTTGACTGCACCTGGCGCCCGCTTTTTCGGCGAGGCCGACGAGTTCGATGACTTCGGCGGTCTTTTTCCTGTCGGGGATCCCCTTGAGGATGCGGCAGTATTCTATGTTCTTTTCGACCGAAAGGTTGGGGAACGCCCCCACTTTTTCGATCATGGCGCCGACCTGCCTGCGGGCGGCGCACAGTTGCCTTCCCTCGCACGAAAGGATGCCGATGTCCCCCTCGTCGGGCCATATGTGCCCGACAAGGGCCTTCAACAGGGTCGTCTTGCCCGCCCCGTTGTCGCCGATGAGTCCGTAAATTTCTCCGCGTCGCACGTTCACCGAAACGCCGTCCAGCGCTTTCAGCCTGCCGTAAGTTTTGCTTACGCCGCGCGTCTGTATAACGCAATCAGTCACTTCAAAAACCTCCTTGAAAATGCGGCGTTGCCGCCCGATCACGTTTACATTATACCGCCGCGGCAGTCAATAAGTCATTAAGAAACAGTCAAGAATCGGTCAAGATTCCCGCCAAACGGAAACCGATGCCGTATACCGATTGGATATAATCCTCCCGTCCGTCCAGTTCTTTTAATTTCCTGCGCAGGTTGCTGACGTGCACGTTGACCGTGTGGTCGGTGCCGTAATATCCCTCTTTCCACACCTCTTCGTAGAGTTTTTCCCGCGAATATACCTTTTCGGGGTTGCGCATGAAGGTGAGGAGCAGTTCGTATTCTATCGCCGTCAGGGCGGGTTCCCTGCCGCATACGGTCACTTTGCGCAGGTCGGGGCGGAGGGTTATGTTTTTGTATGTAAGCACCTCTTCCGCCGCGGGCAGGGCGGCGCGGCGGCGGAGCGCGGCGCGTATGCGCGCGAGCGCTTCTTCGGGCTCGAAGGGCTTGACGATGTAGTCGTCGGCGCCGACGTCCAGAAGGGTCACCTTGTCGCGCGTGCCGTCCTTTGCGGAGAGCACGATGACGGGGATGTCCGACGCCAGCGGGCCGCGCAGCGTCTTCAGCACTTCCGTCCCCGGAAGACCGGGCAGCATGAGGTCTAAAAGGACAAGGTCGGGCAGCCGCTCTTCAAGCAGCCGCACGGCTTCCGTGCCCGAATACGCCGAAGTCACTTTGTACCCAGCGCCCGTCAGCAGCCTGCGGAGAAGATCGTTGATGTCATTGTCGTCCTCCACCACCAAAATATTCATGCTCATATCAAAACTCCGTTTCGGTCGTTTGCGGCAGGCATGCCCGCGTATAAGGGGGCAGAGGACTCTCCCTTTGTAGCGGAAAGCGCCCCGCCGCGTCGGGTCACAGGCTGCGCAGGGTCTCGTTGACCAGTTTCATGTCGCACTTGCCCGCGTAGTTGGCCTTGAAGTGCTTCATGACGGCGGGCACGCTCCTGTCCTCCAGGGAGAGGATGACCGTCTTGATCTCCTCCGCGCTCATCATGGCGGGGATGTATCTGCGGATCGTTTCGATCTGTTTTTCGAGCGCCGCCACGGTCTCTTCCCTGCCCGCCTTGCGGAAGTTTTCCTGTTCCTCCAAAAGTTCCTTTTCGGTCTTGGAGGCGGCGGAAACGATGTCCGCCTCGGTGATGTCCCTGCCGTGGTTGGGGTCGGTCGCCATGAGCATCAGGCGGGAAATGAGGGCGTTGTAGGCGGTCACGGCGTCCCCCTCGTGCGCCTTCATGGCGGCGATCTTGTCTTTCTTCAATTCTTCCAAAGTCATAGTGTTCTCCTCCGAAGATATTTTTGCTTTTTCTCTATTGTAGCACGGACGGGGAATTTAATCAAGCCCGCGCGGGCACGAAAGCGTTTTTTTCTTCGTCGTATCCGTATCCCGTTTTTTCGAGGGCGGAAACGAGGGCTTCCTTGTCGGCGTCTTCCTCCTCGCAGAACGCGTCGAGTGAGGGATAGGCGTCCCGCAGTTTGGTGTTCACGTAACTCAAAAGCATGTAGGGGTCTTGGGGTAAAAACGACATATTTTGCCTCCTATTTTGTTTTTCTTCTCTTTTCTCCCTTTATTATAACATATTTTTCCGAAAAGTTATCGTTTTTTTCCCGAAAAGGTCTTGATTTTATTCGCTTTTTGTTTTACAATATAGTTCTAAGAGAGTCGCATTGCGGCGGGACGGGAGGCACAATGATTTACGTAGGGATCGACCTGGGCGGGATGTCCGCCAAGTCGGGCGTATTCAAGGACGGAGAACTCATTTTGAAGGAGCGGGTGGACACCGATCCTTCGGACGGCGCCAAGGGCGTTGCGGAAAAACTTGCCGCGCTCGCAAGGAGCGTTGTCGCGCATGCGGGCCTCAGTTTCAAGGACGTGCAAGCCGTCGGCATCGGCTCTCCCGGCGTCATCGACAGCGCCTCCGGCACCGTCGTCAAGTGGGGCAATTACGATTGGGTGCGCGTGCCCCTCGCGGGCGCGGTGGCCGACCTCACGGGCAAACGGGTATACCTCACCAACGACGCCAACGCGGCGGCGCTCGGCGAGGCGAAATTCGGCGTCGGATCGGAATACCGCGACTGCATCCTCGTCACCCTCGGCACGGGGGTGGGCGGCGGCATCGTGCTGGACGGCAAGCTCTTCGAGGGCTTCCGCAGCGCGGGCGGCGAAGTCGGACACATGGTCATCAAAACGGGCGGCAGGCCGTGCGGCTGCGGCAGGCAGGGGTGCTTCGAGCAGTACTCCTCGGCGACCGCGCTCATCCGCGATACCCGCGCGGCGATGGAAAAGGATAAGGACAGTCTCCTTTGGGAACTGGCGGGCGGCAGCCTGCAAAAGGTGGACGGCGGCACGGCGTTCAAAGCCGCGCGTTTCGGCGACGAAACGGCAAAGCGGGTCGTGGACGATTACATCTTCTGTCTTGCTGAAGGCATCGCCAATCTCGTCAACATTTTCCGCCCGCAGGCGGTCATGTTGGGCGGCGGCATTTCCAACGAGGGCGACGCCCTCTTGAAACCGCTCAAAGAGACGGTGAATTCTCTCATTTATGTGAATACGGAATACGCGCCCCTCGACATCGTGCGGGCGAAACTCGGCAACGACGCGGGCATCTACGGCGCGTATGCCTATGCCTTGCAGCGCGAAAAAGAGGCGCAATGATTTTTGATCGGACGCGGCGGACGGGAAGCGCAAACTTCCGTCCGTTTTTCGTTCCCGGCGGCGGGGAAGGGCTGCCGCATGAGAAAGAAAGGGGAAAAGGAAGGCGGCATGTCTGTGTTTACGTCACTGTTCATGAAATTGTTCGCGCTGGCGATGCGCCGGAGCGACGACAAGCGGGACCGGGGGCTGCAGGAGCCCTCTTCCCTCACGGCCTACCGCGACGTGCGCTATGCCCCGTCGGGCGGGAAAGAGCACCTTCTGGACGTGTATACGACGGCGGAGGAAGGGGAAACGCTGCCCGCCCTCGTCAGCGTGCACGGCGGGGGATTTTGTTACGGAGACAAAGAGCGGTATCGCTTCTATTGCATGCGCCTCGCGCTGCAGGGGTACACGGTGTTCAATTTCAATTACCGCCTGCTCCCCGCGCGCTTCCCCGCCCCCTTGGAGGACCTGAACGACGTCATGCTCTTTCTTGCTGCCCATGCCCGCGAATACCGTGCCAAAGCGGATGAGGTATACGCCGTCGGCGACAGCGCGGGCGCGCTCATTTTAAGCGTGTACGCGGGCATAACTTCCAGCCCCGCCTACGCGGCGAATTATGCCTTTTCGCCGCCCTTGCGGCTCTGCGCCGTCGCCCTGTACAGCGGGTTGTTCGACGTCGGAAAGGGGGTCGAGGGTTTCTCCGCGCACGCCGTGCGGGAGTGGACCAAGGGGAACAGGGCAGCGCTCCGCCTGCTGAGTGCGCGGGAGTTTGTGACGGCGGCGTACCCGCCCGCCTTTCTCTCTTACAGCGTGAACGATCCCATCGCGCAAGCCACGCCCGCATTTGCCGCGCTTTTACGGGCGCGCGGCGTGAAGTGCGAGGTCGCAAAATACGGGCAGGGGGACAAGAGCGCGGGGCATGTCTTTCATCTGGACGTGCGTTCTCCCCTCGCCGCCGACTGCAACCGCCGCCAGCACGAATTTTTCACCGCCGTACGGTGTACATAATGCCATTCGTCGTTCCGCGGCTTTTTTTCTCGTAAAAATTTCACAATTCCGTCCTTGACAAACCGCGGCGATTGTTTTACAATAGAGAGGAATATTTTTTCATCCCGTTACGGGAAAAACGAGAAGGAAATTATGATCAAAAGCAAAATTTGTGACATTCTGGGCATCCGCTATCCCGTCTTGCAGGGCGGCATGGCATGGGTGGCGGACGCGCGCCTGGCGGCGGCGGTCTCCGAGGCGGGGGGCCTCGGCATCATCGCGGGCATGAACATGAACGGCGAGCAGCTCCGCGCGGAGATACGCAAGCTCCGCACGCTGACGGACAAACCCTTCGGGGTCAACGTCATGCTGATGAGTCCGCACGCGGCGGAAGTCGCCCAAGTGGTCGTGGAGGAGGGCGTGCCCGTCCTCACCACGGGCGCGGGCAATCCGCTGACCTATATGAAAAAATGGCTGGACGCGGGCATCAAGGTCATTCCCGTGGTCGGGTCGGTGGCGCTGGCGCAAATGGTCGCCAAGCGCGGCGCGACGGTGGTCGTCGCCGAGGGCGGCGAATCGGGCGGACACATCGGCGAGGCGAACACCATGCCCTTGGTCCCCGAGGTCGTCGACGGGGTGGACATTCCCGTCATCGCGGCGGGCGGCATTGCCGACGGCAGGGGCATGGCGGCGGCATTCATGCTCGGCGCCGAGGGCGTGCAGATGGGCACGCGCTTTCTGGTGGCGAAGGAATGCCATATCCACGCGCATTATAAGGAAAAGGTGCTGGCAGCGAAGGACACGGGCACCATGGTCAGCGGCAGGCGGCTGGGTCATCCCGTGCGCGCGCTGAAAAACCCGTTTGCCCGCGCGTTCGCCGAAAAGGAAAAGGACCCTTCCGTCACGGACGAAGAACTGGACGCCTTCGGCACGGGCGCGTTGCGCCGCGCCGTCGTCGAGGGGGACGAGGAGAACGGCTCCTTCCTCTGCGGCGAGGTCGCGGGTCTGGTCAAAAAGGAACAGACCTGCAAAGAGATCATTGAGGAGATCGTCGCCGAGGCGGAAGCGCTGCTGCGCGCCGCCCCTTCCCGCTGCGAATGACGCCCGCCGGGCGATAACCGGAGATTTTCAAGAGGCGTTGCCTCTTGAACAGGGTCGTAAGGGGCGGCGCCCCTTACGAAAAAGAAGCCTTTCAATAGCGGAACAAAGTTCCGCGCTCATTGCCAGGGGCGATAATATGGGATTTTCAAGGGACAATGTCCCTTGAACGGAAGAGCAGAGGGCGAAGCCCTTTGCGAATAGATAGCCTTCCAAAAGCGGAGCGTTGCTCCGCGTTAAACGCGGGCATGCTCCGCGCCATCGCCAAGGGCGATAAAGCCGCAAGGCGCAGCCTTGCTTTAAGATTTCAGATGCGGAGGGCTCTGCCCTCCACCCGCCAAAGGGACTATGTCCCTTTGGAATCCCATGTTGCGCAAGGCGTAGCCTTGCTTATGGGAAGAGGGGCGTTTTATTGACGGAAAAATATTCAAAAAAGGAAAGAAAGACCAATGACAAGAGAAGAGATCAAGGCGATTCTGCCCCACCGCGAGCCCATGCTGCTCGTGGACGAGGCGGTGAAAAACGAGGACGGCACGGTCACGGGCAAATACACCGTGCGCGGGGACGAGTTCTTTCTGCAAGGGCATTTCCCCGGCAATCCCGTCGTGCCCGGGGTCATCCTGTGCGAAATGGCGGCGCAGTCCTCCTGCATGCTCATGGCGGACGCCGTCAAGGGCAAACTCACCCTGTACGCGGGCATGAACAACGTCCGCTTCAAAACGCCCGTTCGCCCGGGCGATACCGTGGAATTCACTTGCGCGCACATCCGTTCCATGGGGCCCATCCACTTCGTCAAGGCGGAGGGGCGTGTCGGCGGCAAGGTGTGCGTGAGCGGAGAGTTTTCCTTCGCGCTGGTGGACGGCGTCAAGGCGGAACGATAAATCATTATTTTTTTTCGGATAAGGAGAAAACAAGCAAAATGTATCAATTATTCTGCGATTCCAACTGCGAACTCTGGCACACCACCGTCAAAGAGCTGGGGCTCAACGTCATCAGAATGCCCTACACCGTCGGCGACAAGGAGTACTTCTACGACATGGGCGAACATACCGATTTCAAGGCCTTCTTCGAAGAGATGAAGAACGGCGCGGTGCCCAAGACTTCCGCCCTCAACGAGTACGCCTACACCGAATACTTCGAGCCCGTGCTCGCCCGCGGCGAGGACATCTATTACGTCACCTTCTCCCACCAGATGAGCGGCACGTTCGGCGCCATGAAGAACGCCATCGCCGCCCTCAAAGAGAAGTATCCCGACCGGCAGATCCGCTATAAGGACTCCAAGACCATCTCCCTCGGCAGCGGCTTCGTCACCTATTACGCCGCGCTCAAATACAGAGAGGGAGCCACCATGGACGAGTTGGACGCCTATCTCGACGAACTCATCCCGCACACCGCCACCTACTTCGTGGTCAACGATCTGACCTATCTTTACCGCGGCGGCAGGGTTTCGGGCGTGTCCAAGGTCGTGGGCAACCTGCTCGGCATCAAACCCATTCTCTACTTCAACGACGAGGGCAAGATCATCAATCTCGCCAAGGTCAAGGGGCAGAAAAAGGCGCTCGCCACGTTGCAGGGCTATGTCCGCGCCAAGGGCAGCGACCTGGACAAATATAAGATGTTCGTCCTGCAGGCGGACTGCGAGGACGTCGCGGGCGAATTCGTAAAAAATCTCAAAGAAGAGTTCGGGGATATCGACATCCACGTGCAGCCCGTCGGCCCCGTCATCGGCGCGCACTGCGGCCCCGGCACTATCGGCATCATCTTCCACGCCTCGGAGCGGTAACGCGCCCGCAAGGCGGGGCGTATGTCCTCTGCGCCCAATCGCCCGTCGGGCGATAACCGAGGATTTTCAAGGAGCATGGCTCCTTGAACGGGTGGAGGGCAGAGCCCTCCGAATAAACAGCCTTTTCAAAAGCGGAACGAGGTTCCGCGCTTAACGTGGGCATGCCCCGTGCCCATCGCCCGAACGGGCGATAAAGGGCGCAAGCTTTTCGGCTTGCTTATGAAAGTCCGAGATCAAGGGGCTCTGCCCCTTTGACCCCGCCAAAGGGAAATCGTCCCTTTGGAAACCCGTGTCGCGCAAGCCCTTCGGCTTGTTTATAGAAGTTCGATCGAGAAGGGGCTCCGCCCCTTGTACCCTGCAGTCCCTTCGGGATCCGGGGTCGCGCAAGGCGCGGCCTTGCAGTGGAGAATATTCTGCGACGGCAATTCAAAAAAATAAGCGCGCCGCGCCCTTTTTGCAAAAAGGGCGCGGCTTTTCCTCTGCCCATTCGGTTGACAATTTTCGCCGCGGCAATTATAATGAAACCGTATGAAAAAAGTTTTTTCCTACTTAGGCGGATATAAAAAAGAGGCGGTCCTCGCGCCCCTCTTCAAACTCCTGGAGGCGTGTTTCGAGCTGGCGGTGCCCCTCGTCGTCGCCGCCATCGTGGACCGCGGCATCGGGCAGGGGGACAGGGGGTATATCCTCGGCATGTTCTTCGTGCTCATCGCCCTCGGCGCGGTAGGTCTTGCGGCGGCGGTCACCGCGCAGTACTTTGCCGCCAAGGCGGCGGTGGGGCATTCCACCCTTTTGCGCCGTTCCCTCTTCGAAAAGATGCAGTCTTTGAGCTTCGCGGAAGTGGACCAGCTGGGCGCGGCGACCATGATCGCCCGCATGACGGTGGACGTCAATCAGGTGCAGACGGGCGTGAACATGGCGCTCCGCCTCTTTTTGCGCTCGCCCTTCATCGTGTTCGGCGCGATGATCATGGCGTTCACCGTGGACGTGCAGGCGGGCATCGTGTTCGCGGTCGTCATTCCCGTCCTCTCCCTCGTCGTCGCGCTCATCATGGGCGTGACCATCCCCATGTACAAAAAGACGCAGGCAAAGCAGGACGGCCTGCTCCTCTCCGTGCGCGAGAACCTGACGGGCGTCAGGGTGCTCCGCGCCTTCTGCAAGGAGAAGGAAGAGATCGCCGCGTTCGACAAAAAGAACGCCGCGCTCAAAAAGAGCCAGAACGCCGTCGGCGCGATCTCCGCGCTCATGAACCCGCTCACCTATGCCATCATCAACGCGGGCATCATCGCCCTTTTATACGTCGGCGCCATCCGCGTGGACGGCGGCGCGCTCACCCAGGGCGAAGTGCTTGCGCTCTACAATTATATGTCGCAGATCCTGGTCGAACTCATCAAACTCGCCAATCTCATCATCACCGTCACCAAGTCCCTCGCCTGCGCCCGCCGCATCGAGCGCGTGTTCGAGTTGAACAACCCCCTGGAACGCTCGGACGATACCGCCGTTCACACGGATAACGCCGTCGATTTCGAAAACGTCGCCCTTTCTTATAACGGCGGCGGCAACGCCCTCGAAGGCATCACCTTCTCGGTGAAGCGGGGGGAGACTGTAGGCGTCATCGGCGGCACGGGTTCGGGCAAGAGCTCGCTCGTCAACCTCATTGCCCGGTTCTACGACGCGACCGAAGGCAGGGTGCTGGTGGACGGCGTGGACGTCAGGGCGCAGGACACGGCGGCCCTGCGCGAAAGGGTGGGCATGGTCCTGCAAAAGGCGGTCCTCTTCAAGGGCACCATTCGCGAAAACCTGCGCTGGGGCAACGAAAACGCCACCGATGCGGAGCTGATGCGCGCCGTGGAAACGGCACAGGCGGCGGACGTCGTCGCCGCGAAGGGCGGGCTGGACGGAGAGATCGAGCAGGGCGGCCGCAACCTTTCGGGCGGGCAGAAACAGCGGCTCTCCATCGCCCGCGCCCTCGTCAAAAAGCCCGAGATATTGGTGCTCGACGACAGTGCGTCCGCCCTCGACTATGCCACCGACGCGGCGCTCCGGCACGCCATCGCCGCCCTGCCCGAAAAGCCGACGACCTTCATCGTTTCCCAGCGCACTTCCTCGTTGCAGCACGCCGACAAGATCGTCGTTTTAGAAGAGGGGAAGGCGGTCGGCATCGGCACGCACGAGGAACTTCTCGAATACTGCGAAGTCTACCGCGAAATTTATGAATCGCAGTTCAAGGAGGCAGCCCATGCCTGAGAATAACGTGAAAAACAAAAGGACGCGGGTCAAGATGAAGAAGGGCACCATGCCCACGATCCTGCGCTACGTCGCCAGGTATTGGTACCTCGTCCTCGCCACCGTGCTCTTGGCGCTCGTCAACGTCCTTCTGACGCTGTATATCCCCTTGCTCGTGGGCGACGCCGTCGACTGCATCGTCGGGCCGGGCGAAGTCGATTTTGAAAAACTGGCGCAGATATTGCGCACCGTCGCGCTCTCGGTGGGGGGCGCCTTCCTCTCGCAGTGGCTGATGAGCCTGTCCAACAACCGCATCACCTACAACGTCGTGCGCGACATCCGCGCGCGCGCCATCCGCAAGATCGAGGCGCTCCCGCTCTCCTACATCGATAACCGCCCGTACGGCGAGGTCGTCAACAACGTCATTTCGGACGTCGAACAGTTCGCCGACGGGCTGCTGCTCGGCTTCACCCAGCTCTTCACGGGCGTTCTGACCATCCTGTGCACGCTCGGCGTGATGTTCGCCCTGCGCTGGCAGCTCGCCCTCATCGTGCTGTGCGTCACGCCCCTCTCCCTGTTCATGGCAAAGTTCATCTCGGGACACACCTATTCCATGTTCCGCGAGCAGTCCGAAGTGCGCGGGGAGCAGACGGCGTTCATCGACGAGATGCTCGGGTCGCTTCCCACCGTGCAGGCGTACGCCCACGAGGACGAGAACCTCGAAAAGTTCGACGAGATCAACGGCAGGCTCTCCGCCTGTTCGCTCAAAGCCATCTTCTATTCCTCGCTCACCAACCCCTCCACCCGCTTTATCAACGCCGCCGTGTACGCCCTCCTCGCGCTCTTCGGCGCGTTCACGGTCATCTCCACGGGCGGCGCGTTTTCCGTGGGCACGCTCACCAAGTTCCTTGCCTTCTCCAATCAGTACACCAAGCCCTTCAACGAGATCACCGAAGTGGTCACCGAATTCCAGAACGCCCTCGCCTGCGCCTCGCGCGTGTTCGAACTTCTGGCGGAAAAGGAGGAGGTGAGCGACGCGGGGAATGAGGAGCTGGGGCACGCCGAGGGCAACGTTTCCCTCAAAGACGTCAGTTTTTCGTATGTGCCCGATAAAAAACTCATCGAGGGGCTCGATCTCGAGGTCGTCGAGGGCAAGCGGGTCGCCATCGTCGGGCCCACGGGCTGCGGCAAGACCACGCTCATCAACCTGCTGATGCGCTTTTACGACGTGAACGGCGGCGCCATCGAGGTGGAGGGGATGGACGTGCGCGCGATCACCCGCCGTTCCCTGCGCAAAAATTACGGCATGGTGTTGCAGGAGACCTGGCTGAAGAGCGGCACCGTGCGCGAAAACCTGTGTATGGGCATGCCTTCCGCCACCGAAGAACAGATGATCGAAGCGGCAAAGGCCGCCAAGGCGCACGGGTTCATCGCCCGCCTGCCGCAGGGGTACGACACCTATATCGGCGAGGACGGCGGGTCGCTTTCGCAGGGGCAGAAACAGCTTCTGTGCATCGCGCGTATCATGCTTCTGCTGCCGCCCATGCTCATTCTGGACGAGGCGACGAGTTCCATCGACACCCGCACCGAATTGAAGATCCAGGACGCGTTCGCCGCCCTCATGCAGGGCAGGACGAGTTTCATCGTCGCCCACCGCCTCTCGACCGTCAAGAACGCCGACGTCATTCTCGTCATGAAGAGCGGCTCCATCGTCGAGCAGGGCACGCACGAAGAACTCCTGAAGGCCAAGGGTTTCTATGCCGAACTCTACAACAGTCAGTTCAAGTGATAAAACGAAGTGCGGAAAAAAGGGGGCTGCGGCAAATCGCCGCAGCCCCCTTTCCGATGCCCCGCCGCTTTGTTGCGCGCCGTATGCCGCTTTCGCGTGGAATTTTGTCAACGAAAGCCGACATTCCCTTGAAATGCGCGTTTTTTTGTGGTATAATGGTAAAAAAGGAGGTCTGGGTATGACCGAAGTCGTGGCGGCGCTCATTGTCGAAAAGGGAAAATTCCTCATCTGCCGCCGCCCGCCGCACAAGGCGCGCGGCGGGCTGTGGGAGTTCGTCGGCGGCAAAGCGGAAAGCGGAGAAAGCAAAGAGGCCGCCCTCGCCCGCGAATGCCGCGAGGAGCTGGGGATAGAGATCGCCGCCTGCGGCGTCTTTGCCGAGGTCACGCATACATATCCCGACATCACCGTGCACCTCACCTTGTTCTTCGCGCGCATACTTGCGGGCACGCCCCGCCTGCTGGAACACACCGAAATGCGGTGGATAACGCCCGCCGAGGTGCGCGCCTACGATTTTTGCCCCGCCGACGAGGAAATTTTGCGAAAGATAGCGGACGGTATAAAAACCGGAGAAAACTTAGTATGAACGCTTATAAAGTGATCGACGAAAAAAATTGGGACAGAGCCGTACACTGCGCAGCCTTTCGGGACTGTGCGGAACCTATGTTCTGCGTGACGTTTGAGCTGGACGTCACCAATTTCCTGCGGCGGGTCCGGGAAGAAAAGCTCTCCTTCACGCTGGCGACGGTCTATGCCGCCGCGACCTGCGCCAATGCCGTCGAAGCTTTCCGCTACCGTTTTCTGGACGGACAGGTCGTATTGTACGAAAAAATAGATACTTCCTTCACCTGGCTGGGCGAAGGGGCGGAACTGTTCAAGGTCGTCAACGTGCCTTTGGAAGGCACCATGTCCGAATTTGTTTCCCGTGCCGCGCAACAGGCGAACGAGCAGAAAGAATATTTTACGGGGCGGTCCGCCAGTGACGTGTTTCTCTTTTCCGCGCTGCCGTGGATACCATACACGCATATTTCGCATACCAACGCCGGGAAAAGGGATAACGCCGCGCCGCTGTTCGATTGGGGAAAATACACCGAACGGAGCGGAAAGGTCGCGATGCCCTTCTCCGTGCAGGCGCATCATTCGTTCGTGGACGGACTGCATGTGGGAAAATTGTACGACGCCTTGCAAAAATATCTGAATGAGTTCTGAACAGAGGCATACCATGACTGGGAAAAAAGACATAAAGGATAAACTTCTCTACGAAAAAAAGTGCCTGGCGAAAGGGTACCGCTTCATCGCGGGCGTGGACGAGGTGGGCAGGGGGCCGCTCGCCGGTCCCGTCGTCGCGGCGGCGGTCATTCTGCCATTGGACGAGGGTGGCCGCATCGAGGGGATAGACGACAGCAAAAAACTGTCGGCGAAAAAGCGGGAGCAATTGGCGGAAATCATCAAAGCGCGCGCCCTCGCCTATGCAATCGAACGGGTGGAGGCAGACACGATAGACGATATCAACATTTTGCAGGCGACGCGGCTCTGCATGAAGAGGTCCGTCGAAAATTTGCCGCTCTCCCCGGACATGGTGCTCACGGACGGCAATATGACGCTGGACATCGCTCTGCCGCAGCGATCCGTCGTGCACGGCGACGCGCTCTCCTATTCCATCGGTGCGGCGAGCATCCTCGCCAAGGTGTACCGCGACGCGCTCATGGACGGGTACGCGCAGGAGTATCCGCAATACGGGTTCGAAAAGAACAAGGGGTACGGCACGGCGGCGCACATCGCCGCCATACGGGAGTTCGGGCTATGCGATATTCACCGCAGGACCTTTACAAAAAAATTTTAGGCGGCGCGGGGGAGCGCCGCGCGGCGGCGTTCCTCAAAAAGCAGGGTTGCAAGATATTGAAGCGCAATTACAGGACCCCCTTCGGCGAGGCGGACATCGTGGCGCAAGACGGCGGGGACATCGTGTTCGCCGAGGTCAAGACGCGCACGGGCGATGCGTTCGGCTCTCCCGCGGCGGCGGTGGACGGGCGCAAGCGGAGGCGGTATCGGGACATCGCGCGCTATTTTCTCTCTTCCCTCGGGGCGGAGGTCAACATCCGTTTCGACGTGCTGGAAGTGACCAAAGAGGGCGTGGAATGGTTGAAAAATGCCTTCGAAGGCTGAAAAAATGCGAAATGCGGCATAAAAAAGCTTGCAATTTGCCCGAAAATATACTATAATGGTTTCCGACTTCGGATATTCCACTGCCTTTAAGGGCGGGCGCGGCAGGCGTCCGCAGCGGGTCATGAATGTTTCGTAATTAATGGAGGTATGAGTCAATGAAAGGATTAATTGAGGCGATCGAAGCCGAGAGCGTCAAACAGGAAGTTCCCGCTTTCAACGTCGGCGACACCGTATCCGTCGGGTACAGGATCATCGAAGGCGACAAGGAAAGGGTGCAGAACTTCGACGGCGTTGTCATCGCAAAGAAGAAGAACGGTTTCCGCTCCACCTTCACCGTGCGGCACATGTCCTACGGCGTGGGCGTCGAGAGGACCTTCCCGCTCCATTCCCCCCGCATCGCGGACATCAAAGTCATCCGCAAGGGCAAGGTGAGAAGGGCGAAACTCTACTATCTGCGCGGGCTGACGGGCAAAGCCGCCAAGGTCAAGGAAGTAAAGTAAAATCATTCTTCCCGCCGCAAAAGAGCAAAAACAGCAAAAGAGCGGTCTGCCGAAAGTCAACGGCGGGCCGTTTTTTTGCCTTTTTTCGCCCGTCAAAAAATTTTTTACCCTTTTTTGCCCGTTCCGGGGGGTAAATTCGTTTACTTTTTCGGCGTATTCATGTAAAATGACAGTTGTGCGCGGGATCGTTTCCGCGCCGTCAACGAACGAAAGGGGATCTTTTCCGGATGATGAAAAATACGCAGCATAAATATAGAGGAAAGGCGGGCGGGATCGGGGAACGCCTGGCGGGCATGTCCGTCTATGCGAAGATCTTCGCGGTTTTGGCGCTCGTCCTGTTCGTGTTCGGCGCCTGCATGCTCGGCGCGTTCAACGGCACGGGCGGCGGCGTCACTTTCTCCAAGTCCGACAGGGCGGTGAGTCTGGCGTACCGCCTCTCCTATGAAGAGGAGCAGTCCCTCGCCGCCGTCTACGTCAACGTCGGCACGGTGTACGCCGAAGCGGGGGCAACGCGGAGCCGCGACACCCTGCAATTGCGGGTCTTCCGCTACAGCGGCACGGCGTGGAGCACCGTCGGTTCCGCCGTCTATATCGCCAACCTCTATGCCGGAAACGATTCTTCGGCGTATAAAAGCAACGCCAATTACAACTGGACGGCGATCGTCGAGGGACGGAGCCTGACCGATGAATACGTGCGCGTCACCGTGCTCGAAAACAGCGCGTCCGCGCAGATCAACGAAGTGGCGTTCGTCGACGGCAACGGCGAACTGATCGGGGCAAGCGTCGCCGAGAGCTTTTGCGACGGCGTCACCCGTTCGGCGGCGGCGCGCACGCTGGACGCGCAGGGTTCGTTCAGCGCCTCTTCCTCTCTCCGCCACCGCTTCACCTATCAGGAGGAATATATCCTCGAATCGATCGACGGCGTCGAACTCGGCGGGGAGGGCAATCAGGACAACGTCTACGTCATGTCCTCGGACTACAACGCCCTCGGCATTCTGGTCTATGCCCTGTTCACCTGGATCTTCGGCAAGTCCACGTTCGGTCTGCGCCTGCCTTCCTTCCTGTCGGCGTTCGGCATCTTCCTCGTGCTCTTCTTTCTCGGCAGAAAGCTCTTCCGCCATGACAAGTGGGGGCTCGTCGCGGCGGGGCTGTTCGCTCTCGGCGGCGGCCTTTACGGCCTCGGCATGACGGGCACGCCCGCCGCGCTCGCGCTGTTTGCCGCCGTGCTCGGCATCTTCTTCATGTACCGATTCTTCTCGGAAGGCGTCCCCGCCGCCCGTCCCGTTGCGGGCGCGCTTCCCGTGCTCTTCTCGGGCGTCTCGTCGGCGGTCGCCTTCGCCATCGACACCATGGCGGTCTTCCCCTGCCTCGTGTCCCTGCTGCTCTTCGTCTGCGGGCTCCTGCGCCTCTACGATCAGCGCGCCTACCTCGCTGCCAAGGCACAGGAAGCGGACGGGGCGTCCGTTTCTGTCTCCGCCGCGCAAAGTGAAGGAGAGAACGAAGGGGGCATGCCTGCAAATACCGCCGAAACGGCGGCGGGAGGAGCGGGTTCTTCCGCGGACGGCGGGGCGGACGACGCGCTCGGGCATGCGCTTGCCCGCATCGACAGGGAATACAGGCGCAAACTGCGCGCGGCGGCGGGCTGGTTTGCCTGCGCGGTCGCGGTCGGCGTGCTCCTCGTCCTGCTCGCCGCCGTCCCTCTGTATCCCGCCTTTGTGCGTTTCTACGGCGGCGGCTCTTTCTTCGACATGGCCGGCAGGGGCATCCTGCAGTGCCTGACGGCGGGGGACGTCACGCCCTACACCGCAAGGAACGCGTCCACCCCCTGGGGCTGGTTCGTCGCCCTCGGCGGCGCGCTGCTGTACGAGGGCGGCGGGGGCGCGGCGGCGTATGCGCTGCCCAACTTCGTCATGGCGTACGTCGCGGCGGCGGCGTTCCTGTTCTGCACGGTATATCTTGCCCTGGCGGCGCGGCGGCATTGGGGCGAAAAACGGTATATGCGCGCCCTGCGCGCCTACATCGGGCTGACGCTCGGGGTCTGCACGGGACTGCTGCCCTATCTCTTCGACGGGCTTGTAAGCATGGCGCAGAGCGGCGCGTTTTACCTCTTCTATTTCACCTTCATCGTCCTGGCGTTCTACATTTTCGACGGCATGCGGCGAAAGGGCGGGGACGAGGCGGAAAAGCGGGGCGCGGGCGCGGCGCGCCGTTCGAAATGCGCCGCGGCGGACATCGTTCTCCTCGCGCTTTTCGTGCTCTTCTTCATCGTCTTTGTTTTGGGCATGCCCGCCGTCTTTGGCTGGGAAGTCGGCGCAGCGGGGCAATATCTCTTCGGCTGGATGTCCCCCGTTTGGAGCTTGCCGGCCGTCTGACGGCATCGGCAGATCGCGCCGCGCGGCAGCGCGCGGGCGGTCTTTGCTTTTTTCCGCGGCGCGTCTGCGCCGCAAGAGAGGATAAGGACAGGAGGAAATCATGATCGCAACCATTCATTCGTTCGCCCTCAACGGCCTGGACGGCGTGCCCGTCGAAGTCGAGGCGGACATCAACAAGGGGCTGCCTTCCTATGAGTTGGTGGGACTGCCCGACGCGGCGGTCAAGGAATCGCGCGAGCGCGTGCGCTCCGCCATCAAGAACAGCGGCTTTTCCTTCCCCGTGCACAAAGTCACCGTCAACCTTGCCCCCGCCGACCTCAAAAAGGAGGGTGCGGGGTTCGACCTCGCCGTGGCGCTCTGCCTGCTGAAAGCGTCGGGGCAGCTCGCCGCCCCGACGGACGAATATGTCTTTCTGGGCGAATTGGGGCTGAACGGCGACCTGCGCCCCGTCAACGGCATTCTGCCCATGCTCATCTCGGCGCGGGACAGGGGCTTTGCCCGTTTCGTCGTGCCCGCGCCCAACGCGCGGGAGGCGCAGTACATCGCGGGCATCGAGGTGTTTGCGGCGGGCAGCCTGCAAGAGACCGTTTCGCACCTCTCGGGCGAACGCGTCCTTGCCGCCGTGCCCGTCCGTTCCTATTTTCCCGATTCGCGGGAAGAGGGGGAGGATCCCTACGACCTGAAATTCGTCAAGGGGCAGCCCATGGCGCGGCGCGCGCTCGAAGTGGCGGTCAGCGGCGGGCACAACCTGCTCTTCGTCGGACCGCCCGGCACGGGCAAGACCATGCTGGCGCGCGCCATTCCCTCCGTCATGCCCGATCTGACCTTTGAAGAGGCGTTGGAGATCACCAAGATCCACTCGGTGGCGGGGGATCTCGGCGGCGCGGGCATCGTCACCCGCCGTCCCTTCCGCACGCCCCATCACACGGC
>JAGHJP010000020.1 GCA_017886575.1 Clostridia bacterium
AAACGGCTGTCAAAGCGGATCTATAAAGACGCAATGACAGCCGTTTGCACGGAGCAAGCCAGCGGTAAGGCATTAGCCCCGGCTTGCGACTAATTGTTTGCCGTATAGCGGATAATCCGAAAGCGGTAAATCGACTTGGCAATAGTATTCAGTTCTATTTATCTGATATAATACAGTGTGCGTTTTTGCGGCTTTCAGTTCCACCACGCATAAAAACCTGCGACGAAACGCATTCGTTGCGGGTTTTTATTTTTTCAGTCGTTTTTGCGTTGCGGGGAAAGCGTGACGAAAAGGACGTTGTTTTCGGGCATGGTATATGTCTGTGAGTGGGATCGCCGCGGCGTCCCTGTTTTTTTTCGGGCCTCTTTTTGCCCCGAATGCAAAGCTGCGGCGGCGCTTCAAGGGCGGACGGCAAATCCTCTTAAATGCCGCCTTGTGCGGTTGGCGCGCCCGGCGGCAGAAACGACGTAAACTGCCGTTTTGACTGCATAAAATGTGAAAAAGATAAAAAATGCAATATATTTATACAATTTTTGCAATTGACACCGGGGGGAGGGGTATGATATACTGCTTATGTTGAAAAAATGTTTTTTACAGACAGGACATGAAAAAAGTTTCACAAATAAAACAATTTATATTGTCCGTAAAAAAGATTTTTTCCGATAAAATCAAGGTGCAAGGAGGAGATTGCATGGGACAAACAAACATTCCGCGCAGGAAAGCGGATGTGCAAAAAGGCATACTGACCTTTATCGGCGTCGTGCTGGTGGTCGTCCTTTTTGCCGTCAGCGTGTTTTGTGCTGTTTTCAGCGGCGGCGAGATCCCTTTGATCCCCGAAGAAGAGGAGATCAAAGGGTTGCTGCAGATCAACAGCGCAAACTACAAAACGATGTATTTCGAAGGGGATTCCTTTTCGTTCGATAAGGATACGGCGGACATTTCCCTTGTCGCCAAGGACCCGGACTATGAAGAGCTTGTAAAGGTGGAACACCTGCCGACGAGCGAATTCGGCTTCCGCATCAACGGGGAGGAAAATTTCATCTCCAACCCCGAGAGCATTACCATGTCCAAAGACATCGAGACGATCGAACTCATCAGCCGCGAATATCCCTCGCTGTCGGTGCCCCTGGAATACAGCATCGCGTCCGCGCCCGACGCGTCCAAACTTAGGAACGAGCTGACGCTTGAAGCGGAGACCGCCGATCTTTACCGGGAGGACGTGATACTTTCGACGGCGGACAAGACGGTAGAGCCCGACGAGGCAACGCCGTTCATTTCGTCGTCGGGCAATCCCAATTCCAACATCAATCCCGATATTTTAAGCGGCGGCGCCTGCCTGCGCAACTTCCAGAGTCTCAACATGCGCGTGGAGTTTCAGGTCGTCTGCCAGCGGGAAACGCAGGTAGAGCTCACCATCATCGCCTGTTCGAGGACGAGCAACAACGAAGCGGAAGATACATTCAGCGATCATTTCAAGTTTACCGTCAACGGCGAGAGTATTGCCGCGATCGATAATTACAACATGCCCCTTGCGAGCAACTATTTCACGCCGCATGAGATCACCGTGACCATCACGCTGCCGCGCGGCATCAATATGCTCGTATTTGAAAGCGGTTCTGACCTGGGCACGAAATCGCCCTACAACCTCGACGCCGTGCGCGTCGCGGCTTTGAACGGGCGCGCGGTCCTGGGTACGCTCGATTCCATCGGCGAAAAGACCGCCACGCAGATCGCTGACGAGGCGGAAAAGCAGGAGAATGCCGGCGGGAACGAAAGTTCCGCGGCTGCCTGAGGGAGGTGCGATCATGACGGAAATAAACAAGAATAACAAAAAGAAGAGCATTCCCGCACTCATCGGCTCGGAACTCCTTCTCAACATCAAGACCAAGTGGATCGGTTTTTTCATCGGTCTCATCGCAATGGCGCTGACGATCGTCGCGATGGTGTATTACAGGGATATTTTACCCGAACTTTATCACGGCGGCGTCATCGTGGCGGGCATCGTCGGCTGCGCGCTCTTCGTCGTGCTTTCTCTTTCCCGCCCGACAAGCCAGCTCGCTCCCATCGCGCTGATGGCGTGCGACATTCTCTGCCTCGGCTTCTATGCGAGAGGCGAGGGGATCATCGACTATTTCTCCACGCAGTTTTTCAGCGGGTTCTCTTTTGAAACGCTCTTCTCGCTGCCCCAGTCCGTGTGGCTGAGTGCCATCTGCATCGTGGCGGCGTTCGTTGTTTCCTCGATCGCCGTATATGTGCCGCAGAACCGCAAGACCAGGGCGGAGAAGATGGCGGAGCGGAGAGCGCAAAGGGCCAAAAAAGCCGCAAAAAAGGCGGCGCGGGCGTAAGCATAAGGAGAGAAGAACATGTTCAAAAAGACAAAGACCCTTTTCAAAATATTGTTTCATATCACTTTTGTTCTCGCCGTTCTGCTGACGGCGGCTTCGCCCCTGCTGCTCGGCAACGCGTCCATCATCAATTCCAAATTGGGCATTGAAACGCAGGTGGGCTACGGTTCCGACGACGGCGGCGAAGACGCGATCTATTACAACACGGCGTACAAGTCCGTGGCGGAAGTGCGCCAGGGCAGCCTCGCCGTCATCGAAGAGGCAATGTCCGAAGGCGCCGTGCTCCTGAAAAACGACAACGGCGCGCTCCCTCTCGACGAGGAGGCGACGACCAACAAACCGGGCACCAACGAAAAGCCCCTCGTCACGCTCTACGGCGCGGCGTCCTATTGGTCGGTGCACACCGGGCAGGGCTCGGGCGGCGCGGTCACGGGCGCCCTCAACGACAGGGTCACGCTCTACCAGGGGCTGACCGACGCGGGGCTCAACGTCAACGCCGACATGAACGATTTCTATCGGCAAAACGGCTCGGCGTATATGGACGAAGCGGGTTCAGGCGATACGGATGAGTTCATCGGCGATTCCAATCAGACTTCGGAATACGTCGTCCGCGACATGGCGTGGAGCCAGCTCCCCGACTACAAGGATACGACGGACGTCGCCATCATGGTGCTCGCCCGCAACTCCGGCGAGGCGCTCGACCTCTATCAGCATGTCGAAATGGCGGGCGGCAACGAGAGCCTGACCAACATCCTCGGCAGAGCGGGAAAGGGCAATTATACGACGGATAAGGGAGACGCGCTCGAACTCTCCGCCAACGAGGCGGACGTGCTCACCGAGCTCGGCAAACTGAAGACGGAAAACAAGATCCAAAAGATCATCGTCCTCATGAATACGGCGAACCCCATGCAGTGCGAATTTTTGGAAAATTCCGACTACGGCATCGACGCCTGCATGTGGATCGGCAACATGGGCACCAACGGCGCCGCCGCCGTCGGCAAGCTTCTGACGGGCGAATACAACCCCTCCGGCGGCACGGTCAACACCTTCTGGGAAGAGAGCCGCTACAATCCCGTATACTTCAACTTCGGCTCCATCCGTTACGGCAATTACGGCATCCTGGAGAACTATTTTGCAACCGAAAGCTTCCAGAACGCCAACTACTACGTCGTCTACCAGGAAGGCATCTACAACGGCTACAAATACACCGAGACCCGCTACGAGGATTACGTCATGCAGACGGGCAACGCGGGGGACTTCGATTACGACGAAGTCGTCACCTATCCCTTCGGCCACGGCCTGTCCTATTCGACCTTTGAATATTCCGATTTCAACGTAGAATATGACGCCGAAACGGACACCTATACGGTCTCCGTGCGGGTCACCAACACCTCCGCCGTGCCCGGCAAGGAGATCGTGCAGGTCTACCTGCAGAAGCCTTACACCGCCAAGGACAAGGCGAACGGCGTCGAAAAGGCGGCGGTCGAACTCGTCGGTTTCGGCAAGACGGGCATGCTCGGGGCGAGCGGCAGCGAAACGGCGTCCGAAGTCGTCGAAGTCGAGGTCAAGGGCAAATATTTCGCGGCATACGACGCCAACGTCGAAAAGACGTACGTCGTCGGTTCGGACGATACGAACGACCGCTACCGCCTGACGGTCGCGCGGAACGCGCACGACGCGGTCAACAACATTCTTGCCGCCAAGGGCTACACCCCGCAGAACACGGCGATCGCCGTGCCCGAAGGGCAGCCCGCCGAGAGCCGCATGGACGCGGCGGGGAATGCCGATCTCGTCTATGAAAAGTATTTCGCGTACGACAACACGACCTATTCGACCAACGAATGGATCGAGAGCCAGAACGAAAATTTTGTGGAAGAATACCCCGGACAGGAAGCCAACTACGGCGTGGATAAGATCACCAATCAGTTTGACGACGTAGACTTCAAGAAGGCGGGCATCTTCTCCTCTTCGGAGACGGGCGACAGCCAGCCCTACCTGACGAGAAGCGACTGGACGGGTACATACGGCTACCGCATCGACCTGACGGCGACCGACGAACTCGTCGTGGCGCAGCGCAACCCCGCCGTGCAGACGGACAACATTCAGTATCCCACGTACGGCGAGATGAACTTCTTTGAGACGGCGGACACGTTCGACCAGCTCAAACTCATCCATCTGCGCGGCAAGGACTACAACGATCCCCAGTGGAGCGACCTGCTCGATCAAATGACGTGGGAAGAGACGTGCGATCTGTTGCAGGACGCGCTGCGTTACACCAACGCCGTGCCTTCCATCGCCGCGCCCAGCACGTCCCAGCAGAACGGCGGCTGCGCGCCCAACCATCACCGCGATTATTCCGACCTTCCCAGCCAGAGCGCTTTCCGCGGTTTTGCGGAATATTACGAAGACGTGACCAATCAGAACCCTGCCGTGTTCCTGAACAACGGGCTCGTGGCGTCGACTTACAATCCCGATCTCATGTACCGTTACGGCAGGCAGACGGGCGAAGAGGGCATCTGGCAGGGCTATAACGGCATCTACGGCCTCGGCATCAACATCCACCGCGGCGCCTACGGCGGACGCGCCTTCGAGTATTACAGCGAAGACGGCTTTATGACGGGCGCGGCTGCCGGTTACGAGGCGGTCGGCCTGCACAAGGTGGGCGTGTTCGTCATCGCCAAGCACGCCTCCCTGAACGATCAGGAGACCCACCGCGCCGGCCTCAACGTCTGGGCGAACGAACAGTCCGTCCGCGAGATCTACAACCGCGCGATCGAGGTCATGGTCGAGATCGACAGGGAATACACGCCCAACACTCTCGTCGGCATGATGACGGGCATGAACCGCATCGGCGCCAAGTGGAACGGCGGGCAGGGCTCTTACAACACCGTGCTCCGTGCCGAATACGGCATGATGGGTTACACCATTTCCGACTATAACTCTTCCCGTTATTACATGTCGCCCATCCAGGGCGTCCTGAACGGGTGCGATCTGCCCGACGGAAATCCTGCGGGTAACAGCAGCGTCGACTATAACGGCAACAGCCTGTGGTTCTCCAGCTATGCGAGCGGCTACGGCAAATTTGCCTGGGCAATGCGCGAAGCGGCGAAGCACGTGCTCTACACGATCGTCAATTCCAACGCTATGAACGGCATCACGAGCGACAGTTCCTTCGAGATCATCACGCCCGTTTGGGAGACCGTCGTGTCCATCGCGCCCAGCGTCATGGCAGTGCTCTGCGGCTGGTGCGGCGTCGGCTTCCTCCTGTTCTGGGGCATCAACACGGCGACTTCCTACCGCGTTGAACCGCCCGAGGCGGGTAAGAACAAATAAGGCCTGCAACTGCCCGAAGGGGAGGACGGTCCGCCGTTTCTCCCCCGCCGGCAGCGGCTTTCCAATAAGGAGGATTTGACAATCATGCAAAAAATAAAGAGAAAATTACTCTCAATAGCGGCGTCCGTTGCGGCTTTGGTCCTCTGCCTTTGTCTGTTTGCTTCTTGCAGCGGCGCGACAAGCACGCATCAGCATGTGTTTGCTCCCGTCGAGGGGCTCGAAGCGACCTGCACGACGGCGGGGCACCGCTCCTATGAAAAGTGCATCTATTGCGGCGCCATGCGCGCCAACGGCGTAGAGGTGACCGAGGAGGATGTCGTCATTCCCATAGATGAAAACAATCACGTCCATGTGGAGAATGTGGACGAAGTGGTCGCAACTTGCATCGGTACGGGTATGCAGGCATATCGTCACTGCACCGACTGCGATACCTACTTTACCTGGGACTACGATGAAACCACACAGGAAGCGCTCGTTATTCCCATCGATCCGGACGGGCATATGAACATGGTCAGCGTCGCCGCGCAGGGCAATTGTTACGACGGCGGCGTGATGGCACACAGAAAGTGCAACGATTGCGGAACGCTCTTCACCATGGACGGCGAAGAAACGACGCTTGCAGAGCTTGCCATCGCGCCCGGCGGCGAGCACGACTGGTCGGGTGACGATCCTTCCGTCTGCGTCAACGGCGACGCATGGAAGATCTTGCTCGAAGGGCAGGAAGAGATCGTCGACTTCGGCAATCAGATCGCCATCAAACAGCATTCGCTGGGCGGCGTCAGTTCGTCTGCCTCGGGTGACAGCAATTACAAACAATATTTCTTCAATACCATGTTCACCACCGACATCATGACGTTCCATACGCAGGACGCGGATGAAGCGGGCGTGGACGAAAACGGCGGCTGGACCTATCAGAGGTCTACGGGCAGTACGTTCACGCGCTTCACCATCGCCGACGAAACGGACCCTGCCAAAACGTATGTCGGCAGATTTATGTTGGTCTTTGACTTCACGCCGGCTTCCAACATCGACGTTACGCGCCTCGGCGCGAAGATCGTTGACGGCGCGGGCAATCTCGGGGATTGGGGCAGCACGCAGTCGCCTCTTCTCGGCACGACCGAAAGCACGGCTCTTTCGCTCTCTCGGAATCAGACGTATCGCTTCGTATACGACATGAATCTGACGAGCGATTCCAATCAGTTCATTCAGTTCTGGAGCCAGATCGGTTCGGCGACGGCAACCATTTCCAACGTACACGTCATCTATCTCGACGGCGGCGCAACGTCCGGCAATCCTTCCTCGCAGCTCGTCTGGTTCGGCGCGGCGGAGGACAGCGCATTCACGGCAGATCGGTGCACGCACGAATGGGCGGTCGACGGTCATTGTCCGTCCTGCGGCAGAGATCTGTCGGCGTGATCTCCCGCACGGGTGTTCGGCAAAAACCGGTTCCCGCCCGCACGTTTGGCGGCGGATGGCGTATAAAGCCTGCATTGCGGGCATGGGTGCCTCGGATTTTGCCGAAGTGGATTGAAAAAACAGAAAAAACAAGAATTGTTTCTACTCCTCTTAAAAAGGGGCAGCCGCGGCAGTGTGTCGTCGGCTGCCCCTTTTTTCGCATGTATTTTTACCCGTTTTGCGCCGTCCGCGCCATCAAATTCTGCCGATTTTAGAAAAATTTCCCAAAAAAAGCATTGACAGGGAGAGGGATAAAGGGTATAATGAAAGAAAGTTGCGGCGAGCGCGGAAGCGAAGAGCGGAAGAGCCGCGGCATAAAAAAGCAGGAGAAAGAAGCAAGAGATGGAAGAAGAG
>JAGHJP010000021.1 GCA_017886575.1 Clostridia bacterium
AGAAGTACGGCTTGAAGAAAGCCCGCCGCGCGCCGCAGTTCTCCAAGAGATGATCTGCCCGCTCCGGCAATTTCAAAGAAAAACAAAAAACACAAAACCCTTGCGGACGTCTGCCCGCAAGGGTTTTTCTTCTTTTCTCCGCTTAAGCCGCGGGGCATGCCCGCGGTTACCGCTAAAAAGCGGAAGGGCTGCCGCCTGCCGCAAGACGGGCAAGGGGCGAGGGGCTGGCGGCGCGGATGCAAAGCGCGGGCGTTACGGCTCGTCTTTGTCCGCGCGGTTTTGGATGCGGCGCACGGCGCCGTCGTGGCGGGCGAGAAAATTTTCATAGGCGCCGGCGGCGCCGGGCGTCCCGCCGCGGGCATGCGCATCGGGCGGCGGGACGCCCTCCTTCTGCTTTTCCGCTGTATTCTCGGGCACGGGTCCCTCTTTTTTGCCTTCGTCCGCGCCGCCTCCTTCGCCCTTGTCGTTCCCGCCGTTCCCGCCGTTTGCGGCGGAGAGGGTGCGCAAAAGTTGCAATAGGGAAAAATCCTGCATTTTTCCACCTCCCGTTTCATTATTTTTCACAAGAAAATCACCAAAACGCGCCATTTTTGATTGCGAAAATCGTCAATTTAGTATATAATAAAATTCATGTAAATATAACCGGGGGAGCAGCATGCCCCGACAGAGAAAAAGGAGCCTTTTTCTTATGAAAAAAATAAGCAAAAAGTTATTGATAATCCTCGCGGCGCTGGCAATGGCGTTTTCGGCTGCGGCGTTTTCCGCCTGCGGCTATTATTCCGCCGACGGGCTGGAAGGGGAGTATGGCGGCGAAGTCACCTCGCAGGGCGGCTGGGTCGTACAGAAGGGGAACTATGTCTACTTTATCAACGGCATGGAGACCCTCGCCACCGACGAGGAGGGCAATGCCACCGAGACGTATCAGAACGAGTACGGCGACGTCACGCGCGGGGCGCTCATGCGCATCGCCGTCAGCGACCTCGACGCGGGCAACTACACCGCTACCGAAACGGTCGTGCCCCTTCTGATGGTCGCCGACGACTACACCGCGGGCATCTTCATCTACGGCGATTACGTCTATTACGCCACGCCCACCACGGCGCGGAACCTCCAGGGCGAAACGGAGAGCAACTACGTCGACTTCAAGCGCAGCCGCCTGGACGGCACGGAGACCATGAAGGACTATTATTTCCGTTCGGACGACGCGGCGGCGGAATACCGCTTCGTCGCGGTGAACGACACGGTCTATTGCCTGCACATGGACGGCGAAGATCTCTGGTCGTACAACACCGCCGAGCGCGAGGATACCCTGCTCGCCAAGAACACGGCGTCCCACGCCTTCAACCGCAGCGACGTCTCCGACCCCTACGTCTACTACACCATGAACGTGACGGAGGATATCGACAAGACCAATTCCGCCGTCGAGGACTATACGCAGGTCTACCGCGTGCGCGCCGACGCCTCCTATACGCTGGACAGGAACGAGGGCAGTTACACCGTGACCGACGGCACCGGTACTTATGAATACACCTACGATTTCGACGTGGACTCCTTGGAAAGGATCGCCGCTTCGGCGTCGGACAGCGAGGACAGCGAAACGGCAAACTTCAACGCGCGCGAGATCAACACCTATCCCTACGTCAACCTCGGGCAGCTGGTGCTCGACGGCATCGGCAGCAAGGACGAGTTTTCGCAGTACAATCATTCTTCTTCCGTGCCGCAGACGCCCGACGGGTACACCTACACGCTGCTCTCCTATGACAACGGCGGACTGTACTACCGCCGCTCGTACGTCGGCGGAACGAGCTCCACGGGCGAGGACGGCTGGACGTTCTATATCGGGGCAGACAACTTCGTTTCCGGCTGGGACGCCGTCGCGGGCAACGCCGACACTTCCCCCGACGCCGAAGATTGGGGCGGGTCCAACGACGTCATCGCGCTGACCACGAACAACGTTTCTTCGAGCACCCTCTTCTACAGGAAGGACGGCACGCATTACTATTTGTACAGCAGCGGTTCGACCATCGTCCGCGCCGAGGTGCAGCCGGACGGTACCGCCGAGGAAGTGACCATTGCCAAGGGCGTCAGCGCCTCTTCCTTCCTCTTCCTCGACAACGATTCTTCTACGACTTATAAATACGTCTGGTACCTCACCTCTTCGGATACCGGCGTGGGGCTCGGCAGAGCCGTCTATGACAGCACGGAGAACGGCTATGCGGGCAACGAGGAGAGGTATTACAACACCCTGCTCAATGAATACAAGGCATATCGTCCGACTTCCGTTCTGGGCATCAATCACCCCTCCGATTGGTACGCGCCCGAGATCATCGGCGACAGAGTGTTCTTTATCGACACAACTTCCGTCGGCAGTTTCACCATGAACACCGCCCAGGTCACCTCCCTGCGCTCGAAGGGACCGGAGGGCGGCATGATGGACAACGCGGAATTGCAGGCGTACAGCGAAAAACTCGAGGACGTCAACGAGGCGCTCGCCGACGCGTCCGCCTATTCCGCCAACGCGGGCAACGCCGTCTACTATTATTACTATACGGGCGACAGCCAGGCGCTCTGGGACGTCATTCAGGAATACATCGACGAGGACGAAGAGAGCTACGGGCAGTACAGCGTTTTCTCCGCCAAGGAACAGAATTACTATAGGGCATACGTGGAGCGCAAGGAGTATACCGACGGCAAACTGACGGTGGACTTCTCTACGCTGCTCTTTGAAAAGGATGAGGACGGCAACCCCGTCGAGAACGGCGATTATTACGGCCTGCGTTCCTACTTCTACAATACTATCGGCGTCCTGTCCGAGGACGAGCAGGAAGAGCTGACGGACGCATGGCGTTCCAATTACCTCTCCGCGCTCGTGGATACCGGGGACGACGGCTTGCCCGCCTGGGCGTGGGCGCTCATCGGCATCGCCATCGGCGTGGGCGTCATCGGCGTCGCCTGCGCGGTCGCCGTGCCCCTGCTTCTCCGCCGCAGAAAGCGCGCCGCCGCTGCTTCCGAGGGCGTCCGCCGCAAGAAGTATAAGGTGGATATGACCGACGACGAGAGCATCGACGTGTACGCCGACGACGCTGGGAACCTGGCGGAAGCGGCAACGCCTGACGAGAGTGAAACGCCCGTTGCGGGTGAGGCTGCCGGCGAGGCCGGAAACGCGACCGAAGCGGAAACGCCTGACGAAGGCGAAGCCCCTGCGGAAGGGGAAGACCCCGCGCCCGAGCCTGCGGAAGGCGACGGCGAAGGCACGGACAAAAAGGAAGAATAACAACGATAACGGGGCGGTTTTCATTCAAAAGCCGCCCTGTCCGTTTGGCGGATCTTCGCAAGCGCAGTATGCTTTGCGGCAATGGCGGCGCGGATAATAAAATGCATCGGAAAGTTTGTCCGGCCTGTCGGTCGGGTGAACGGAAGCGGAAGAATATTGAAAAGTTTTGTTTTTACAAATCCGGCAATAGAGTTGACCGGTTCCGTGCATGAAAACGAACGGCGGCTCCGCGAGGCGGGGATCGCGGTGTTTGAAAGATCGTTGTACGGCCGCGCAAAGGTGAAGGCGTTTCGGGCAAAATTGCTCGGCGGCGATATCGATGCGGACGTATTGCTCCCCGGGAAAGCGTCGGCGGAAGATTTTTTGGTCATGGGCGCGTCGGATGACCGCACTTTTTGCGGTTCTTTTGATGCGGTCAACGAAATTTTGATCGCAGCCTTCGGAGAGCCGGACGATTGCAGCCCGGACGGGGAGGAGTGCCGATGGTTTACGCGGAAAGGGGCGCTCATTTGTCATTCCGTTCAGGAGGTGTCCATGGGGTATGCGCCCGAAAGGATAAGCATCTGCCTTTCTCCTGCGAAACGTCCCGTAAAAACAGACAACTATCGGAACTATACGCGGGCCAAAAATTTGTTCGCGGAGCGGCTGGCGCCGTTCGGCTTCGGGGAGGTACACTTCTTTTTTGACGGGAAAAGCGTTTGGCTGTTTGCCTCCGATGATGTTTTTATCTTGCAGATGTGGGGCAAAAGAGGCGCCGCGCTTGCGACGGTTTCAGAAAAAACGGTGCGTCCCGTGCCGGGCGGGCAGGTTTTGGCCGGCGTACGGCCGTTGGGCGAAGCGTATCGGACTCCCTATGTTTCATTGGAAGAGTTGGCGCGGAAGACGGCGGAATATTTTGCGTATGTCACGGCGAAAGTGCGGACAAAAGGGAAGAAAAATTTTTCGGACGGATAAAGGAAGGGCGGCCCGCAAGAGCCGCTCCTTTTTGTGTAAGCGAGAATTTCGCGGGAATTGCGGAAGAAAAGGTCGGCGCGGATGCAACGGCGCAATCGGGGATGTTAAAAAGCGAGAACAAAAAAAGTATTGACTTTTAACAGACTTTCGCTTATAATTTGAGTATAAATATTGAAGGGGGATGATTTATGGACGAACAGAATCAAAAACAACGGGCGGAGTTAAAGAAACAGCATGAACGGACAAAGCGGACGCTGAAAATTGTCGGTGTGCTTATAGCGGTTGCCGGGTTAGGTCTTGCCGTTATAGGGCTCGTCGATATGGTATCTTCGGCGTCGGCGGGCGAAATGCCTTCTTTGTTTTGGGGACTCATTGCAGGGATTCCCATGCTCGGCGTCGGCGGGATGCTCTGTCTGACGGGGTTCAGAAAGGAGATAAGTCGTTATCTGAAAAATGAATCCGTGCCCGTAATCAACGAGACGGGGCGGGAAATCGCACCGGCAATAGGTGCGATGGCAACCGCGGCGAAGAACGCCGGAGAAAATATTTGTCCGCATTGCGGCAAACCGAACGATGAGGAGGCGAAATTTTGCCGTCATTGCGGCGGTGAACTTTCGGTGATTTGTCCGAATTGTGGGGAAAAGGTAAAGGACGGAGAGTTCTGCGACAAGTGCGGAACACCGCTGCACCGATAATCGGAATGTTTCATACCGATAAGCAATCGCTCAAGCAGCGATTGCTTTTTTTTTGTGCGCCTTGCGTTTTTATAAAAAGGGTATTCGGTTTCCGTCGGTGCGGGGGAAGCCCGCTTGCGGGCAGTGCAAAGGATGAAAAAGACGGGGTGGCGCGTATATTTTTCAAAAATTTTCAAATAAATGTAAAAATCGGCGGTAAAACAGTTTACAAAAGCAAATCTTCATAATATAATGTATTGCGTTTAACGGAAACGGTTAAGCGACCGCGAAAAAAACAGAAAAAAAGGGAGTAAGTTTACATGGTCAGATATGCAAAGTGTCCCCGTTGCGAATTGAACTATATCGACGCCGACAAGCAGCAGTTCTGCGACGTCTGCCTCAAAGAGATGAAGGGGGAGGACGACGACCCGTTTGCCGAGGACGAGGAGGAAATGATGGAGCTCTGCCCGAAGTGCGGCGAAAACATGATGCGCGCGGGCGAAACGATGTGCGACGAATGCAAGAAAAAGTTGGAATACGAGCAGGAGGAGGACATCGGCGCCGACCTCGATTCGGACGAAGAATGGCGCAATTACCTCGACGACGACACCGAGGAACCCGACGAGCTGGGGCTCGGCGCGGAGTTCGGCGCGGAGTTCGAAGACGAGGACGAAGAGGAAGAAGAGGACGAGGAATACCAGGGCGACGACGAAGAGGAAGACTTCGAATACGTCACGGGCGACGATATTTACAAATATTCGGGCGACGACGATGACGACGAGGACGAAGACGACTTCGACGACGGCGACAAGGACGACGATTTCTGATTTTTTATAGAAAGCAAGACGCGGCAACGCCATGCCGCCCGCCCCGCATGCGGGGCGGGCGGCTCTTTCTGTATAAAAAACGTAAAAATGGGAGAAAATAGGGGTATGATCAAAGCAGTTCGCAACATATCGGAAATCAAACAGCGCATCCGTTCCTGCCGCGACAAGCGGGTCAACGTCTGGTTCAACCCCGGCAGGAACAAGATCGTCCGCTATTCGGGCGTGCTCTCGGGGGTCTATCCCGAGATATTCACCGTCTCCCCCGACGACAAAACGTTCCTCGGCAAGACCACTTACTCCTATTCGGAGATCCTCTGCGGCGAAGTAAAGATCTCCGAGGAAACGGAAAATTCTGTCATAAAGTAGGGGCGGCGGGCATACAATAGGAGTGATATTCCGAAAAACCAGGAGAAATTGTATGTCTGTCAAACCTGAATTTTCCACTTACGGCTATGCGGGCGCCGTCGCCCGCGTCCGGGCGCAGTCCATCGTCGAGTGCCGCCTGACGGGCGTGGGGGAGATCGGCAGCGTGCTCGCCACCCGCGCCACCGCCGTCCTCACGGGCGCGGAGGCGTCCGACGGCGAGGTGCGCTACAACGGCAAGGTCCTCCTCGGCGTCGTCTATGAGGACACCGAAAAGAACGTCTGCCGCATGGAGCGGGGCGCCGAGTTCACCCACCGCGCCGCCGACGAGCGCGTCACGCCCGCCTGCGGGGTGCGCGCCGTGCTCAACGTGCTCTCCGCCACGGTGCGGAGGGAGGGCGCGTCCTTCTACGTTTCCTGCGTGGTCGAGGCGGACATCACTGCCGTGGGCGCCCTCTCCTTCGACTATCTCACGGGCGGGACCGCCCTCGTCTGCCGCAGATCCGTGCAGAAGGCGATGCGCGAGGAGTATTGCAGCGGCCGCCTGGAGATCGAGGACGAATTTGAAACGGACTTCGTCGGCGACGTGCTGCTGCACGGGGAAAGCGTCTATGTGCGGCAGGCGGTCTGTTCGGCGGGCGTCCTGACCGTCAGCGGCGAAGCGGCGGTCAACATTTGCGTGCTGAAAGAGGAAGGGCCGGACAATTACGAACGGCTCTTGCCCTTCCGTGCCGAGTTGCCCTGCGACCTCGCGGGCGCGGGCATGCCCTGCAGCGCGGCGGCGTTCGTGCAATCGGCGACCATCACGGCGGGCTCGGACGAGGACAGGGGCAGGAGCAAACTCAACATCGCCGTTTCCCTCTTCGTGCAGGGCACGGTGTGGGCGGAAGAAGACGTCCCCGCCGTAACCGACGCATTCAGCCCCGAGAGCGAGATCGTGCTCTCGCAGGAGGAGCGGACCTTCCCCTATACGGCGGAAACGCTGCGCTTTACGGAAAAGGTGAGCGGCACGGGGTCTCTCTCCGCCGCCATCGATTACAGCGCGACCTTGCAGGCGCTCGTCCTGCAGCGCGCCGAGGCGGACTGCCGCGTAAGCGAAAGCGGCGAAGAGGAGGTGCAGGGCGTGGTTTCGGCGACCCTGCTCCTCTGTGAGAGCGACGGGTCGCACCGCGCCGTCGCCGTGCAGTTGCCCTTTGCCCTGCCCCTGAAGGACGCGCCGAAAGGGGAAAAGCAGGTCTCCGTCCTCGTCTGCGGCATGTCCGTCCGGCAGAAGCGGGAGGGCGAGGCGGAAGTGGAGGCGACTTTGAAATTCGCCGTGGAGTGCCGGGCGGAAAGCGTCGTGCGCTTCGTCTCCGCTTTGGAAGAGGGCGCGCCTCTGCAGCCTTCGGACAGTGCGTTCAGCGTCTTTTTGCCCCGCGCGGGCGACGGGCTCTGGGAGATCGCCAAGAGCCTGCACCAAAAGCCCGAGGACGTCGCCGCCGGCAATCCCGGCATGACCTTTCCCGTGGGGCGGGGCGAACGCATCATCGTCTACCGCCGGAAAACGTAATGCGCCGAACGTGCATTGCGTGCAGAAAAACAGACACTTTATGCCGAGGACGTTGACATCCTCGGCTTTTTTATATACAATAAGAAAAAACGCGGGACGGTACGGCTGCGGCGCGGCCCGCCGCGGGGCTTTCCGCAAAAGGGGGAACCAATGAAAGTAAGGAAAACAAGAACGATTCGTTCGATATTCCTGACGTTTTCGGCCGTGGCGTTGTTCGTTGCCGCCTGTTTCGCGGCGTGTGCGCCGCAGGAGCCGCCGCACGAACATACCCTGGTCTACGTCGAAGCGAAGGAAGCCGGGTATGCGACGCACGGCAACGCGGCGTATTACCGCTGCGATTGCGGCGCGATCTTTACCGCCGATACGAGGGAAGAGACCACCTTGCAGGCGGTCACCGTCCGTTCGGAGACGGGGTTCGACAAACAGACGTTCACGCAGGACGGTTATACCCTGAACTATTGCCTGTTTGAGCCGGAGGATCTGGACAAGACGGCGGATAAGGCGCCCCTCGTCCTCTTCCTGCACGGCGCGGGTGAGCGGGGCAGCGACAACCAGTCGCAGTTGAAAAACGCCGTTCTGAATGTCGTCGGGCAGGGGGAGTGGGCGGACGCCGTCGTGCTCGCGCCGCAGTGTCCGTCGGCGGGAAACACCGGTTCGAGCGAAAGCGACCCCAACAAATGGGTCGAGACTCCCTGGACGGCGGGAAATTACAGACAGGCGGAAGTGCCCGAAAGCAAGCCCCTGCATGCCGCGGCGCAACTCGTCGCGCAGTATGCGGCGTATGACTATATCGACGCGGACAGGGTCTATGTCGTCGGACTCTCCATGGGCGGCTTCGGAACGTGGGACATCCTCGCCCGCTATCCCGATCTCTTCGCGGCGGGCGTGCCCATTTGCGGCGGCGGGCCGTCCGACCGCATCGACGTATTGAAGGATATTCCCGTCTATGCGTTCCACGGCGACCGTGACGGCACGGTGCCCTATACGGGGACGCAGGCAATGTATGAGGACATTCTGGCGGCGGGCGGCACACAGATTTTGTTCAAGACGTTCGCGGGGGCGGGGCATGCCGTCTGGAACGACGCGATCTCCTTCGAAGGCGAAGCCGGGCTTCCGCCCTTGGGAAGCTGGCTGTTCTCGCAGCATAAGTAAATGAAAAAAAGAGAGCGTTCGCTCTCTTTTTTCGTGCGCCGCGGGCGGCAAAGCCGCCGTTCAACGTTTCCGCCTGTTGTTCAGGAGATAGCAGGCGGCGAAGGGAAGGAGCGCGACGGCCGCGCACAGGAGAAAGAGTATCCATTGTTCGGCCGGGTTCAGCCCGTGCAGCGCCACGAATACGGCGATGACCGCCAGGACGATCGGATATGTGCAAAGCAGCAGGATGTTTATATACTTCCTGTCGCTGCGGCTGCGCGCGGGGTATTTGGCGCGCAGGGTGTTCCAGCGGACGAGAAAGAAGGAAATCGCCGCGATCTCCGAAAGGGCGCCGAGCGCTGTGAGGACGTACGCGAACGGCCCGAAGAAATCGCCGCCGTAATATCCGGCCCGGTACGACAGGATCCTGCCGGCGATGATAAAGAGCGCGGCGGCGGCCTGCATCGCCATGGTGACGATGCAGGCGTTTTTATACGCCGCGTTTGCTTCGTGTTCCGCCGCCTTGTCGATGTCCTGCCGTCCGCCGTCGGCATCCAAAAGTTCGTTCAGCGAAATTTGCAGGGCGTTTGCCAAGGGTACGAGCAGCGACGTGTCCGGCAGCGATCTGCCCGTCTCCCACTTGGAAACGACTTTGTCCGATACGTTCAGCCGATCGGCGAGCTGTTGCTGTGTCAGCCCGAGTTCCCTGCGCCTTTTTGCAATAATGTCTTTCATCGAAGTCACCTCTCTTTTCGGATCTACGGGGATAGTATAGCCCGTCCGTGCGCCGCCGTCAACGGGAAAGGGGAGCCGTCGGCTCTACGATTTGTGGAAACGTCTATCCGGTTCATAGAGGGGCAAAGGCGGCAGGCGGGAAATAACGCTTTGGGGAAATCCGGCATCGGCGGACGGAAACGGCGCGGTCTCTTTTTCTGCGTGTCAGGCATCGTCCGTTTTGTCCGGATGCTCTTCGTCTTTTGCCTCGTTTTCTTTGGCATGGGGCACTCCTTTTGCATCTTTCCTTTTCTTTATGCTTTCCGCGCCGCCCTCCCGGGACTGATACCGTTTCAGGAAAGTTTCGAGGGGTGCTGGCACGGCGAAGGGGCGGAAGAAGTGCGCCTTTTTCCTGGCTTCCCGCAGGGCGTCCTGAATGTCGCCCTTCAGTTTTTCGTACCGCACGACGATCTTGTTCTTTTCGGCGAAAGCGCGGATGCGCGCCGCCACGTTCAGCGTGGCAAAGAGGTCGGCGAAGAACAGCCCGAAGAATACCCCCACGACGAAGGAGAAGGCAAGGTTGTCGAACAGCCAAGCCACGGAGCGGACGAATATCCCGTCCAGAAGGAAGTAGTACAGCGCGCCGATCGCCGTCCACAGCAGGGAAAAGAGCGGGCAGATGATGCCCTGGATGTTCCCCCATTGATTGGAATAGTCCCAGAGTTTGATCTTCATGCCCTTGACGAAGATCAGTCCGCCGATGTATTCGATGAGGGTCATGCCCGCGCCCATGAGCAGCACGCGAAAGGCCGCCTGCAGCGGATAACCGGGCAGGAAAGAGAGGTCGATGCGGCACAGGAGGTAGAGGGCGTCCAGCCCCAGCCCGTAAATGGGCAGCCACGGTCCCCGCAGAAAACCGGGATTGACCCATTTTTTGTCCCCGAAAAGCCGCCGGAAAAAGAGTTCCAGCACCCAGCCCAGCAGGGAGCCGCAGAAAAACAGAAAAGCGAGCGTCAGCAGCGTGTTCATGGCGTTTTTCCTTTGTTTATAAAATTCACAAAATGCAATAAAATTTCATTTTTATCGCGTACAGTATACCATGTCCGCGGATATCTGTCAAGGAACTGCGCCCTTGCGTCCGCTTTTTACGGGCGGGTGGGCGGTTTCTTCTGTTCTTTCACGAAATTTTCTTGATAAAATCAAAAGGTTATGATATAATGAACGCATGGAAGCTCCGGTGCGCGTGCGGTCGCATGCAAAACTCAATCTCACGCTCGACGTCACGGGCATAAAGGACGGCTACCACCTGCTCGATTCCTTCGTGGCGAGCGTCAGCCTTGCCGACGATATCGCGCTCCGCCCCCGTGCGGACGAGAAGATCGTCCTTGCCATGCACGGCGAGGGCAGCGAGGGCATTCCCCCCGCGGGGAACGCCGCTCTTCGCGCGGCGGAGCGGTTTCGGCAAAAATACGGCACGCGCGGGGCGGAGATAGAGATCGAAAAGCACATTCCCGTGGGCGCGGGGCTGGGCGGTTCGTCCGCCGACGCCGCGGGGGTGCTCAGGGGCATGTCCGCGTTGTACGGCATAAAGGACGGAGCGGTCATGAAAGAGCTTGCCGACGGGCTGGGCAGCGACACGGGCTATATGCTCGGCGGCGGGTACGCCCGCATGACGGGGCGGGGAGAGATCGTCGAACCCGTCGCGGGGAACGCGGTCCTCTGGTTTTTGCTCCTCTGCCCGCCTTCGCCCGTCCTCACGGCGGCGTGCTACGGGGAGTACGATCGGGAACACGCCGCGGGCGGCGTCCGGCGGGAAACGGAAAACTGCCTGCGCGCCTTTCAAAAAGGGGATCTCGCCGCCATGGGCAGGCATTTTCACAACGCCCTGTTCGCTCCCGCCTGCCGCCTGAATCCCGCGGTAAAGCGGGCGGCGGAAGAGGCTGCGGCGCTCTCCCCTCTGGGCTACGGCATGACCGGCTCGGGCAGCGCGGTGTTTGCCCTCTTCGGGACGGGAGAGGAGGCTGAGCGCGCGCGGGGGCGTTACCGCGGGGCGTGCCGCGCCCTGACCGTCTGCACGCTTCCCGCCGGGGAAGGGGCGCAAGCGCCGGAAGAGAACTGAATGCGTCCGCGCCGCCGTCCGGCGGCACGGAAAAAGATAAAGACAAAAATCGCGAAATCAAAGAGGTTGAAAAGGATGGACGAAAAGATCTTGGACGATGAAGAGGCGGAACTCTTCGGGCTGAAACGCAAGCGCCCCGCGGGCGCGCCGCCCGCCGAGGACGCGGAAGGTACGGAAACCGTGGAAACCGTGGAAGTCGTGGGCATGGATGGCTCGGCGGAGTCTGCCGACGACCTTGCGGAGGACCTCGAAGGGGTGCCGGAAGAGGAATTGTACGCGCGGCTGGACGAGGGGTATACCCTGGACGGCTATATCGACGCGGACGCCGTGCCCGTCGATTTTTCCGATGCGGAAGAGGACGACGAATCGCTGGTCATGCTCTCTCCCGAAGAGGCGGCGGAGACCGTGCGCCGGCGGGAGGAAAAGGCGCGGCAGGACAAGGAGCGGTTCGAAAAACTCTTCGCTTCGGGCAGCGCCGCGCTCGGCGCGGGCGACTTTGAAAAGGCGCGCGAATTTTTCACCCAGGCAAACGAGTTCAACCCGGACGATTCGGAAATGAACGTCGGCTACATGCGGGCGTACAGCGAGGACTTCACCGCGCTCGACGACCCCGACATGCTCTCCGAAGTGTACGGCATGTGTTACGAGAGCGCGGGCGAGGCGTTCGCTTCGCGCATCCGTTCGATGTTCGGCGAGCGCATCGCGGCGGCAAAGGCGGCGGCGGAAGAGGAGGCAAAGGGGCTCGAAGAGGAGCACGAGGCGGAGCAGGCGGCGCGCGGCGAGGAACTTGCCGCGCGGGCAAACAGGCAGAACGGGCTGCTGTTGAAATTGGGGCTGCCCTTCGCGGCGTGCGCCCTTGCCGCCGTCATCTGCGCCTGCTTCATCAACGCCGTCGAGGGCAGCCTGTTCGTCATTCTGACGGCGGTGTTCGGCGGCATTGCGCTCGTTTTGCTCCTGCCCGTGCTCTTCACGGCGCGGAAGGCGGTGAACATCGCGCGGCTGCAGCGGGAAAACGAGCAGACGTCCTCCACGCAGGCGGGGCGCGACCTCTTGCTCCTGCGCCGCCGCATTGAGTTTTTGGACGATTGCCTGCGGGAAGGAGCGGCCGAAGAGGAACGCGCCTGACCCGTTCCTGTCATAGTCATGAAAAAAGCCCCGCCCGCGGCGCATGCCGCGGGCGGGGACTTCCTTTTTTACAAAAAAATTTTTCAGGCGGCGGGCAGGGGGATATACAGTCCCAAGGCGACCAGCGCAACGCCGAGGACGGCCCCGGCGGCGACGTCCGAGGGGTAATGCACGCCCGCAATGACCCGCGCGGCGGCGAGCAGCAGGGAGAATGCGGCCGTTATCCCGCCCGCAGGCGGTTGCAGCCAGAAGAGCACGGTGGCAACGGCGAACGCGCTGAACGTATGGCGGGAAGGGAAGGACTTGCCCTTCTTGCGCTTGTCCAAAAGGGGTTCGATGTTCAGTTTCTCATACGGCCGCGGGCGGTCGACGGCGGCGCGCAGCAGGGTGACGGCAAGCAGGGAAAGGGCGGGCGCGAGCAGGGCGCGCCAGAGGCGCCCGTCCCCGTTTGCGGCAAGCAGAATGAGTGCGGCGATGTACGCCGCGGCAATGCCCAGCGTGGCGGCGTGGTTATAGACGAGCAGTGCTCTGCGTAAAAATGTATGTTTGCGGAAGGGCTCGCTCCATATGCGGTATTGTTCTTCGGTCATATTTTTTCTCCTTGCGGCATAAAAGCAGTATAACACAAAAATATTGTTTTGACAAACGAAAGGGAAAGTGTTACAATGAAAAACATGAAAAAACAATTCGAGCGCACCGCGCTTCTTTTGGGCGCGGACGGCGTGGAAAAACTGCAAAGGAGCCGTGTCGCCATCTTCGGGGTCGGCGGCGTGGGCGGGTACTGTGCCGAAGCCCTGGCGCGCGCGGGCGTGGGGGAACTGTTCCTTGTGGATAAGGACGTCGTGGACGAGAGCAACATCAATCGTCAGATCGTCGCCCTGCATTCGACGGTCGGTCTGCCCAAGGCGGAAGTCATGCGCGCGCGCATCGCCGACATAAATCCCGACTGCCGCGTCACGGCGCGTGTCTGTTTTTATGACGCGGAAACGGCGGCGGGGTTCGATTTTTCCGCTTTCGACTATGTGGCGGACGCCGTGGACGACGTCGCCGCAAAGACGGACATCATCGCCCGCGCCGTGGAGGCGCATATCCCCGCCATCTCGGCCATGGGTGCGGGCAATAAGTTGTTTCCCGAAAAATTCGAAGTGGCGGACATCTCAAAAACGCAGGTCTGTCCCCTGGCACGTTCGGTGCGCCGCAGGCTCCGCGAACGGGGTGTGGAAAGGAGGGTAAAGGCCGTCTTTTCGCGGGAAGTCCCCGCCTTTTCGGGGGATGCCGTCGGCTCGGTGCCCTTCGTGCCCTCGGTCATGGGGCTCATCATGGCGGGCGAAATCATCAAGGAGCTGGTGCAAAAAAAATGATGAAGATATATCTCGACTATGCGGCGACCACGCCGCTCGACAAGCGGGTGCTTAAAGCCATGGCGCCCTGTCTGACCACCGTGTTCGGCAACCCTTCTTCCGCGCACTTTTTTGGTCGCGAGGCGCTCAAAGAGCTGGACACCGCCCGCGACAAGGCGGCGGAACTGATGGGCGTGCGCCCCGCGGAACTCTACTTTACTTCGAGCGGCAGCGAGGCGGACAACTGGGCGGTCAAGAGCGCGGCGCGCGCCGTGCGGGAAAGGACGGACCGGACGGGGGTCGTGCTCTCCGCCATCGAGCACCACGCCGCGCTGGGCAGTGCGAAATCGCTGGAAAAAGAGGGCTTTTCGGTGCAATTCGTCGCCCCCGGCGCGGACGGCATCATGGACGTGCCCGCCGTCGCCGCGCAGATAAACGAAAACACCGCGCTCGTCTGCGTCATGGCGGTCAACAACGAAGTGGGCACCGTGCAGCCCGTGGAAGAACTTGCCGCCGCGGCGCACGCCGCGGGCGCGCTCTTCTTCACCGACGCGGTGCAGGCGGCGGGATATATGGATTTGCGCAAGATCACGTCAAACGCGGACATGGTATCCATCTCTGCGCATAAGTTTTACGGCCCTAAGGGCGTGGGCGCGCTGTATGTGCGGCGGGGCACGCCCTTTGGCCCGCTCATCCACGGCGGCGAGCAGGAACGGGGGCTGCGCGGCGGCACCTCCGACCCCGCGGGGGCGGCAGGTCTTGCGGCGGCGCTGTCCCTCTCGGCGGAAGAGCGGGAGGAGAACAACGCGCGCATACGCGACGTGCGCGACCGTTTTCTGGATATGCTCTTCAACGGCCTGGACGGCGTGTCCCTCAACGGCGACATGCGCCGCCGCATCCCGTCCAACGCAAACGTGTCCTTTGCGGGGGTGGACGGCAGCGCGCTTTTGCACCGCCTGGACATGGCGGGCATCGCTGCTTCGGCGGGCAGCGCGTGCGCTTCGGGTGCGCTGGAACCGAGCCACGTCCTGACCGCCATGGGCCTGCCCGCCGCGCGCACAAAGAGCGCCGTGCGCTTCACGTTCGGCAAGTTCAGCACCCGCGAAGAGGCGGAGTATGTCGTCAGGACGCTCCAACAACTCGTGGGAGAACTGCGCGGCGAACTGTAACGCGCCCCCCTTCGGGACGGCTTTTTAGGGAAATAATATGTAAAAGGGCGGCGCAAGCGATCGTGTCGCCCGTTTTTTGCGGAAATTTTGCTCTTCCCCTTTACTTTTTCCCGCCGCCGTGTTATCATGGCGTCATGGGACATTGCCGTTTTTCCGAAACGGCGGGGGAGGGAGAGATGGAATTTTCCGAAAAATTAAAGATCATGCGGCGGGAGGCGGGGCTCACGCAGGAGGAGTTGGCGCAAAGGCTCTTTCTCACCCGCCAGGCGATCTCCAATTATGAACAGGGCCGGGGTTGTCCTTCCGTCGATACGCTCCTGCGCATGAGCGAACTTTTCGGCGTGGGGTTGGATGAACTCCTTTCTTCGGCACGGGCGAAGCGCGCGGCGCAGACAGGGTTAGTGCTTCTTGCCGTCGTCCTTGTCAGCCTGTTTGCGGTGACGGGCGTCGGTTTTTTGCTCTCAGCACAGGCGGAAAGGCTGCTGTTTGTCCTCTTGGGCGGGGTTTATCTGCTGCCCGCATGTTATGCCTTCTTCGGAGCGTTTCTTTTTTGCCGTCCGCCCGAAAAACCCACCCCATGGCTGGGTTTCCGCACAAAGACGTCCATGAAAAACGGCACGCTCTGGCTGTATGCGCAGGCCCGCTGCGCGGCGGCGCTTTTGCGTCTTGCCGTGTGTTCCTTCCTTTGCACCGATTGTCTTTCCCTCGTCTTTGCCGCGTGCGGCGCGGCGGTCTTCGTCGTCGGATCGGTGGTCCTCGTCTGCCTGCAAACGGGCGGCGTGCTCTATCCTCTGCTCTACACGCACGTCAAACTGCGCCGTTTCGGCCGTTGAACCGCCGCCGTTATATTATATAGGAAAGCGGGCGCAGAGGGGCGGCGGGCGTGCCCGACGGCAAACGGCAAAATTCGATTTGTTTTTTAAGTCTAAACGGCAAAATTTTCTCATATAGTAGACATAGAAAAAACCTTTCGGGAGGAATTTTTTATGAGCGAAGAGATAGATTACGCCGAAATGCTGGAAATTCCCGTCGCCACTGTCAACGTGGTCAAAAAGAAGCGCCGCCGCTTCCGCGATCTCAAGGCGCAGGCGGTCGGCAAGGTCAACGAACGCATGGAGAGCCGCGCGCACGCGCGGGATAAGACGTATGCCGGCAACGAGGCGGCGGAAGAGCCGGACATCGTGCCCGAAACGCAGGCGGCGGGGGACGCGCCGCCCCCCGAGGGGTCGGTCACGGAAACCGCCCTTTCCCCCTATGAGGAGCCCCGCCGCCGCACCCACCCCGTGCTCATCGTCGAGTTTGCCTTGGCGTGTGCTCTGTGTCTTACCATCTTTCTCACCAACGTGTTCATGCCGGAGAGCGCCATCAACACCTTCATCCGCGGGGTGCTCAGCCCCGACACGGACGCCGCCGCGTCGCGCACCTATGCGGACTTCACCCTTTCGGGCGTGGTCAGCGAGTTTGCCGACGTCGAACTCACCGTGTCCTCGGCGGGCGTGCTGTCCTTCACCGGCGAATGCAGCGTCTATCCCGCCTGCGACGGCACGGTGGAATCCGTCACCCAGAACGGCGACACCTATACCGCCGTCGTCGCCCATTCGGACACCTTCGAGAGCGTGTATACCGGGCTTTCCACGGTATACTACGCCGCGGGCGATGCCGTCCTCTCCAAAGTGCCCTTCGCCTATACGGACGGAGCGAACGCCGTGCAGGTCACCTTTTACCAGGACGGGGAGATGCTGAACTGCTATTCGGTCGACGCGGAGAATTGCCTGAGTTGGAACGAATGAAGTCCGAACGCGGAAAAATCAGAATTGCCGTACATCCGCTCTTCTGGATGTTCGGCATTTATTTTTGCTTCACGGGGCAGCTCTTCGTATTCTGCCTGCTCACGCTCAGCGCGCTCGAACACGAATGCGCCCATGCCTTTGCCGCCGCGCGGCGGGGGTACGCGCTCGACAAGATCGTGCTCATGCCCTACGGCGCCGTCGTGCGCGGGGACATCGGCAGCATCTCTTTGCAGGACGAACTTGCCGTCGCGGCGGCGGGGCCGCTCGCCAGCGGCGCCACCGCCCTCGCCTTCGTCGCGCTCTGGTGGCTCTTCCCCGAAACGTATCCCTTCACCGACACCGCCGCCTCTTCCTGCGCCTCTCTCGCCCTCGTCAATCTCCTGCCCGCCCTGCCGCTCGACGGGGGCAGGATGCTCTTCTGCACGCTCGCGCATTTTTGGGACAGAAAGCGGGCACGGGCGGTGTGTAAAGTCCTTTCGTTCACGGTCTGCGCCCTGGCGGCGGCGGGGTTCGTCGCCTCCTGCTTCTTCACGGTCAATTTAAGCCTTCTGTTTTTTGCCGTATTCCTGGGCATGGGGTGCTTGGAAGGGGACAAACACCGCTACGAACGCATCCGTTTCGGGCTTGCTGCCGATCTCGCGCGCGGACTGGAGGAAAAGCGGGTGGCGGTGGACGAGAATTTTACCGTGCGCAAGGCCATTCCCCTTTTGAGCCGCGACAAATATCTCGTGCTGGACGTGTTCTCGAAAGAGGAGGAGCTCATCGCCTCCGTGCGGCAGGAGGAGTTGTGCGACTGGCTGGAAACGGGGAGCCTGGAAGAGACGCTGGGGGATTTTTTGCGAAACGGGGCAAAAAAAACCGCGGCAGGGGTTGAAAAACGCGCGCGAATGTGATATAATGGTGAAATAATACAAGATCGGACGGGGTTCGGCTGCCTGCAAGGGGGAACGAAGGGAAAAGCGACCCGTCTTTCCGTACCGTATTCTATTTTTTATAAGGTTTACATAGACAGCAAAATGAAACAGGAACTTTACTTCGACCGCCACAGCGGCCTGCAGCTTTCCGCCCTCACGGAGGACGGGAGGCTCATCGAGCTGGGCATCGAAAACGAAGCGCACAGGGAAATCGTCGGCAACATCTACAAGGGCAGGGTGGTCAACGTTATCGAGAGCATGAACGCGGCGTTCGTCGATTGCGGGCTGGAACGCAATTGTTTTTTATGCCTTTCGGACGGCGACGCTTTTGTCCGCTCGGAGGGGATCGTGCCCGCGAAGGGCGGGAAAAGCAGGGGGAAGGCGGCGCCGCTGAAAGTCAGGCCCGGCGACGAACTCGTCGTGCAGGTGCTCAAAAACCCGCGCGGCAGCAAGGGCGCCAAGGTCACCACCAAGCTCTCCTTTGTGGGTAAAAATCTCATCTACCTCCCCGGCACCGATTTTTTGGGCATATCGCATAAGATCGGCGAGGCGGAACTCAGGGACAACCTGCTCTTCACGGCGGACGGTATGCGCGCCAAGGGGGACGGGCTGATCCTGCGCACGGTCGCGCCCTACGCCACGGCGAGCCGCCTGCGCGCCGAAGCCGAATATTTGCGGAACCTGTACCTCTCGGTGCTGGAAAAGAACAAGACGGCGCCCGTCGGCGGAGTGCTGCACCGCGAATATGACCTGCCCGTCCGCGTCCTGCGCGACAATTTCAACGACGACATCGGGCGCATCGTGGTGGGGGACCGGGAACTGTACGACGAACTCCTCGCCCTCGTCCGCCTTCGCCCCGACTTTGTCCGGCTGCAAATCGAGCTGTACGCGGGAGAATACGACATGTTCTCGCAGTACGGCATCGCCCGCCAGATCCGCGAATTGTCGGGCAGCACGGTGCCCCTGCCCAACGGCGGCGACATCGTCATCGAACGCACCGAGGCAATGACCGTCGTGGACGTCAATACCGGGCATTTCCTGGGCGATGAGAATCTCGAGGACACCGTGTATGCGACCAACATCGCCGCGGCGCGGGAGATCGCGCGGCAGGTGCGGCTCAGGGACGTGGGCGGCATCGTGGTCGTGGACTTCATCGACATGCAGGACGAACGCCACCGCAGGGCGGTCGCGCAGGAACTTGAACAGTGCCTCTCCCGCGACCGCGTGCGCTGCAAGGTGCTGCCCATGAACGAGCTGTGCCTGGTAACTTTCACGCGCAAACGCACGACCAACGGCGTCGCCTCTCAGCTGTTGCAGCCCTGCCCGCACTGCCGCATGAACGGTTACATCCTCTCCAACGAGTTCATCGTCTGCCTCATCCGCGCCGCCGTGCTCGGCCGCATCGCGCAGGGGGCGGAAACGGTCGTCATCGAACTCAACGCCGACGTCATGGATTTCCTGCTCTCCCGCCGCATGGTGGAGAAGGATCTGCGGACGCTGAAAACGCATCCCGGCAAGAAGGTGTACCTGGTGCCCCACCGCACCTATCACGAGGAAAAGTTCAATATCTCGTCCTATGGCGCGGGCGAAGCGTTCGAGCTGCCCGCGGGCGCGCGGGAACTCAAATACAACTAAACCGCCGGGGAAACGTCGGCAAAGAAAAGCGCGCAGAGAGAAAGACCTCTTTGCGCGCTTTCATGTTTTCGCCCTTTTATGCGGGCATGCCCCCATTCAAAGAGGGCGTTACAGAAAGGCTTTCAGGCGCTGTTCGAAACTTTCTTCCAGGGAGATCAGTTCTTCCAGCAGGGCGTTTACCTCTCCGTCGAGCAGCCCGTTGCTGTCCGACTGCGTCTTTTTCAAAGAGGTGATGCCCATGACCGTGCCCTGGATCATCATGTCCGCAATGTGCTGTGTGGAATTGTCGGACATGGTGCTCATCTTGATGCTGCTCCACATCATCGCCTTCTTGATGGCGCCCGGCTCTTTCAGCTCCTGTCCGTTTGCGCGGGCGAGCAGGGCGGCGGAGGAACAGATCTTTTCGTATTCTTCGTGCTGGCGGCGGATCTCTTCCTTGATGGCTCCGTCCTCGATCTCGGGCAGAATGTTCGAAATGGACTGCAAAGCGAGCTGCGCGTTGCGGTAGATCTCCGAAAGCGTTTCGCTGTTCGATTTTTTGTTCTCCATGTTTTTCTACTCCTTTTACGGGAGTATGTGCAAGATTTGCGCGGCTATGCGGGGAGAGGGGGCTTTTGCGTCGGTCTTCCTCTGCCCGAAAAGGGAGGGCGGTTTGCCGATTTTTTTCAAAAAAACGCCGTTTTTGCCCGAAAACGGCTTGACAATCGCCGTATAATATGGTAAATTATACTCCGAGCCGACAGAAACGGGCACCAAAGCGCGGAAATTTTTTCCGCCGCCTCGGGTTCTTCGAGACTGGGAAGAGGAGGTAAACGAATTCTTATGTACGCAATCATCGAGAACGGCAACAAGCAGTACAAGGTCAGCGAGGGCGATACCGTCCGCCTCGAAAAACTCGACGCCGAAGTGGGCGCAGAGGTCGAGCTGAACGTGCTGATGGTGGCCGACGACAGCGGCGTCAAGGTCGGACAGGAAGCGTCCGCCGCCAAAGTCAAGGCGACCGTCGTTGCGCAGGAAAAGTTCAAAAAGATCGTCGTCTTCAAGTACAAAGCGAAGAAGAACGAGCGTAAGAAGCAAGGGCACAGACAGCCTTTCACCGCAGTGAAGATCGAAAGCATTTCGCTCTGAGCGGCTGTCGGAACAAGAGTATTTTCAGGTAAATTAAAGGAGAAATAAAAATGATATTCATCAGTTTATTCGCTCATAAAAAAGGTACCGGGTCCTCTCACAACGGCAGAGACAGCGAGGCGAAGCGCCTCGGCGTCAAGCGCGCCGACGGCCAGGCCGTGCTCGCGGGCGGCATTCTCGTCCGCCAGAGAGGTACCAAGATCCACCCCGGCAAAAACGTGGGGATCGGCAGGGACGACACGCTGTTCGCCCTCGTGGACGGCGTCGTGAAGTTTGAAAGAGCGGGCAAATACGACAAGTGCGTGTCCGTTTATCCCGTTGCCGAAGCCGAATGAGCATCGGAAAAGAATGAAACGAAAGAGGAAGTTCCCTTTTATGCCGGGGCTTCCTTTTTTATTTTCCGCGCCGTTTTTCGGGCCGCGTGCGCTCGCCGTTTGGTTTAACGGCAATTTCATTTTCCGTTCGCGGTAAATATATATGAAAAC
>JAGHJP010000022.1 GCA_017886575.1 Clostridia bacterium
AAAAAAGCATTGACAGGGAGAGGGATAAAGGGTATAATGAAAGAAAGTTGCGGCGAGCGCGGAAGCGAAGAGCGGAAGAGCCGCGGCATAAAAAAGCAGGAGAAAGAAGCAAGAGATGGAAGAAGAGATGCAGCAAGGGTATGCGGAGAGCCGCGACGAGATCGACCTTGGGGAAATATTCAAATCGCTTTTGCATAAGTGGTGGGTGCTTTTGGCATGCCTGGTGGCGGGCGCGCTCGTGGGCATGGTGTTCACGATGGCGACATACACTTACCGTCCGATCTATTATGCGGAAGTGAACATGATGCTTTCGGACAGCGGAACGGACGCGGGGGAAGATACGCCGGAAGAGGACATGGTGATCAGCGAAACGACGGTGACGCCGGCGTTGCTGCGGACGACGATCTATTACCTGGACACGGACCTGTTCCGTGACGGAGTGAAGGAGAAATTGGGGGCTTCGTTCACGTCGGAGCTTGTTGGAGCGGGTACGTACGACTCGGTGCTGATGGAGACGCGATCGAGGAGCGACGAGATCCCGGAGGGCGGCATAGCGACGGCAGAGGAGACGGTGGCGATCTATTACATTTTCGACACGAACACGTCGTCGTTCCGCGCGTGCATCTCCGGGGGTACGGAAGGAGAGGTGAGATCGGTGGCGGACGCGCTGGTGACGGCGATCCCGGAATCGGTGTCCTTCAACTTTTCGGGGAGCACGGACTACAACGATATCCGTCTCATCCAGGTGAACAGGATCACGGTGACACTGGAGAACCCGAACGAGGCGGCAACGACGTATGTGCGGAACATAGCGATCTTTGCGGCGGTGTGCTTGGTGATTGGCGCGGTGGTGATCGTGGCGGTGCATTTGCTGGATAACCGCATCAAGAGCGCGGACGACATAGCGGGCGTGACGGGGGTGTCGGTGCTGGGCATTATCCCGAAACTGCCCGAAGAAGAGGAAAAGGGGAAAAGCGGGAAGAGCGCCGCGGGAGGAAGCGAAAGATGATCTGGAGCAAGAAGAAAGAGAGAAGCACGCGGCAGCCGAAAGAAATGCTGTTGAACGAGGGAACGCCGTTTTTCCTGACGGAGGCGTACAGGAACCTGAAGGCGAGCATCAGCCTGTCTATTCCGAAGAAGCAGGACGGGAAGGCGGTGTCGTTTTTCATCACGTCGGCGTTTCCGAACGAAGGGAAGAGCGTGATCTCCGCGAACCTGGCGCTGATGTTTGCGCTGTCGGAAGCGAAAGTGCTTCTGGTGGACGCGGACATGCGGCGCGGAACGCTGTACAAATATTTTTCTCTGCCGCACAAGCCGGGACTGAGCGAACTTCTGAGCGGCGGAGCGAGTTTGGAAGAGGTGGTGCAGCGCACGTCGGCGCACGAGAACCTGTCGGTGATCTGCGCGGGTAGCAGCACGCCCAATCCCTACGAACTGCTGGGGAGCGACTCGATGGCGGAGGTGTACGGGGAACTGAGCGGGAGATACGATTACATCATCTTCGACACGTCGCCGCTGGGGATGATGGCGGACAGTCTGGCGCTGGTGCCGTATGTGGACGGAGCGGCGGTGGTATGCGGGTACATGTCGTCGACGTACCGAGACCTGAAGGGAGTTGTGGGGAAACTGCAGTTTTCCCGCTGCAAGGTACTTGGAGTGATCCTGAACGGGTATGAAGAGCGCGGGCGTGGGTACGGCAGGTACGGCTACAATTACAGATACGGCGAAGCGGGAGACGGCGCGGGCAACTGACCGCCACCATTCTTCCGGTACAATGCGAAAGACGGGCGCGTTGTCCGTCTCTCGCATTGTTTTTGCGTTTTACGTCCGTGCGGCATGTTTCCGCCGCGCGGCTGCATAGTATATCCGCAGGAGAATATATGGATATCATAGAAATCATCAAAGTCATTCTTCTGGGCATCGTCGAAGGGGTCACCGAATGGCTGCCCGTTTCCAGCACGGGGCACATGTATCTGCTCGACGAGTTCTGGCCGCTGCAATTGAGCGATGCGTTCAAAGAGATGTTTTTCGTCGTCATTCAGCTCGGCGCCATTCTTGCCGTCGTGGTCATGTTCTGGAATAAACTTTGGCCCTTCGGCTTGAAAAAGAACCGCAAACCGGAGAGCGAATCGTATGCCCTGCATGCCGTCGAACCGCCCGCGCAGGCGGCTGCCGCTCTGCGCGCGAAAGGCGGAAAGCAGGGGGCCATGCCCGCAGGAAACGGCGAAATGACGACGGTCAACGAAAAGGGGATATATGCCAAGCGCGGCGTCCTTGTCATGTGGCTGAAAGTCATCGTCGCGTGCATCCCGACGGCAATTCTCGGTTTCTTTCTGGACGATATTCTGAACGAATACCTGTATAACGGCCCCGTCATTGCCGCCATGCTCATTCTGTACGGTGTTGCGTTCATCCTGGTGGAAAATTGGAACAAGAGGCGCACGCCGCACATCGATTCCATTGCCGGGATCGGCTACGGCACGGCGGTGCTGTTCGGTCTCTTTCAGGCGCTTGCCATGATCCCCGGAACGTCCCGCTCGGGCGCGACCATCGTCGGCGCGCTGATCATCGGCGTGTCCCGCACGACGGCGGCGGAGTTTACTTTCTTCCTCGCCGTTCCCACCATGTTCGGCGCAAGCCTTCTCAAACTCGTCAAATTTTTCATCGACGGCAACTTGCTCACGGGAGAGGAGATCGCCGCGCTCTTCATCGGCATGGCGGTGGCGTTCGCCGTTTCCCTCGCCGTCATCAAATTTCTGATGAGCTTCGTCCGCAAGCATGACTTCAAGGTGTTCGGCTGGTACCGCATCGCCCTCGGTTTGGCCGTCGGCGTCGTGTTTATCTTACAATTTGCAGAGGTCATCTGAAAAAGCAAGCAGGGCTGCCGCCGGGCGGCCCTTTTCCATGCCCGCGCGGAATGCCTGCCATAAAAAACAGGCATTGGACAAACCCGCGGAAATGCGGTATACTGTAAAAGTAAAAGACCGTCCGCAAAGGCGGGCGGAAGGAGATCTTTCATCATGGACAGAGTGAAAAACTGCGAGAAGAAATTCAAGGAACTTTTCGGCGGCGCTCCCACCGTCAACGAGGGGAACGACCCCGAATTCATGCGCATTTTGCAGCGCTTCATCTTCGGCGAAGTGTGCTATGCCGGTTCGCTCGACGACCGCATGCGCGAGCTCGTCACGGTGACCGTCCTGACGGTCAACCAGACTTTGCCCCAGCTCAAAGCGCACACCGCCGCCTGCCTGCACATCGGCGTTTCGCCCGCGGAGATCCGGGAGGTAGTCTACCAGTGCGCCCCCTTCATCGGATTTCCCAAGACCCTCAACGCCATCGCGGCGATGGACGAGGTGTTTGCCGAAAACGGTATAGCCCTGCCTTTGGAGAGAGCGGAAACGGTGACCGAGCAGGACCGCTATGAAAGGGGGCTCGCCTTGCAGTCGCCGACTTACGGCGACGAGATCGCCGTGCGTTACGCCTGGCTGCCCGCGCCCTTCGATGAGGCGGTGCCGTACTATCTGACGGCATTCGGCTTCGGCGATTTCAATACCCGCAAGGGGCTGAACGAAAAGGAACGCGAACTTCTGACCGTCGTACTGCTCGCCGCGCTGGGCGGGGCGGAGGTGCAGGTGCGTTCGCACGTCCTCGGCGCGCTCAAAACGGGCAGCACGAAGGAGGAGGTCGTCTGCGCCCTCGTGCACGCCATGCCGTACATGGGCATCCCGCGACTCTTCAACGCGCTCAACTGCGCCAAGGAACTGCTGGAAGAGAAGAAAGACTGATCGCTTTCATTGTTCTCGTTTTTTCGGACATGGGCGCCGGGAATATGCCGTTCGATCGTAAAACCGAAACAGAAAAACGCGGTCCGTCCCCGCAGGGGAACGGCCCGCGTTGTGCGTTTATCGGGAAGAGGGGCGCATCACTTGCCGTCGTTTTCGTCTTCGCCGTCCTTTTTCTTTCCGCCCGGTTCGAAGTCGTCCGTTTCGTCGTAGAGAATGCCGCGGTTCCGTTCGAGCAGGTCGTCGATGAACGCACGGCTCCACGCCTCGTTCAGAAGCAGAACGCAGTCCCGTTCCGCCTGTCCCTCCCGCGCCCGCATGCGGAGAGCCAGCCGGCAGTTCTTGCGGTCGAAAATGACTTCGGCGATGTCGCGGAGGGGATAGCGGTTGCGGAAAAAGACGAAGGATGCGACGACCGCATCGTCGTCGACGGTGTATTTCGAACCGAACAAAAGGGCGAGGAGCAGTGCGGGGATGGCCAGGGAGAAGAGGAAGAGCACGGCGTATTGCACGCCGTCGGCAACGGTTTCGGCCCCGCGGACGACGCAGCGCCAGACGGTGGCGGCGAACACCGCCGCGCAGAGCGCGCAGGCGGCATAGCCGAGCAGGTGCAGGAAAAACGGAAAATGCAGACGATATTTTTTCATACCAGCATTATAGCATAAAAAAAACGTTTGGTAAATATTTTTTCGCGGAATGCAGCCATTTATACTTGAAAAAATCTGAAAATTACGGTAAAATAGTAACCGAGAATATTTTTAACCGAGGAAGGGCAGATTTTATGATCAAACTTATCAGAAGCGGCGTCTACTATACGGGCGGAAAGATCGTCAAGGAATCGCAGGCTTTTCTGCGCGAAGAACAGAAAAAGCAGGCCATCCGTTCGACCATCTCCCACCGCATTTTAAGCGCGCACAATCACGGCGACGAGGAAAACCTCAAAATCAAATTCGACGCCATCGCCTCGCACGACATCACCTATGTCGGCATCATTCAGACGGCGAAGGCGAGCGGCTTGGAAAAATTCCCGCTGCCCTATACGCTGACCAATTGTCATAACTCCCTCTGCGCGGTCGGCGGCACCATCAACGAGGACGACCACGTCTTCGGTCTCTCCGCCGCCAAAAAATACGGCGCGGACTATGTCCCCGCGCACCTCGCGGTCATTCACCAATACATGCGCGAATGCGGCGCCAAGTGCGGCGCGATGATTTTGGGTTCGGACTCTCACACCCGTTACGGCGCGCTGGGCACCATGGCGATCGGCGAGGGCGGCCCCGAACTCGTCAAGCAGATCTTAAATCAGACGTACGACGTCAGGCGCCCCGCGGTCATCGCCGTCTACTTAAAAGGCAAACTCCGCAAGGGCGTCGGCCCGCAGGACGTTGCGCTCGCGCTCGTCAAGGCGACCTTCAAAAAGGAATTCGTCAAGAACAAAATTTTGGAATTCGTCGGCCCCGGCATTCATAACCTGTCCATGGACTACCGCAACGGAATCGACGTCATGACCACCGAAACCGCCTGCCTCTCTTCCGTCTGGGAGACGGACGAAAAGACCAAGGAATATTACGAGATCCACGGCAGGGCGGGGGACTATCAAGAGTTGAAGGCGGGCGACCCCGCGTACTACGACGGCGCGGTCGTCATCGATCTCTCCCGCGTGGAGCCCATGATCGCCCTTCCTTTCCACCCCTCCAACGCCTATACCATCCGCGAATTTCTGGCGAATCCCCGCGAAATTCTGGAAAAGGTCGAAGAGCAGGGCAGAAAACTCAAGGGGGACGACTCCTTCACGCTCACCGACAAGATCATGCCCGACGGCAGGGTGAAGGTCGACCAGGGCATCATCGCGGGCTGTGCGGGCGGCATGTACGAGAACATCGCCGAGGCGTACGAGATCCTCAAGGGCAAGAATATCGGCTCGGACGAGTTCGCGCTGTCCGTCTATCCCTCCTCCCAGCCCGTGTTCAAGGGGCTGGTGGACAACGGCTACATCGGCGGGCTCATGGAGAGCGGCGCCATCGTCAAGACGGCTTTCTGCGGCCCCTGCTTCGGCGCGGGCGACGTACCCGCCAACAACGGGCTGTCTATCCGCCACACCACCCGCAACTTTGAAAACCGCGAGGGTTCCAAACCCGCAAACGGTCAGTTGGCGGCGGTCGCGCTCATGGACGCGCGCAGCATCGCGGCGACGGCGGCGAACGGGGGCTATCTCACCTCTGCGCTCGACGTGTCCTATACCAAGCGGCTCAAAAAATACACCTTCGACGCCAATATCTATCAAAACCGCGTCTATCACGGCGCGCTCTGCCCCAAGGCGCAGGAAAAGCTCGTCTACGGCCCGAACATCGCCGACTGGCCCGAGCAGATCGCTCTCGGCGACAACCTGCTCATGCGCATGGCGTCCGTGCTCACCGACCCCGTCACCACGACGGACGAACTCATCCCTTCGGGCGAAACGTCCTCTTACCGTTCCAACCCCATGAAACTCGCTTCTTTCGCGCTCTCCCGCAAGGATCCCGCCTATGTCGGGCGCGCGCAGGCGATACAGAAGGAGGAAGCGCAGCGCCGCGAAACGGGCAAATTGCCCGACGAGGTGCTCGCCGCGCTCGGTTCTTTGAAGATCGGCGAAAACACCGTCTACGGCAGCTGCGTCGTAGCGGTCAAGCCGGGCGACGGTTCGGCACGCGAACAGGCGGCTTCCTGCCAGCGTGTGCTGGGCGGCGTCGCCAACATCGCGCGGGAATACGCCACCAAGCGCTACCGCAGCAACCTCATCAACTGGGGCATGCTGCCCTTCCTCTGCGAAAAGGAGACCTTTGCCGTGGGCGATTATGTCTACATCGAGGGCATCCGCGAGGCGGTGGAGAGCGGCGCCGAAAAGGTCATGGCAAAGCACGTTTCGAACGGCAAAGTCAAGGACGTCGTGCTCACGCTGGGCGCGCTGACTCCCGACGAACGCAAGATCATTCTCGCGGGCTGCCTCATCAATTTCAATAAGAACAAGGCAAAGGCGTAATAGGGGAGAAAACTGCCGTAACGGCACGCAATTTTCCGTAAACAAATAAGGCCGCCCCGCTGAAACATGGATGTTGCAGCGGGGCGGTTTCGTTTTTCTACTGTAAAAGCGGGAGTCCGGTCATTCATCTGTTTGCGCCGGATCGTCCGCCGACGGACGTTCCGCCTGCGCTTCGTCTTGGGCAACGGCAACCTGTGCGGCGGCTTCTGCGGGTGTGTCCGGCAGAGCGGGCGCGGCTGCCGTCGCGGCCAGGACGCTTATTTTTTTAAGGAAATAATGTATTACGGTCAGCACACAGACAATGACGGGTATCACGAACATGATGTGAGCGTCATCGACTGTTCCGACGGAACATTCCTTATAATATACGGCCGCTACGACGGCTGCAGCCAGATACAGGAACGAAACAAATACCGTAAGCCCTGCGCATCCCGAATTCTTTGCGCCGTTTTTTCTTTTCTCGTGTGCGCCGAAAACGGACAGAAGTTCGCTTAAGACGCACAGGAGCAAGCCGGTCTGCAGGACCAGACCTGCCAATGCGGCGGTGAATAAGATCAAATTTTCGATCGGAGCGGAGAAGTCAAAGCCCCAATTCTGTCCCACCGTGATCAGGAGCGGCATGAATCCCATATTTTCCGTAATGCTCGTTCCGTCCCTGCCGATGCGCAGTCCCGAACCGGGGTTGCACGCCAGGAAGAAGACGGCCGCAAGCAAGATCAGACGGGCTGCCCTGTACCATACTTGTTGCCGGCTTTGCTTTTCGGTCAAAGCTCCCTTTTGCAGGAGAACGGCGGAAATTGCGTAGAGCAGCAGACAGGCGCCCGAAAGGCTGAGCCCCGTTGTCGTGAGGGCGTTGAAAGTGGTATGTAATTCGAACAGCATGCCGTTCATAATGACTTTGGCGCTCACCGCCGACATGGCCGACAGTATGGCCGCACCGAAGGCATAGGCGCACCATGCCGTCAAAGCGGGTTTTATGCAATCTTTCCCGCCTGCGCCCTGCAGGGAAAGCATATAATTTCTAATGCTTTTGTATGCGCATACCGCAACGGTTATCAGCATGCCGGCCGTAACGAGCGTGTTCAGGATCATTTGCGTGAATTGGAGAGCTGTTTCCGCGTTCAGTTCAAAGGCGCTGAAAAAAATTTCATACTCTTCCCAAAGCAGGTAGGGCAAATCGACCGTCGTCAATCCGTTCAGCCCGAGCGCCGAAAGGATATCGTCCGTCAGGGTGTCGCCTTTGACGGACAATCCGATGAAGAAGGAAAACAGCAGGGCAAAAAGCGCGCCGACGACGGCAAACAGTTCTCCGACGCGCCGCAGCGGCTGCCGGCGGAAAGCGTCGGCCGTTGCCGACAAACCGTCCTTCCATTGTCCCCCCAGGGCGGGGATCGGCGTTTCGGCGCCGCCCCCTTCGTCCTGTTCGGCTTTTGTCTCTTCCAAAAGCGGTTTTCCGCATTGCAGACAGAATTTGGCGGAATCGGGTAGTTCCGCGCCGCAAAATTTGCATTTCATAAGATCATTCCCCTCATTTTATTTTGAATTTTATAACACGATTATAACATAAAAGCGGTTGCATGTCAATAGGGGGGGATTAAGTTTCAGCACAGTTGTCTTCGTTTTTTCAGATAGGGGATCGAGCAGAAAAAACGGCATATATTTTCATCTCGGCAAAAGGTTCAATTTTCGGGCATGGGCGCTTCGTTTTCAAGGTATGCGAAAATTTCGTACACCCGCCACCACACCGCCGTGTCGGCCGTCAGGGCGAGGCGCAGCTGCGTTGCCTGCACTTTGTCGAATCGCATGGTCAGGTTGCCCGCGTAGCCCGTTCCGCTGCCCAGCGTCACCCATTCTCCGCCGACCAGCGCCGAAAGTTCATAGCCGCGCGCGTAATCGGTATGCGGGCAAAAGACGTCCACGCGGTTGAGCGCGGTTTCGCCGCCGAGGTCGATCTCTATCCATTGCGCCGCTCCGCTCTGCTGGGCTTCCCCGTTCGAGTAGAAAGTGGTCAGGTCGCCGTCGAAAGCATGGGGCAGGGCATGCCCCGTCTCGCCCGCCGTATAGGCGGTCGCTTCCCAGTTTTCGCGGGAAAGGGTCTCTCCGTCGATCTTGTCCCAGCCGTAGAGGGCGGCGTCGCTCATCACGGCGCGCAGAAACTCATTCCGCGTATAGTTTTCCGTCGCATATCCCCGCCACTTTGCGGCGATCGTGTCAAAGTCGTCGTTTTGATAGTCGACGCTCTCCACGTCGGGCAGGTGGTACAGCCCCCAATTCAAAGCGGCGTCCTGCGCGGTGTTCTTATACGTCCAGTTGCACCAGGAAACGTCCATGGCGGACAGGGTGTACAGCCAGCTCCGCCAGGCGTTTTCCGCCGACCAGAAACTGAACTCTCCCGCCAGTACGGGCACGTTCCATTTTACCTTATATTCGTTGATATAGGCGATCTGGCTCGCCATAAAGTTGTTCTGATTTTCGTCCGATTTGTCCGCGTCGTCGTAGTGATGGGTTTCGTAGACGACGTTTTGCCAGTCGTTGACGTGCGGCGAACCGAGCTGATCGAAGTTATAGAAGGCGCCCATGACCACGATATGTTCCTCGTCGACGGCGCGCACGGCCTCATAGAGCATGTCGTACATCTCCCGTTCGTTGTCGGCATGCTCCGCCCCGTCGGGGGGCACGGGCTCGTTCAGCAGCCCGTAACCGCACACCGCCGGCTCGTCCTTGTACCGCAAGGCGACCGTCTGCCACAGCTTCACCGTCCACGCCTGATAGGTTTCGTTCGTCCAGAATTCGTTCGAGTCCGTAAAACCGCCCGTCACCCAGCCGCCCGTGTGCCCGCCCGGCGCGCCGTGCAGGTCCAAAAGGACGTAAATGCCCCGCTCCCTGCAATTTTCGACCGCCCAATCGAGCTGGTCGAAGGCGTTTTCCTTCACGTTGCCGTCCTCGTCGAGGATCTCCGTCCAATAGAAGGGGATGCGCACGAGATTGAAGCCGAGGGAAGCGATGTAATCGAGGTCACTCTCGGCAATGTAGGCGTCTTGATAGATCTCCAGCAATTCTTCGATCTCCCCGTCGGTGAACCGCTCGCCGAGAGCGTCGAGCACCGCCTGGTGATTGCCCCAAACGTTCGGCTCGATCCCGCCGCCGCCGTCCATCCAGCCTTCAAAGTGCAGCCAGCCGCCCAGGTTGGTGCCTTTGAGCAGCGTCTTTTCCCCGCGCGCGTTTACCAGCGTCTGCCCGCTTGTATGCAGAAAATCTTCCGCCGTCAGAGCGGGGTCGCCCGGCTCGTCGGGCTCGTCCGTGCCGCCGCCGGAGGAGTCGCTTTCGCTCCCCGAAGGATCGCTGCCCGAGGAATCGCTTCCGCTCCCCGTGGAGCCTGACGAAGGGGGCATGCCCGAGGATCCCGTGTCATTGGGCGTACAAGCGGCAAAGAATGCCCCGCCGCACAGGCACAGGGCGCACAGGCAGCCGAACAGGGTGCGCAATAACTTTTTCATGGCTGTTTTCTCCTTCGGCGGAGACCTCTCGATGCCCTCCGCCGCGCTGTTTTTATCCAGTATAAGCCATGCGGCGGGCAAAGTCAATACTCCGCGCCGAAATGCTCGGAATGTTGTAAAATTTTTCATTTTTTCGTGGGAATATGCGCAGGAAAGCGCATAAAAAATCACGGCGCGCCTTCCGGTCGAAGGCGCGCCGTTGCATCGGAGAAACGAATGGGCGCGAAGTCCGTCCCGTCCGCGCGGCGATCCCGCGCCGCGTTCTTATATTTCACGCGTTTTTATATTTCATTTGGATCGTCGCCGCGGCTCTTTGTCGATCGGCGGAGAGGTCTGTGCCGCCGCTTTTTTCTGTCTCCGTCCCGCGCGGTTCGGGGCGGGGCGCATTGTCCTCCGTTGCGTCGGGCGTATCGCTTTGTGAAGGGCGCATCGGCCGGTGCGGGCGGGGCCTGTTTTCGGGCATGGGGCGGGGGTAGGGCTTGGGGCAGTGTCCTTCGGGCGGCGCGGGCAGCGGCATGGGCTCGTCGTTTTCGGACGGCGGCGTCTGCCCGTCGTCTGCAGAGGCATCATCTTTTCCTTTTTCCCCGCTCTCCGCCGTTTGCGGCGCCTCCGCGCCGTCTGCCGCAGGGGTCGGTCCTTCCGCCGTCGGAATGATGTCCGTTTCGGACGGGCACGCCATGCTCTCGGCAAACGCCGTTTTCGCTGTATCGTTGCACATGCCCGCCGCAAAGGGTGCGGCGACGGCGCAAAGTGCGGTAAAAAGACAACCGATCAAAGATATTTTTCCTTTCATGCCATTATTTTCCGCAGTTTTTCTCCGTTTATGCGCGGCGGAATGTAAAAACGCGCCGCTTTTTTTCGGCTTGACAACCCGCCGCCGTTGTGTTACAATGATTGCCGAAAGAAAAAGGAGGCGCGCATGAGCGAGATAACGGGCATTCTGCCCCAAAAGAAGGATGCCACGCGGTGCAATATCTACCTCAACGGCAGTTTCTATTGCGGCATGAAGCTGGAAGTGGTAATCAAAAACCGCCTGAAGGTCGGGCAGGACGTGGAACTTTCCTACCTCGACGCCCTGCAGCTCGAAAGCGAAAAGGCGACCGCGCTCGACAAGGCGATGACCCATCTCTCCTCTTCCATGAAGACCCGCCGACAGGTTTCCGACTTTCTCAGAAAGAAGGGATATGTGGACGCCGTCGTCGAATATGTCCTGGAAAAATTGGAAGGGTATGGCTTCGTCGACGACGGGGAATACGCCCGCCAATACGTCGGCAGCGCGTCCAAGACCAAGGGGCGGCGGCTGATCGCTTTGGAATTGCAGAAAAAGGGGATTTCCGCCGACGCGGCGCAGGCCGCCGTGGAAAATATACAGGGCGAAGAGGACGCCGCGCTGAAGATCCTGCAAAAATATATGCGCGGTAGGACGGCGGACAGGGAAACGCTCTACAAGGCGTTCCGCTATCTGCTCGGCAAGGGATTCGAATACGACACCGCAAAGTCCGCCCTGACCGCCTGGGGCGGTTCGGACGAAGAGGACGAAGGCGGCGTCTGAAAAGTTGAAAGAGGCAGGCAAGGAGGAGCGGATATGATCAGAAGTTTATCGAGCGGCGAGATGCGCGCGGCGGACAGGTATACCATCGAAACGCTGGGTATGCCCTCGCTCGAACTCATGGAGCGGGCGGGCAGGGCGATCGCCGGCGAGGCGGAAAAAATTTTCGCCGCGCTGGGCATAAGGGAGGCCCTCGTCGTCTGCGGCGGGGGCAACAACGGCGGCGACGGATTTGTCGCGGCGCGCCTTCTTGCCGAGCGCGGCGCGGATGTCTGCGTGCTTTGCACGGCGGAAAATTTTTCCCCCGACTGCGCGGCGGTCAAGGAAAAATATAAGGGCGAAATTCTGGGCAGGATACCCCGCCGCCGCTATCCGTTTATCATCGACTGCGTGTTCGGCACGGGTCTTTCCCGTCCCGTGGAGGGCAGGGAACTCGCCCTCATCCGCTTCATCAATTCTTCGGGCGCCTTCGTGCTCGCGGCGGACATCCCCAGCGGGCTGAACGGCGACAACGGTATGGTCATGGGCGAATGCGTGCGCGCGGACGCCACCGTCGCCGTGGGCGAATACAAAAACGGACTGCTCCTGCATGACGGCGGGGAATACTGCGGCGCGGTCATCCGCGCGGACATCGACATCGACGCCTCGCGGGAAGAGGGGGCGTATCTCGCCGAGGATCGGGACGTTGCCGCTCTCTTTCCGCCGCGCCGGCGGAACACGCACAAGGGCAGTTACGGGAAGGTCAGCATCATCGCGGGCAGCAAGGCGTATTCGGGCGCGGCACTCCTTGCCGCCATGTCCGCCCTGCGCGCGGGCGCGGGCTACACCGAACTGTGCGTGCCGGACGGGCTCTTCCCCGTCTATGCGGGCAAACTGCCCGAGGCGATATTGACCTCTTTTGCGGGAGAGGATTCGTTCGCATACAGCGAAAAAGACCTTGAAAAGGTCTTGCGGAGTCAGTGCGTCGTTTTGGGCATGGGTACGGGCGTCAGCATGGAAATCTATAAAATGACAAAGTTTTTGCTCGAAAATTATACGGGCAAACTGGTGCTGGACGCCGACGCGCTCAATGCTCTCTCGAAATACGGCGTTGCCGCCCTGCACGGGAAAAAGTGCGAGGTTCTGCTCACCCCGCATGTCAAAGAATTTTCCCGCCTTTCGGGGCTGTCCGTGCGGGAGATATTGTCGGGCGGCGTTTCATCGCCGCGGCAGTTTTCCGCCGCATACGGCGTTTCCGTCCTGTTGAAGAGCGCCGTGTCCGTCCTCTGCGGCGGGGGAAAGACTTACATCAACGCGCGCGGTAGCGCGTGCCAGGCGAAGGGCGGCAGCGGCGACGTGCTCTCGGGCGTCATCGGCTCGATCGCGGCGCAGGGGCACGATCTGACGAAAGCCGCATTGGCGGGCAGTTATCTGTGCGGCGTGGCGGGAGAACTGTGCGAAAAGAAGCTCGGGCAGTACTCCGTCACGGCAAGCGACGTCATCGCCCGCCTTCCCGAAGCGATATCATGCGTAACCGAAAATGCGGACGAGGACGGAGGTAAAAATTAAAACGCACCCGCCGATGATGTAATAGAGCGGGAAGAAAGAGAACAAACTTAAAACGAGCAGCGCCGCTCCGCCGACGAAGAAGGAGCGGCTGTTCTTTTTGCGCAGCCCGATCTTCAGGCGTTCCCGCACGCCCCGCCTTTTCTTCTCGCCGCAGATGTACTTTTCGGGCAGCGCGCCGCGCTCCTTCAACAGGGCGTATGCCTCGTCGCCGTCCGTGACGGGAACGGAAAAACTTTCGCACAGCCGCGCCGCTTCGGGCGTGAGGGCGTTGCAGTAGAGGCGGAAGGTCTTTCCTTCGGGGCACAGTTTTATCTTTTCCGCCACCGCGTCGGCGGAGAGGGGCTGCATGGTAAAGAGCAGGTACGCCTCTTCCCGCCGCTCTTCCAGCACGGGCGCGAACAGTTTTTCGTTGGCTGCGGGGGCGGAGAGGGCGAGGTGCAGCATGAGCTTTTCCTTTTCTTCCCGATCCCGCCGCAGGAGATATTTTTTGCGCCGCCGCCAATAGTTGACCGCAAACACGCCCACGGCAAGACCGAGGGCGAGCATTAGCGACAAAACGGCGGCGAGCCACAGGCCGATGCGGTAATAGCGTAGGATGCAGAGCGTCACCAGAAAGGAACAGCCGAAAAAGAAGAGCGTGTCCGACCAGAGAGGCAAATCGATTTTTTTCATAGTTTGCATTTTCGCCCGAAAACGTGAAAATTAAACTTGAAAAATAAAAAAATCTATTGTATAATAGAGATATATTATGAAGATAGGAATTTTCGGAGGATCGTTCGATCCCGTACACAAGGAACACGTGCGCCTTGTCAAAGAGGCGATCAAGGGCTTGTCGCTCGATAAACTCATCGTCGTGCCGGCAGGCACGCCGCCCCACAAACAGGGCAGGAGGCTCGCGCCCGCGGCGGACAGGCTTGCCATGTGCCGCATCGCCTTTGCGGACGTGGAAAAAGCGGAAGTCAGCGATTTCGAGATCGCGCAGGGCGGCACGAGCTATACCTATCTCACCTGCGCGCACTTTGCCCGCCTCTATTTCGGCGCGCACCTCTTCCTGCTCGTCGGCACGGATATGTTCTGGGATTTCTTCCGCTGGAAGAACCCCGAGGAGATCTTGCCCCGCGTTCGCCTGGCGGTCTGCCGTCGCAACGAGGGCGTGGAGAACATCGAAAAGCAGCAACGGGCGTTCTTCATCCGTTTCGCGCGCAAGTTCGAGGTCATTCCCTACAACGGCGAACCCGTTTCGTCCACCGAGATCCGCGTCCGCAGCATCCTCGGCATGGACTATTCCGCCCTCGTGCCCGTGGGCATCACCGAATACATCCGTTCGCACGGGTTATATAGCCTGCCGCCCATTTTGCAGGGATTGTCGCTCGAAAAGCCGAACCGCGCCGCGCACAGCAAGCGCGTGTGCCTTCTGGCGACGGAGAATGCCGCCCGTTTCGGCGCGGACGAGGGCAAGGCGCTCGTGGCGTCCGCCCTGCACGACGTGGCGAAAAATTTGCCGGAAGGGGACGAACGGCTGCGCGGCTTCGTGCCGCCCGACGGCGTGCCGGTCCCCGTTTTGCACCAGTATGCGGGGGCGTATGTGCTCGAACACACCTTTTCTGTGACGGACGAGGACGTGCTCAACGCCGTGCGCTATCATACCAGCGGCAGGCCGGGCATGAGCGCGCTCGAAAAGCTGGTCTTTCTGAGCGATCTTTTGGAGCCGGGGCGTTCCTTTCCGCAGATCGAAAAATTGCGGAAGCTCTTTTACGAGGACATCGACGGGTGCATGTACGAGAGCCTCAAATACCAGGTAGAATATCTTCGCGGGAAGGGGACGGGCATATATCCGCTCACTTTGCAGGCATGCGAATATTATGGGAAAGTTTCGGAAAATAAAGGAGTGAAATGATAGAAAACATGACGGCAAAAGAACTGACGCTGGCGATTTGTGAAGCCCTTTCGGAGAAGAAGGGCAAGGACATCGTGTACATCGACGTGGAGAAAAAGACAAGCCTCTGCAGTTACTTCGTGCTCGCCTCGGGTTCGAGTTCCACCCAGGTGAAGTCCCTCGCGGAGAACGTGGAGGAGAAGATGGAAAAGAATTTCGACCTCGCGCCCACCCGCCTCGAGGGCGTGCACGACGGCAGGTGGGCGGTGCTCGACTACGGCGACGTCATGGTGCACGTGTTCAGCGAGGACGCCCGCGAATTTTACCGGCTGGAACGCCTCTGGGAAGAGGACGGCAACCTCTCGAAATACGAGTAAAACGCCCCGTCCCCGTCGCTTTACGCTGCGGGCGCGGTATTCCTTTTTTTCTTGAAGGATGAAAAGGAAGGGGGCATGTCCGAAAAAAGACGGTCAAAGGCTGAGGACCGCCGAAAATTTTCAGCGGCCCTCGTCGTCGAACCGCACGCGGCGCGGCTCGGCGTATTCGGGGGGCTTTTTGCGCACCCGCTTCTTTTCGACCAGATAATAGACGGGTGCGGGCGCGGGCTGTGCGTCCTGCGGTTTTTCCCGCTCGCTCTCCCGCTCGTTTTCGTCGTTCTTTTTCCCGACGGGCGTTTTTTCGTCCGCCTTTTTCTTTTCCTCTTCCTTGTACAAAAGATACCCCTTCGAGGCGAGTTTGACGGCGTGTACCGCTATAAAACTGAACGCGAAGAGCAGGAGGGTGGCGGCCCCGCCCCACGCCTGGGCCGCGCTCAACAGGTTGACGGAAAATGACAGAAGTTCGTTCATAGCGTATGTCATTATACAGCGTATGTTCTGTCATAAAAGGGGGATTTTTTGCATAAAAAGCCGTCTTATGGCAAAAAACAGTTGTTGGGAGGATTTGATTGCCATGACGGAGCTGAAGGAGACGGAGAACGCGGCGGATATGGCGGCGGAAGCGGAGAGCACGGGGGCGGCCGGCCGGGTCGTTCCGCCCGAAGAGGCGGCGGATTATGAAGAATTCAGGCGCAGAAAGCGGGCGATAGAATTGCGCAGCAAACTGCGCGGGCTGGAGCCCACGCTTCTGCGGCAGGACGCTTCCCTTGCCGAGGTGCGCGCTCTCTGCGAACGCGCAAAGCGTTTTTCCGCGGCGTGCGTCTGCGTGCAGCCGGTCTATGCCGCCGTTTGTCGCGACTTTTTGAAGGACAGCGGCGTCGGGGTGAGCTGCGTGGTGGGAGGCAACAGCGAAAGCCTGCTCAAAACCAAACTCTGCGAGGAGACGGCATGTCTGCGCGCGGGGGCGGCGGAAGTGGAGTTCTATCCCTCCGTTTCGGCGGTCGTCAACGGCAATTTTGCCTATTTTCGCCGCGAAGTGCGCAAAGCCGTTCGCCGCGCCCGCGGCAGAACGGTCAAAGTCGCGTTGGACGGCGGGCAGCTCCCGCGGGATAAATTCCTGCGCGCCGCGCGGATCGCCGTCGACGCGGGGGCGCGGTATCTCTCCGTGCGTGCGGAAGAGGAATTCATACTCCTGTTGCGCCAAAACCTGGAAAACCGCTGCGAGATCAAGGCGCGGGGCGTGGAAACGGCGGCGGCGTTTTGCAACATGCTCGCCCTCGGCTGTGCGCGCATGGGCAGCGAAGAGGCGGGCGATATCCTCCGCGATATGGAGGAGGAGAGCGGCATCAGTCTGTAAAATTTGCGGGTCTCTTGTTTTGCGTCGCGATGGCGGGAGTATGTTCTCGCCGTCTTTTCTTTTTTAACAAATTTTTAACATTATTTTATTGTTTTTCCAACAAGAAAATAGTATAATGAAAGACGAAAACGGAAAAGGGAGACGGAAAGATGATCAGAATCATTTTGGCGGAGGACGACGACGCGCTGCGCGGGGTGGTTGCCTCGGCGCTCATCCGCGACGGGTACGACGTGACGGCATGCCGCAACGGGACCGAGGCGTTCGAATCCTTCGAAACGGGCGGCGCCGATATGCTTGTCACCGATATCCTGATGCCGGGTATGGACGGGTTCGAGCTGGCAAAGCGCGTGCGCGCCGCCGACAAGCGGATCCCCATCCTGTTCATGACCGCGTTGGACGATACCATGTCCAAGAAAAAGGGGTATACGCTCGGGATCGACGACTATGTGGAAAAGCCCTTCGACATGGAACTTTTCCTTTTGCGCGTCGCGTCCCTTCTGCGCCGCGCGGACATTCAGAAGAGCAAGGAGATCGTCGCGGGCAACCTGCGCATGAACGAAGAGGAGCACACCGCCTATATGGACGGCGCGGAACTGCCGCTGACCGTGCGCGAGTTCGACCTCCTCTTCAAATTGCTTTCCTATCCCAAAAGGACGTTTACCCGCATGCAGCTCATGGACGAGTTCTGGGGGTACGACTCCTCGGCGACTTCCCGCACCGTGGACGTATACATGGCAAAATTGCGGGAAAAGACGGCGGGCTGCACGGGTTTTGAGATCGTCACCGTGCACGGGCTGGGCTATAAGGCGGTGCTCAGATGAAGACGGACAGAAAAAAAAGACGTAGAAAAATGCTTTTCGGCGTGCCGGCATTTTTTCTGCTCGTTGCCGCCGTGGTCACTGTCGCCATGCTCTCGTACGGCTTCATATCCGAGCGAAGCGAGGACCGGGTGTTCATCGCCGTCGCCATGCTCTGCGTCGTCCTGTTTCTGTCCCTGGTGTGTACCGTTGCCGACGCGGTGCGCCGCCGTGTGACCGTCGACCGTCCCGTACAAAATATTCTGGACGCCACCGACCGCATTTCCTCGGGTGATTTTTCCGTGCGGCTGGAACCGCTGCACGCTTACGGCAAGTATGACGAATTCGACTGCATCATGGAAAACCTCAACAAGATGACGGCGGAACTTTCCGCCAAAGAGATGCTCCATTCCGACTTTATCGCGGGCGTGTCGCACGAGATGAAGACGCCGCTCGCCGTCATACAGAATTATGCCGAAGCCATCCGCGCGGGCGCGGACGCGGAAACGACGCAGAAGTACGCGGAGATCATCGGGTCTTCGGCTCGCCGGCTCGCCGGCCTGGTCACCGACGTTCTGAAGCTCAACAAGCTCGAGAACCGGGAACTTCCCCCGGAGACCGAACGCATCCGCCTGGATGAGATGCTCGCCGCGGCGGCGCTGCGCTACGAGGAGCTCATCGACGAAAAGGGGATCGTCCTTAATTGCGATCTTGACGAAGTGACCGTCCTGTCCGCGCCGCATGAATTGGAGATCGTCTGGAACAATCTCCTGTCCAATGCCGTCAAATTCACGTCCGCCGGCGGCAGGATCTCTCTCTCCGTCAAGGCGGAAAACGGCAAGGCGGTCGTGCGCGTGGCTGACACGGGCTGCGGCATCCCGCCGTCGGCGGGCGGGCGAATCTTTGAAAAATTTTACCAGGCGGATGCCTCCCGCTCGGGCGAAGGCAACGGATTGGGGCTTGCGCTCGTCAAAAAGGTCATCGATTTTCTGGGCGGAGAGATCTTTGTCGAAAGCGAAGTGGGCAAGGGCAGCACGTTCACGGTCAGGCTCAATGCTTCCGCGGAGAAAGGGGAGGCGTGAAGGGCGTGCGTCTTTTCGGAAAGTTCGGACAATTTTTCAAAGACCCGCCCCTGTGGTTTCTGCTGCCGCTGTATGCGGCGTCGGTCGCCGCCTGTTTCGGCGTTCTCTGGCTGACTTCGCTGGGGACGCCCGCTTTTCCCCTGAGCGTTGCGGTCTATGCCTTTTATGCCCTGGCTGGCGTTCTCTTCGTCTATTCGTTCTATACGTTCGTAAAATTGATCGTGCGGCTGGTGAAAAAACTGGACGGCGCGTTGCGCAGGCGGGGGATCGCGCTCTTTTCGAGGGAACAGTACGGTCTGCGGGGGCTGCTCTTTTTTGCCGTCTCGTTCGGCATCAGCATCGTCAACGCGCTCTTCAACGGCATGCTCGGCATTCTCTTCCATTCGGTATGGTACGGCGCGTTGGCGGCGTACTATCTCGCGCTCGCCCTGCTGCGCGGCGGCATACTCTTTTTCCCGACGGGCGGCAAAATTTTTTCCCTGCGGCGTGAGGGCGGGGAGGCGGAGGAAGCGGCGGGGCGCGCCGAAGAGAAGCGGGGACTGCGGATATACGGCGGCTGCGGCGCGGCGCTCCTCGTGCTGTCCGTCTGTTTTTCCGTTGCCGTCGCGCTCACCGTGCGCGGCGAAGGCTCCTTCGAACATGCGGGGCTTGCCATCTATGCCGCCGCGCTCTACACTTTCTACAAAGTGACGGTTTCGATCGTTAATTTTTTCAAGACGAGAAAGATGACGGACATGCGGCTGCACGCCGTGCGGACCGTCAACATCGCCGACGCGCTCGTCTCGCTCTTTGCATTGCAGACGGCAATGTTTCGCGAATTTTCGCCCGAGGCGGACATGGGGCCTGCCAACGCCCTCACGGGTCTTGCCGTGTGCGCCCTGACCGCGGCGATGGGGATCGTTATGTTCGTCGGCGCTGCATTGCGGTTGAAAAAGATCAAACGGGAGGGAGATACGGATGACTGAAACGCAGCCCCGAGATCCGGAAAATAAATTTGTGTATTCCTACGCTGCGCCGACCGCGGAGGAACGGGCGGAGATCGAGAGTATCCGCCGCTCTTACCGCCGCGAGGCGCCGGACGGCATGGAACGGCTCCGTCTTTTGGACAAAGCCGCCAAGCGCCCCGCGGCTTGGTGTTCGCGCGGGCTGGGCGCCTGCGGCATCGCTCTGTTCGGCGGGGGGCTTGCCCTCGTGTTCGAAGCAAACGCCTTGCTTTCCGGCAGTCTGCTCGCGGCCGCGGGCGCGGCGTTCATGGCGGCGGCATATCCCGTTTACAAACTGCTCTTTTCGCGCGGGAAAAAGAAATATGGCGCCGAGATACTGCGCCTTTCCGAAGAGATCCTGCATGAAAAGAGGGAGGACGGAAGGAAGGACGGATAAGCGTGCGGGCGGGGCAGGGTGAACCGCATCGGCGGGACAAAAAGGTCAAAACGCCCGCCGGTGAAGCGTGATGCCGCCATCTCGCGCCTTGCCGGTGAAACAGAGGAATAAGCGCAAGAACATATCCATGCCCGCGGCGAGCGGGCACTTTCCGTTTTCGGCGCGTTTGCGCCCGCGTGTATTTTCGGTGAAATTTTTGCGCGTCCGCCGGCGTTTGTTGACAAAATGCGCGCGCGGGTGTACAATGTATGACGGAAGAAAGGGCGGGGCAAAAACGGCCGCCGTCCGCTTGCGGGGACCGCAAAAAACACGGGAGGAAGGACATGAAAAAGAAGAGCAGGGCGTTCAGGATCATTCTCGGCATATTTGTTTTCTTGCTTTCGCTGGTCGTGGTGCTGCTCATCGTGTTGCAGGCGGGCATGATGGCGGCGCACGCCTGGTCGCCTTGGGTCCCCGGTTACGATAAGATCGATCTCTCGCCCATTCTCTCCGAAGAGGAGCTATCCGCGGAGGACTACGAAACGCTTTACCGCCAGACGGGGCTGACCAGACTCGGTGTCGACGGCTTGCTCGAACGGGGCGAAGAAGAGGAGATACTCGCCATTCAGGAGGACTTTTTCGCGGGTTACGAATATTATTCGGACGGGTTCGGCCCCTTCACCTGCAGTGAAAAGCTGCGCAAGGCGGACGGCGTGCATTTTGCCGCGCTCGAAGAGGGAGACGTCATCGTCACGCCCTCCACGCATTTCTCCTTCGTCCGCTTCGGGCACTGCATGCTGGTGGTGGACGGCGAAAACGGGGGGCTGCTCAATTCTTTCGGATACGATACTCCCAGCGGCATTGCGGGCACGGAGCACTTCAACCGCCGCCCCGCCTTTCTCATCCTGCGCCCCAAAGCGGACGAGGCGACCCGCCGCGCCGTTGCAGAATACGCCGTGAACGAATTGACGGGCATAGGCTATTCCGTTCTCGCGGGGCTTTTCGGCGGGCAGTTCGACGAGAACGCGCCGCCGTCCGTCACGCAGTGCGCGCACATCGTGTGGTATGCCTTCATGCACTTCGGCATCGACATCGACTCGAACGGCGGCTGGCTGGTGCTCCCGCGCGACATCGCCCTGTCCGACTGTTTCGATCTGGTGCAGGTGTACGGTTTCGATCCGGACGAACTCTGGGCATAAACAAACATAAAACGGCATAAAACGACCCGTTTCGCGGCATACTGTAAGGCGAAACCCCCGCAAGTTTCGGCGGGAAGGAGGCGAAAGGGCGGCCGTGCAGTGGGAAGAAAATTTTTTGTTGTGGATACAGGCGAACGTCCGCACGCCCTTTCTGACGCCCGTTTTCAAGGCGATCACCCGCTCGACCGACCGGGGCGGCGTCTGGCTGGCGCTCATCTTTGCTATGCTCTTGTTCCCGCGCACCCGCCGCGACGGGGCGGTCTGTCTCGTCACCCTCGCGGCGGAGGTCCTGTTCGTCAACGTCGTCTTAAAACATGCCGTGGGCAGGGTAAGGCCCTTTCACGCGGTGGAGGAACTGCTGCCCCTCGTCCGCCCGCCCGACGATTTTTCTTTTCCGTCGGGGCACACCGCGGCGGCGTTCGCCGTTGCCTCTGCGCTTCTTTTTGCGGGCTACGGGCGTACCGCCTCCTTTCTGCTCTTCTTTGCCGCGCTCGTCGGGTTCTCCCGCGTCTATCTCGGTGTACACTACCTCACGGACGTCCTGGCGGGCGCGCTCATCGGCGCGCTCATTGCCTACGGCGTGCACGCCGCTCTCGGCGGCTGACGGACGGATAAAGAATAAAACGAAGTACCCATGCCTTCGATCGCACACAAAGAGCCGCGCCGCCGTTTCATAACGGCGGCGCGGTATGTTCACGTCCGGAAGTTTATTTTTTATAGCAGTCGCACGCCCGCCCGTCGGGCAGAAACCCCGTGTCCGAACATTTTTTGCATGCGTATTGCGGTACCAGATCGGCTTCCGTGATACCCATGCCCGTGAGAACGGCGTGCCGCCGCACCCGCAGTTCCTCCACGCGGGCGAGAATGCCGGCAAGCCCCTCCTGTCCGAATGCCTCGGCTTTGGCGGCTTCCCGCTCCGCCGCGGAGAGGTCGGCGGATATTTTTTTGTACTGCGGGTCGGCGAGGGCGCGTTTTTCGAATCGGTCGGCGACCGCCTGTGCCTTTGCCCGCCGCGCGGCGTAGTACCGTTCGCGCTCCGTCCGCTCGTCCTGCGCCTGCGCCGCCGCGTTGCGGTGGTCCTGCGCGGGGGCGTCCGCCCGTTTTTCGGGGATATCCGCGGGCGTGAAAACGCCGTCCCGCTTCCACGAGGAGAGGATCTTGTTGATGTATGCGAGGGGGTGCGCGGTGTTCGCCGCCCGCGCCGCCGCCTCGAGGATCATGTCGTCCCCGAAGTTCCACTTGCGCCAGACGGAAAGCATGTTCAGATTGGCTTCGCTACGCCGCACCGTCCCGCAGAGCGCCTGGATCCGGGAGAGCAGTTTCAGGTCTTTTTGCTTGTTTTTCAGGTATTCCTGCACGTTTTCGTCGGTGTATGCCTCTTCGTGCAGTGAGCCGATCAGCCCGTCCATCAGTTCGAAGGAACCGCGCTCGGTCTTGTTGCAGAAGAGGGCGAGGGCGCACAGGTTTTCCTCGTCCTCGAACCCGAGGTCGATCCACTTGCGGGTGTACTCCTCGACGTATACGTGGGGGGAATCGAGCTTCCGGCCGAGGTTTTTGGCGATCTTGTAGGTCAGCGCGTACAGCCTGTCCCGCTCGGCAAGGTATTCCTCCGCCGCTCCCGCCGAAAATGCGCCCTTCTCTTTGAGCTCGTCCAAAAGGACGTCGAGGGACTGCATGCTGCCCCGTTTCAGGGACTTCGCCGCCGCCGTGACCGCGCCGGTCTCGAACCCTTCGCCCAGCCACTTGGAAAAGAGGGCGTAATCGGTTTCGTCCGGCTCCCGCCTGCTGCCGCCGAGCGCGTCGAGCGCCCGCTTGACGTCGGCGGTGTGCACGTTGAAGTCGGAGAGGGCTTTTTCCACCTGCGAGTAGGTGACGATCCCGCGCTTGACGAAGTTTTTCGCCTTATTGAAGATCTCCGCGTTGGACACGTTTTTGCCGCTGCGGCGGATGCAGTATTCGGCGATGAGCAGGAACGCCTGCTGTTCCATCTCGCTCTCCTGCAAAAAATTCATGTATTTTTGCAGCACGGGATAGTCCAGGAAGAGGCCGACGCCCTGCATTTTGCGCTGCAATTCCTTGTTGAAATCGGCGTATTTTTCATAGCGCACTTTCTTGGGGCGCCCCGCCGAGGCGGAAACGGGCAGGTATTCGAGCGTGAAGGGGTCGCGGCACACGATCTGCACCAGGTCGCAGTCCTCCCAGAATTCGAACGCCTCTATGATCTTTTCGGCGGGGAGCTTTAAGACCTCGGCGCAGTTTTCAAGGGTAAAATCGCGCGCGGGGGTCTGGCAGAGATACAGCCCGTAGAGATAAATTTTGACCGCCACGTCCTCCGCCTGGGGCATATATTTGACGATGAACCGGTTTTCAACGCTCGTGTAGGCGTTGTTTGAAAAGTCTTTGGAGAAATAACAAAAACCCATCTTCCGCTCCCTTTTTTCCGAAAAGTATATTTTTATAAAATATAAAGCGCCCGCTTTCGCTTGCTTTTCCCGCCGCAAAGGTGTATAATAAAACACATACTTCGGGTCGCGGTTTGCCGCCCTGCGGCAGGCGTATGTATTATACTCCATTTCCGCGCCGAACGCAAGACAAAAGACCGCCCGCGCGAAAAAAATTTTTTCCTTCTTTTTCGTCGCCGGCGGGAAAACACGGGACTTACATGAAAATTCTGCACACGTCCGATTGGCATATCGGGAAAAAACTGATGAACCGCGAGCGGCTGGACGAACAGCGGGCGGTGCTCGGCGAGATCGCGGACATCGTCGAACGCGAGGGGGTCGAACTCGTCCTCGTCGCGGGGGACGTATACGACACCTTCCTGCCCCAGGCGGAGGCGGAGGATCTCTTCTTCCGCACCGTCAGAAGGTTGGCGGGGCAGGACCGTGCCGTGCTCCTCATCGCGGGCAACCACGACGACGGCGTGCGCCTCGCCGCCTCCGCGCCCCTGGGCGAAGAGCTGGGGGTGTACATCGCCGGCGGCAATGCCTCGCCCCTGCCCGCCGGGGGAGAACGCGCCGTGCACATCGCAGAGTCGGGCGAGGGGTATGCCGTCTTTGAAAACGCAAAGGGGGAGCGGGTCTATGTCAACCTCCTGCCCTATCCCAACGAAGCGCGGCTCAAAGAGGAAAAGACGGACGAAACGTTCAGGGAAAAGATCTGCCGCTGGCTCGCCCGCGGACAGGCGGCGTACAAAAAGGATATGCCCTGCATCCTCCTTTCCCATCTCTTTGTGGCGGGCGGTTCGACGAGCGAAGGGGAGCGGGACATCGACCTCGGCGGCGCGCGGGCGGTCGAACTCGACTGGCTGCCCGACTGCGACTATATCGCCCTCGGTCACCTGCACAAAAAGCAGCATTTTTCCCGGAAAAACGTGTGGTATTCGGGTTCGGTCCTGCAATATTCCTTCGACGAAGCGGGGAGCGAAAAGCGGGTGATGCTCCTGGAAACGGACGGCAAAAAGCTGTGTTCCGTGCGGGAGATCCCCCTGACGCAGGGCAAAAGGCTCGTCCGCCTTTCCGCCGACGGCGTGGAGGAGGGGCTGCGCCTTCTGGAGGCAAACCCAGATACCCACGCCGAACTCACGCTCCGCCTCTCTTCGCCGCTGACGAGCGAGGAGACCCGCGCCCTGCTCGCGCATAAATGCCTCAAATCCCTCGTGCCCGTCGTGGCGGCGGAAGGGACGGCGGCATTCACCGCGCGGCGGCGGGAACTGACCGACGGGGAACTATTCGACGAGTATTACCGTTCGGTATACGGCGCGGATGCGGAAAAGGAATTAAAGACCTTGTTTTTGGAAATATTGGGGGAGGCGGCACCATGAAACCTCTTCTGCTTGAATTTTGCGGCGTGAACAGTTTCAGCGAACGGGCGGCCGTCGATTTCCGGAAACTCCTCGGCGGCGGCATTTTCGGTATTTTCGGCGACACGGGCGCGGGCAAGAGCACCATTCTGGACTGCATCGGCTTCGCCCTGTACGGCAAGGTCAACCGCATTGGCAGAGAGGGCTCCTCCCTCGCCGACATCGTCAATTACAACTGCGCCAAGGCGGAAGTTGCCCTGGAGTTCGAAACGGAGCGGGACGGCGAACGTTCCGTGTGGCGCGCCGAGCGGACGCTCAGCCGCAGCCGCGGCGTGCAAAAGGCGGTCCTGTACAGGTTGCAGGGGGATAAGTTCGTCGCCGACTGCGAAGGGGCGGCGCAGGTCAACCGCAGGATCGAAAACGACGTCATCGGCATCTCGTTCGACGATTTCAAAAAGTGCATCGCCCTGCCGCAGGGAGAGTTTTCGGAATTTTTGCGTTCTTCCCGCCGCGACAGGCTCCTCCTCGTCGCCAAGTTGTTTTCCCTCGAAAAATACGGTTATGCCCTCTACAAGCGGACGGACGAACGGCTGCGCGCCCTCAACGAGCAGCTCGCGGGCGTGCAGGGAAAGCTGGAAGCGTTTGCCGAATTTACGTCCGAACGGCTGGAAAGAGAGGCGGGTGAAGAAGTCCGCCTCGAAGCGGAAGTCCGCGTAAAAAAGGCGGCGCGGGAGAAAGCCCGGGAGGAAGCAAAGCGCTATGCCGCGGCATGGGCCGACGCGCAGGCGCTTGCGTCGGCGCGGGAAAAACTCGCCGCTCTCTCCGCGCGCGAGCGGGAGATGACCGGGCGGCGGGACGCCCTCGGCAGGCTGCAGGCGGCGGCGACCGTCCGTTCGCTGCAGAGAAACATCGACGACGCGCAGCGGAAGGCGGAACTCGCCCGCACCAAAGCCGTCGGACTGAAAGCGCAGGCTGCAGAGGCGGAACGGGCGGCAGAGGCGCAAAAGGCGGCGGTAGCGTCCCTGCGGCCGGACGAGGCGGAAGCGGAATTGCAAAAGAGCCTCGCCGTTGTCGAACGCGCGCAAAAGGACCTCGCCGCTCTCGCCGAAACCGAACAAAAGCTGAACGAGGCCCGCGCGGAGTACCGCGCCCGCGCCGCCGAACTCAAAGCCTTCGCGGGGTTCGACTATGCCGGCAAAAAGGCAAAACTCGAAGCGGCTTTGCAGGCTTTGCCCGCCGAGGACAGCCTGCCCGATTTCATCAAGAACCGCTTCAAGAGTTTGCTGCTCGCCGAGGAATACGCCGTGTTCGCGTCCGAACTTGCTGCGCTGGAGAAAAAATACCCCGTCGTCGCGGCGGACGTGCAGCCCCTCATCGAGCGGTATTCTTCCCGCGGGGCAAAGACGGGCGTCGACCTCGAGGCGGAGATGGAGTACTACCGCAAGTGCGCCGCCAAAAAGAACGATATCCACAAAAAATTTCTCGAACTCGAGCGGAAAAGGGGCGATCATGCCCGCGCCGAAGAGCGGGAGAGCGCCGCGCGCAAAGAGGGCGAACGGCTGAAAGCCGACTTCGACGCGCGCAAGGCGTCCCTCGCGGAGATCGCCGCCCTCGGGACGGAAAAGGAACTGCGGGCCCGCCTCGCCGCCCTGCAAAAGCGGCGGGAAAAGGAAGAGGCGGCCGCCGCTGAGCAGCAACGGAAAATAACTTCGCTGCAAACGGAACTCGCAAGAGAGGAAGCCGCGGAGAAGGCTTACAGAGAGAGCGCGGAGAAAGACGGGGCGCAGCGGGACGAATGTCTGCGCGCCGCGGGCATGTTCGGCGCGGCGGAGGCGGAAGAACTGCTCTCCCGTTACGGCGATCCCGAAAAAGCCAGGGCGGAAACGGAGAAATATTTTCT
>JAGHJP010000023.1 GCA_017886575.1 Clostridia bacterium
CGGCAAGAACATGACCGCCCTCGAATACGGCAACGATATCATCGTCATCGATGCGGGGGACACCTTCCCCGACGAGGAGATGCCGGGCGTCGATCTGGTCGTGCCCGACGCGTCCTATCTCATCGAGCGAAAGAACAAGATCCGCGGCATTCTGCTCACGCACGGGCACGAGGATCACATCGGCGGGCTCGCTTACCTCTTGAAGGAGCTCAACCCGCGCACGCCCGTCTACGGCACCAAACTGACCCTCGCCCTCGCCGACAACAAGGTGCGCGAGCACCGCTTGCAGAACCTCGATTTCCGTACGGTCAAGCCGGGCGATAAGGTCAAACTCGGGGCGTTTTCGGTCGAGTTCGTCAACGTCAACCATTCCATTGCGGGCGCGGTCGCCCTCGCCATCCGTACGCCGTACGGCATCGTGTACCACAGCGGTGACTTCAAGATCGACATGACCCCCGTCGCGGGCGATCCCATCGACCTGCACCGCATTTCCGAGCTCGGCCGAGAGGGCGTTCTCCTGTACATGGGCGAGTCTACCAACATCGAACGCCAGGGGTACACCATGAGCGAAACGGTGGTCGGCACCACGCTCGACCATCTCTTTGCCGAGCATGTCACCCGCCGTCTGGTCATTGCGACGTTTGCCTCCAACGTGCATCGTTTGCAACAGATCATCGACCTGGCAGTCAAATACAAGCGCCGCGTGGCGCTCTCGGGCAGGAGTATGCTCAACGTCGTCGAAGCGGCGACCAAGATCGGCGAACTGCACATTCCGGACGGGCTGCTGGTGGAAGCCGAAAAGGTGCGCAATTATTTCGACCGCGAGATCGTCATCGTCTCCACGGGTTCGCAGGGCGAGCCCATGAGTGCGCTCACCCGCATGGCGAGCGGCGAGTTCAATAAGATCAGCATTGGCGAAAACGACACCATCATCATTTCGGCGAACCCCATTCCGGGCAACGAAAAGATGATCTACCGTGTCATCAACAACCTTTACAAAAAGGGCGCGGACGTGGTGTACGAGAGCCTGGAAAAGATCCATGTTTCCGGGCATGCCTGCCGCGAAGAGCATAAAATCATCCACACGCTCCTGCAGCCCAAATACTTCATTCCCGTGCACGGGGAGTACCGGCACCTGAAATTGCACGCCGACCTGGCGCACCAGCTCGGCATGTCCCGCAACAACATCATCCTGCCCGAGATCGGCAACTGCGTCGAGTTGACCGATACCTCCCTGCGCCGCGGCGACAACTTCCCCGCGGGCGCCATGATCATCGACGGCACGGGTTCGGAGGACTATGACACTTCCGAAGTCATCCGCGACCGCAAGAAGATCGCGGCGGAAGGGGTGTTCGTCATCTCGGTCGTCATCAGCGGCGGCGAGCCGGTGGGCGAGCCGCGCATCGAAAACATCGGCATCCTCTTCGGCGACGAACGCGATTACGAAAAGGAGATCAGGGGCGTGGTCATGAACGCCATCACGCAGTACGACCTGCAAAACGGCGACAAAGAGGGGCTTGCCAAAGCCATCGAAAAAATGCTCAAGGGATATCTCTACAAAAAGACCAAGCAGTCCCCCCTCATCCTGCCCGTCGTCATGGAGATCTGACCGCGGGATGGATAAAACGGCAGAGATGGAGACAAACGAAGAAAACACGGATAAGAAGTATGCGGCAGGTCTCAACGCGCCGCGCATCGGCGAGCGGCTGCGCGCCCTGCGCGCCGACGCGCTGACCCGCCGCATTCCCGTCATCGGCGAGGCTTCGCTGCAATACCTGTTGGTCGTGCTTGCTGCCGTCCGTCCGCGCCGCATCCTCGAGATCGGTACGGCGGTGGGGCTGAGCGCCGCCGCCATGCTCCTCGCCTGTCCCGAAGCGCATCTCACCACCGTGGAGATAGACGAGGACCGCTACACGGAAGCGAAAGCCAATCTCGCCGCGCTCGGGCTTTCGGACCGCGTCACCTGTCATCTGGGCGACGCGGGCGAGGTTCTTTCCATGATGGACGGAAAGTACGATTTTGTCTTTTTGGACGGGCCGAAGGCGCAATACGGGCGGTACATGTCCGAGTTGAAGCGGCTTTTAGACAGGGGTGGCACGGTCTTTGCCGACGACGTTCTGCTCTTCGGCTGGGTCAGCGGGCAGACGCCCGCACCCGCCAAGCACCGCCTGTTCGTGCGCAAAATGCGCGCATACCTTGCCGCGCTATCGCGGGACGAGGACTTTTCGACCGTCGTGGTCGACGTGGGCGGCGGCGTGGCGCTGTCCGTGCGGCGGTGAAGCAGGAGAAATACAATTGAGGGAAGGCAGACCGGAATTGCTGGCGCCCGCCGGCAACTTTGAAAAACTGAAGATCGCGCTTCGGTTCGGCGCGGACGCGGTGTATGTCGGCGGCAGGGAATTTTCTCTCCGCGCCTTTGCCGATAACTTCTCCGCAGAGGAATTGCGCGCGGCGGCGGAATATACCCATGCCCGCGGCAAAAAGCTCTACGTCGCCGTCAACGTATATCTCCGCGGATCGGACGGGGAGAAACTCGGCGGGTATTTTTCCTTTTTGCAGGACATCGGCGCGGACGCCGCGCTGGTCAGCGATCCGGGCGCGGTGTACATCGCCAAAAAAGCCGCGCCGCGCCTGCCCCTCCATCTCTCCACGCAGGCGAACACGACCAACGGTTATGCCGCGGCGTTCTGGCGGCAGCAGGGTATCGCCCGCGTCGTGCTGGCGCGGGAATTGTCCCTCGGCGAGATCGCCGCGATCCACGCGCATTGTCCCGCAATGGAGCTGGAAGCGTTCGTCCACGGCGCTATGTGCATTTCGTACAGCGGCAGGTGCCTTCTGTCCGATTATCTGGACGGCCGTTCCTCCAACCGCGGCGCATGCGTGCAGGCGTGCCGCCGGGGGTACGAATTGCGCCCCGTCGCGCCCGTCGAGCGGCAGGAGCGCCTGCCTGTGGAAGAGGACGGGCGGGGGACGTATATCCTCAACAGCAAGGACCTGAACATGATCGGGCGGCTTGGCGAATTGGAACGGGCGGGGGTGTGCTCCTTCAAGATCGAAGGGCGTATGAAGAGCGGTTTTTACCTCGCTACGGTCGTCAACGCCTATCGCCGCGCGCTGGACGGCGCGCCCGTCGAACTCTGTCGGTCGGAACTCGACACGGTCGCTCACCGCGCCTACACCGAGGGGTATGCCTTCGGCGAAAACCGTGAAACCGTCAATTATGCCGACGCGCAGACCAAGGGAACGTGCGAATACATAGCCGACGTGCTCGGTTGGCGGGACGGGCGGGTGACGGTGGAAATGCGCAACCGTTTCCATGCAGGCGACGTGCTGGAAGTGTTAAGCCCGAGCGGCGCCTTCGGCCGCCACGTGACCGTTCTCGATCTGCGCGACGAGGGCGGAGAGGAGACGGAGGACGCCAAACTCGTGCAGGCAAAATATACCTTCCGCTCGGACATGCCCCTCTCCAAAGGGGACTTTCTCCGCAGAAGAAGGTAAAGCATGCTTTTTTCGTTCGTTTGCGGGTCGAAGTATGCCTTCCCCGCGGGCATGGGTAGTTCTCTTTGAAAAACCGCCGCGTTTTTCGGCAGGGTTCGGCGGGCACGGGCGGAAGAGCAAGCATGATTTTTCGGAAAAAATTTTTTCCGAACAACGGAAAAAAATTATAAAATTTATATAAAATCGCTTGCATTTTTCACGGATTTTTCTTATAATAAAGAGCGTTCTGGTCGTCATATTTTTTGACGTAAAGTTGTCGGCGGAACGATCTCACTCGACCGGAACGAAACGATAGTCGGCGTTTGCCGCACAATTTATTCATGCTACTGTGGCTCAGTTGGTAGAGCAGCTGATTCGTAATCAGCAGGCCGCCGGTTCAAGTCCGGCCAGTAGCTCCAAAGCCCCCGTCTGGAAAGGCGGGGGCTCGTTTTCGCTCAGGCGCGGACTTGTTACCATACGGTGACGCGATCGCGCCGTAGGCGAACGATCGCTATTCCGTCGCTGTGCTCCTCACAAGTCCGGCCAGTAGCTCCAAAATAGCCTGAAATGCCCTAAAAATGGTGTATTTCGGGCTATTTTTTGCTTTTTTGGGGTAAAATTTCGCAAAAAAGGTATCCATTGGGGTGTAATTCGGGGTGTAATTATTCTTCAAAACGGACTTTGTTCATTTCGGAGATCATGAAATCGTAGGGGAAGTGCGTGTAGTGTTTTCCGATGAGTTTGTCGGGCGCATCTCCCAGCCAGATATTGACGATTTCCTGTCGTACGTACATTTGGCAAGTTGTAGAGAACGTATGTCGCAGACAATATTGCGTGATCTCTTTATCGTCGAAGATTTTTTTGAGATAGCGGTTGAACGTGCTCGGACTGAGGTTCGAATACAGCGGTTTCGTAAAATCGGTTTTGTCCCGCGCCCGTTCGGGTGGCGGGAGATTTTACTCGTTTCTGACCGTTTTCGCGGGGCGTTTTTTTACAAATGGCGGGGGAAAAGGGGGTTGCGGTAAAAATTTTATCCTTTCTTTGGCGGCAGATGCCCTATTAAATATAATAATGTCGGAAAGGGGACGCGAAACAGAGGGGAAAGGATATATTTTTTCCCGAAAACCGAATTGTAAAAAAAATATTACAAATTTGTGAAGACTTGTTTACAAAATTTCGGAAAAAAATATACAACTTTGCGGTATGATATTCGTGTCAAAGGAAAAAGAATATTTTTGAAAGGAGAATTTTTATGAAGAAATTCGGAAAACTGTTGGCTATTGCACTCTGCCTCGGCGTCGGCACGTTCGCCCTGGCTTCCTGCGACCCCGCCTCCCAAGCGGACAGCAATGACATCACGGTCGCGATCGCCCGTCCCACCAGCTCCGGTACCCGCGGTGCGTTCGATGAACTGATCGTGAACTCCGAAGGCGAAGCGCTGAAAGATGTTGCGCAGCTCGCCTCTTGCGTGCAGGAATCGGGTGAAACGGGCACCGTTATCACGGCTGTTTCCGGCAATGCGAACGCGCTCGGTTATATCTCTCTCGGCTCCGTTGCGGGCAACAGTGGCATCAAGGCCATTCAGGTGAACGGTGTCGACGCTACGGTCGCGAACATCCAGAACGGATCGTACAAACTGAGCCGTCCCTTCAATCTGGTTTATATGGGCGATCTTCTGACCAGCAACGAGTTGGCTGCGGACTTTGTGAAGTTCATTGAAAGCACGCAGGGGCAGGCAATTATCAACAGCGAATGGATCGGACAGGAGAGCGATACCGAAGAGTATGTCGCGGACAGCTATACGGGCACCACGACTTCCCTGACGCTCTGGGGTTCCACGTCCGTTACGCCTCTGATGAACCAGCTCGTTGCAGCGTATGAAGAACTCAACGACTCCACTACTTTCGACTTTACGGTCGGCGGCGGCGGCTCCGGCGAAGGCGAAACGGAAGCTTTGAAGGGCCAGGGTGCCATCGGTATGATCTCCAGGGCGTGCGAAGAGGAGTCGCTGAACGTCTATAAACTGGCGGACGACGGCATCGCGGTCATCGTCAACGCGGCTTGCCCTCTGACCAATGTTACCATCGACCAGTTGTATGACCTCTATGCGAACGGCACCTTCATCGCGGTGCCCGGTCCCGAAGAGGAAAGCGCCGAGTAACGGGCGGAATGCGCTCCGACCGCTGCCGGCGCCGCGAAGAGAAAAACGGAAGGCATGAAAATCGGATGCGCATAAAAAATCAGACAAGATCGGTTCCGTCGCAATCCAATGCGGCGGGACCTAAACTTGTTTTTTGGAGAAGCCTATGATAAAAATAAACAAGACAAAAGTACAGGACGCATTTGCAAAATATATCTTCATTGTCTGCGCGTGCATGTCGATCGTTGCCGTGTTCGGCATCATCGGATATATTTTGTATGCCTCTGTTCCCGCTTTCCGCGATATCGGCGTCTTTAATTTCCTGTTCGGAACGCTGTGGAACCACGGATTGGAAGATTCGGACAGATGGGACATTACGCAGATATACGGCATCTTGCCCATGTTCGTCAACAGCATCATCGTTACGGTGATGTCGGTCGTCATCGGCGGCGCCATCGCAATTTTTACGGCTTGTTTCATGGTGTTTTGGTGCCCCGATAAATTTCATCTGCGCTATGCGGGGAAGAATAAGGCCGTCGCAAAGTTCGTGGCATGGTTCAACAAGATCAATCTGCGCTCTATCTTCGATCAGATCATTAAGCTGCTCGCCGGTATCCCTTCGGTCATTTACGGCTATTTCGGGCTATCGGTCATCGTCCCCATCTTGTCCGCGATCAACGGCGGGAATACGGGCCTGGGCATTTTGGCATGTTCGCTGGTGCTTGCCATCATGATACTGCCGACGGTGGCGTCGCTCACGAAAAATGCCCTGGAAGCCGTGCCCGAACAGTACTATGAGGGTGCGCTCGCCCTGGGCAACACCAAGGCGCAGGCGGCCTTCAACGTTGTGGTGCCGGCGGCGCGGTCGGGCATCATCTCCGCGCTCATCCTCGGCATCGGCAGGGCGGTGGGCGAGACCATGGCGGTCAATATGGTTTCCGGCGGCCGCGCGCTGTTCCCCACCGGACTGTTCTCCTTTATCCGCACGCTGACGACCAATATCGTCATGGAGATGAGTGAAGCAAAAACGGGTTCCACGCTGGAATCCGCACTCTTTGCGACCGGTTTTGTCTTGCTCGTGCTCGTTCTCCTTATCAATCTCTCCATCAACCTCGTACCCAAGGAATTTAAGGGCAAGCGAGGGCATAAAGTACTGAAAGGGGACGCGAACGCGGACATCCGTTTCGTCAAGAAGGGTCTCGTGCCCGAGATACTCAAATATGTCGCCATAGCGTGCGGCGCATTGATCGCGTTTACGCTGGTGTACCTCATCGTGTTCATCCTCGTCAACGGCATTCCGCACATTACATGGAATTTCCTTTTCGGAGAGTCGACAAGGACGACGCCCACCTTACTGCCTTCTTTTATTTCCACGGGGTATATCATTCTCATATCCCTCGCCATTGCACTGCCGATCGGCATCGGCGCGGCGATCTATCTTTCGGAATATTCCAAGCCGGGCAGCAAAGTGGTCAGCGTCATCCGTACGTTCATCGACACGCTTGCCGGCATCCCCTCCATCATCTTCGGCTTGTTCGGCTCTCTCTTCTTCGCGGGGTTACTCGGCGGAAGATGTACGTTGGCGGGCGCGTTCACGATGGTGCTGGTCATTCTCCCGACCATCATCCGTTCGACAGAAGAGAGTTTGCGCGCCGTTCCCATGTCTCTGCGCGAGGCAAGTTACGGCCTGGGCGCGGGTAAATTCCGTACGATTTTCAAGGTCGTGCTCCCGAACGCCTTTGCGGGCATCGCCACGGCGACCGTGCTTTCCATCGGGCGCATCGTCGGCGAATCCGCGGCGCTGGTCTACACCGCCGGCATGTTGCGCACGACCGTTCCGAACGCGCTGAATCCCATGAATGCGGCCCCGACGCTCACCGTATTCCTGTATATGTGCTGGGCCGAGCCGATGGCGGCAAACCCTGCAATGGGCGTCGCGGAAGTCGGGTTGAATCAGGCGTATGCGACGGCGGTCGTTCTGCTGGTCATCACCGCGATTCTGAACTTGCTGGTCTATCTCATCGAGCGGCATGTCAAGAAAAAGAAAGGATAACGGAAGGATAAAAAATCATGTTTAATTTCAAGAAAAAAGAGGCTCAGCCGAGCCGGGAAAAAAAGCAGCCCAAGGAAAAGGGCAACAAACTGGAGATATTCGACTTTTCGGGCGACACCGCCATCTCCGTGCGGGACGTCGATCTCTACTACGGCAATTTCCAGGCGCTCAAAAAGATCAGCCTGGAGATCCCCAAGCATCAGATCACCGCTATGATCGGTCCTTCGGGCTGCGGCAAGTCCACCCTTTTGAAGACTTTGAACCGCATGAACGACCTCGTGGAAGGCTGCCGCGTGGAGGGCAAGATCATCATCGGCGGCAGGGACATCTACGCCAAGGACACCGACCTCTCCGCCCTGCGCAAAAACGTGGGCATGGTCTTCCAGAAGCCCAATCCCTTCCCCATGAGCGTGTACGACAACATCTGCTATGCGCCCCGCACCTTCGGCATCCGCGCCAAGAGCGCGCTCGACGAGATCGTCGAACGTTCCTTAAAGCAGGCGGCCATGTGGGACGAACTCAAAGACCGTCTCAACAAGTCGGCGCTGGGGCTTTCGGGCGGGCAGCAGCAGCGCCTGTGCATCGCGCGCGCCCTCGCCGTGCAGCCCGAGATCATTCTCATGGACGAACCCACGTCCGCGCTCGACCCCATCTCGACGGGCAAGATCGAGGAACTCTGTCTTTCACTCCGCGACAAAGTCACGATCGTCATCGTGACGCACAACATGCAGCAGGCGGCGCGTATCGCCGACAAGACGGCGTTCTTCCTTTTGGGCGAAATGGTGGAGTACGGCGACACCGAGCAGGTGTTCTCCGCGCCCAAGGACAAACGCTGCGAAGACTATATCACCGGGAGGTTCGGTTAATTATTATGATGATGAGAACAAGACTCAACGAGGAGCTCATCAAGCTCCACAACATGCTGGAAAACATGGGCGACATGATCGAGCAGGCGCTCGAGGGCAGCGTCGCCGCGCTGGCGAACGAGGATATGGACAAGGCGCGCGAGATCATCCGCAACGACCGTCTCATCAACCGCCAGGAAAAGGACATCGAAAGCCTGTGCTTCAAGATGATCCTGATGGAGCAGCCCGTCGCTTACGACCTGCGCAACGTGTCCGCCGCCATCAAGATGATCACGGACATGGAGCGTATCGGCGACCAGGCGGCGGATATCTGCGACCTCATCCTGCACATCGGCAAGACCAGCGTCGCCCTGGACTACGGGCACATCTCCCGCATGGCGGAGGTCACCATTCAGATGGTCAAAAAGAGCATCGAGGCGTTCATCAAGTCCGACCTCGATCTCGCCAAAAAGGTCTGCGCGACGGACGACGAGGTGGACGAACTCTTCAAGAGCGCCCGCCACGACCTGGTCGAGCTCATCCGCCACGACGTCAACCTCAGCGAACAGGCGATCGACATGCTCATGATCGCCAAGTACTTCGAGCGCATCGGCGACCACGCCACCAACATCGGCGAATGGGTCATCTATGCCATCACGGGCGAGCACAAGGACTACAACCCGTCCGTCTCCGAAGACGAGGAGCGCTGACACACGGCAAAAAGGGCGTCCCGTCCGTATAAAAACGGGCGGACGCAAAAAGTTTTCCCTTTATCTTCCTCTCCTTCGCAAGGTCCGCCGTTTCAAATGCGGCGGATGGCCGCGCGGCGTCCATGACGCCGCGCGGTTTGTCTCTTTTTGCTATTTTTGAAAATCATCTCCGTCGGCTTGCTTTTGTCTCCGGAGTATGGTATACTGTATCCGTCACGCATCGGAACGATGCACACGCGGCGCACGATATCGCGCTGCGGAGAAAACGCGGTCTTTGCGGAAAGGCAGTGGAACGGAAGGGAGCGAAAAAATGGAAGATAAGATCAAATTGTTCTGTGTAACGCATAAGCCTGTGAGCAATATCCCGCCGGACCGAACGCTGATCGGCGTCGGGGAAAAGCGTACGGAAACGAGCGCCGCCGTGACGGACGACACGGGGGACAACATCAGCCGGAAGAACGCCAATTATTGCGAATTGACCGCTCTTTATTGGATATGGAAAAATCAGACCTGCGAATACGTGGGGCTGGAACATTACCGGAGGCTTTTCTATCCGCGGCGGTTATTCTCCGAATATCCGTTGACAAAGGACGAAATATACGGAATCGTCAAGAGCGGCAGCGTCGTCCTTCCCGTTCCCATGCGCCTTCCGTGCAGCACGTACGAACATTACAGGATCTATCATGAGATCGACGACCTGGCATTGTGCGGAAAGATCGTAAAGGAAAAATATCCCGCGTATTACGGCGATTTTGAAAGGGTCATGCGCAGGCATTGGTTTTATACGGCAAACATGTTTGTCATGCCCAAAGCGCTGATGGACGAATACTGCCTGTGGCTGTTCGATATCTTGCGGGAAGCGGAAGAAAGGATCGACGTGTCGGTCAAAGATCCGTATCAGGCAAGAGTGTTCGGTTTTTTGAGCGAACGGCTTTTCAATGCCTGGATCCTGCACAAAGGACTGAAAGTGTACCATGCCGATCTGTTCGACGCCGGGCCCGTCGGAGCGCGCAAAAAAATTTGGATCGCAAAAGAGAACAAGGAAGCGTATGTCAAACTGCTCGTCAAGCGAATCCTGCACATGGTATAGGCGGTCTTCGATGCGGTATCTTCCATTCGCCGCCGGCCGAAGGACGGAAGGGCGGGGCGCAAAAGAACTGCGCTCCGCTCTCTTTCGATTTTATCTGATATTATAAAATTTTATTTTATTGGCTATTGTAATCATGTCAAAATGTGTTTATAATAAAAGGGTAAATAAAATTTATCGACAAGCGAGGCAAAGAAAAATGAAAAAGACGGGCAATAAAATTCTGACGGTGCAGGACCTCTCCTGCGCGGGGCAGTGTTCCCTGACGGTGGCGCTGCCCATTCTCTCGGCGTTCGGGCAGGAGACCTGCGTTCTGCCCACGGCGCTCCTCTCCGAGCACACCATGTTCAAGCACTTCACCTTTCTCGACCTGGCGGAGAACATGAAGGATACGCTGGAAAGCTGGAAAAAGGACGGGCACCGCTTTGCGGCGTTCTACACGGGCTATCTCGGCAAAAAGGAACATTTCGCCATCGTGGAAAGGGCGATGGACGAGCTGTCCGAGCCGTCCGCGCCCGTCATCATCGACCCCGCGTTCGGCGACAACGGCAAGCTCTATCCTCTCTTCGATGAAGAGTATGTGGACGGCATGCGCAAGTTCGTCCGCCGCGCGGACGTCATCCTGCCCAACATCACCGAGGCGTGTTATCTGGCGAAAAAGGCGTATGAGCCGCCCTATGACCGCGCCGCGTTGGGAAAGCTGATCGAGGCGCTGGCGCCCTTCGGCGATTACGACATCGTGCTCAAAGGCGTGGAGGAAGGGGACAAGATCGGCTTTGCCTATTTCGACCGAAAGACGGGCGAGACGTCCTTCTACCTGCGCAAGAAGATGAACGGCATGTTCCACGGCACGGGGGACATCTTCGCCTCCGTCTTTACGGGTGCGTACCTGGCGGGCAACGGCAAGTTCGAGTCCGCCAAGGCGGCGGCGGAATTCGTCGCGCTGGCGATCTCGGTCAACGACGAGGGTCACGCCTATGGCGTGCAGTTCGAAAAGGAGTTGGCGGCGTTTGCGCTGCCGTACATTCAATAATTTCCTCCGTATCGGCGGGAGCGGGCGCACAATTCTTGTGCGCCTCTGTTTTTTTGTCACGGATTTGTTCTCTCCCGCCTCTGCATATTGACAAATTTTTCCTGCGGCGGTATAATGGGAATACGGGTCGCCGCGCCTGAACGATTTTGTGCGCGTGCGCGCCCCGTGGGAGGAATGTCCATGGAAACCGTAAAACAAAACGCGCGCTTGCGGCGCATCCTTTCTTTTCTCGTTCCCGTCGCCTTCTGCACGGCGTTCATCTTCGCGTTGTTCTTCGGCATGCTGTACGCCTTCGACGTGTTTCCGTTCTCCGACAGGACGATGTCGCAGTATGACCTTCTGGCGCAGATCGTGCCGTATGCCGAACATCTTTTCGACGTGGCAAAGGGGGAGGCGTCCCTCTTCTATTCCACCCGCGTGGGCGGGGGCATGGACGTGTTCGGCACGCTGGTGTACTGTCTTTTAAGCCCGTTCACCTTTCTTTTTTTTCTCTTCGGGGAGGGGAACGTGTACTACGCCGCGTCTGTCATACTGCCCGTCAAGCTTGCCTGCATCGCGGCGGCGGCGGTCGTCCTGATCCGCGTGCGCTTTCCGGAAATGCACGTCCTCCTGACCATTCCCGTCGCCCTTTTATACGCCTTTTGCGGGTACATGTTTGTGTCGAACACCTACATCAACTGGATGGATCTTCTCATCTATATGCCCCTCGGCGTGCTCGCGTTCGGCCACATGCGCCGCACGGGGCGGGTGCGCTGGTTCGCGCTGGTCATCGCCGCCTGCATCTATACCTGCTTTTCCCTCACCTGCTTTTCGATGTTTATCAGCTATCCCGTCTTTGCGGCGTACGGTTTTTTGGCGGTCGATAAAACTGAACGCAGGAATTATCTCTTCAAAATGTCTCTCGCCTATTTCTGCGGCGTTGTGGCGGCGCTCCCGGTCATGGTGCCCGCTCTTCTGGCGTTTCTCCGTTCGGGCCGCAGCGGCGGCATCTTTTCCTTTTTGAGCAGCGAGATCGGTGTCTCGCCCTATCTTTCCAAATTTTCATACATTTTCAGCGACTCCCTTTTCGTTCTGCTCGTCCTGGTGTATTTCGTCAAGACCCGCTTTCGGACAAAGGAGAGCCGTTTCCTCGGCGTCGCGGGGCTGTTCATCATGCTGCCCGTTCTGGTGGACGAGTGCTGTATGCTCATGAACATGGGGTATTATCTCTCCTACTCTCTGCGGTTCGGTTTTCTGAACGCCGTATACGAATTGTATATCGCCTGTCTGGTGCTTGAAAAGGTGCGCTTCGACGGCAGGACCCGCTTTTTGTCCGCGGCGGAAGGGGAGCTTTCTCCCGCCGTCCTGTCCGCGCCGCTCTATGCGGACGATCCGTCCGGCGTGCAAAAGACATATGGTATGCCTGCGCCGAAAGGAAAAGACGCAACGCGCGCCGCAGGAGAGGAAGGGAAAAAAGAAGGGGGGCATGCCGCGGCAAAGGCCCTCGAAAAGAAATTGCGGCGGGCGTACCTGGCGGAAGGGGGACTTGCCGTCCTTCTGGCGGCTTTGGCGCTCTTCGGCGTTGCGGTGGTGTATGAAGTGTACTGCGTGGTGCGCGGGCTGGACGGGGTCGATCTCGGCTTTTGGGGCGGGCTGTCGTCCTGGGTGGACTCGGTGCGGGATCTGAGTACGGGCTTCTCCTCTTCGTTCGCCCACTCGCTCGGGGGGCTGGGCGCGATCGCCGTGCTCTTTTTCGTCGTCGCCCTGGTCGCCGTCCCCGCCATGTTCTTCCACAAGTTCCGCCTCGTCCGCCTGAAATTCATCTATCCCTGCCTGGCGGTCGTCCTCTTCGCGCAGGTGTGTTTCTACGGTTCCCAGCTCGTCTGCGGCAATCTCTTCAATCCCGTGCGTTATCAGGAATATAATTCCCTCTACGAGCGGTTTGCGGCGGAGGCGGAAGAGGAGCACAGCCGCGTCAAGGACTACGGCGCCTATCTCAGCGACAATCAGCCGCTCATCACGGACAGTTCGTCGTACAGCCTCTTCTCTTCGGTCGCCGACCGCGGCAACTATGCCGCGAATCTCGTGTTCGGGTACGGCTTTAACGGCGTCAACGCCCTGAAAAGCCGCGGAGGCACCGTGTTCGGCGATTGCCTGCTGGGGTATAAATATTATTTCTTCCAGACCGAAAACGGCGCTTCGCTCGAACGGGAATACCTGAAAAAGGCGGCGCAGGAAGAACATTTCGCCATGTACGAAAACACCCTCGTCTTTCCGTCCGCCTTCACGGTGTCCTCATCCGGCATGAGCGTGACCCCCGAATATGATTTCTATTTCAAAAACATGCAGTACCTCTACGAGTTTCTCGGCGGCGAAGGGGAGGTATTCACGACCTTCGCCATCTCTCCGTCGGACGTCAGTTATGTCAACGTGACGGACGAGGAGACGGGCGAAACGGTGCGCACGGTGTTCGTCAAGGTGCGCATCCGCGAATCGGGGGACGCTTCCTTCTATTCCGAGCTTCCCCTCGACAAGGGCATCCGCTACTACACGAGCACCATTTCCGACTCCCGCGATATCTCTTCCGTAAAGACCTATACCTACCATGACGCCGATCCGGGTCGCTATTATTACATGTATCTGTACAGCACCGACGAAGACTACGAACTGACGGCGGAAGAGGTCATCGAAAAGTGCTCCGTCAAATTTATCACCGTCGATACGCTGCGCTCCCTTTCGCAAAAACTGTGGGAGCGCGCACAGACGTACACTGTGGAAAATTCCCTTCTGTCCACCTCTTACCGCGCTTCCGTCACGGCGGGGGAGGGGGAATATCTCTTCCTCAACTCCGTCGCCGTCAGAGGCATGAAGGCATACGTCAACGGCAAAGAGGTCGGTCTGATCGACAACGGGCTGAACATGATCCTGGTGCCCCTTTCCGCAGGGGAGAACGAGGTGGAGATCGTCTATACCTCCGCCTATCCCCTGTACGGCGGCGTTACGGTTTTGTTTTCCGCCGCGGCGCTCGCCGCCGTCGCCTTCGTCCTGAAAAAGAAGGAAAATTGGGTGCGGGCGATCGAAAAGCCGGTCGCCGTGCTCTCCGTCGGGCTGGCGGCAGCGGTCGTCGCCGTGTTCATGGTCGTCCCGACGGTGGCGTTTTTGGTCAAACTGTTGGGGCTGGTGCTTTAACTTCGGCGTTTTGGTCTGTTTGCCGCGCATGATCCGGCAACCGTCTGCAGGAGAGAGAGATATGCTGCAATTCATTTCCGAAAAACTAAAAAAATTGGCGGCGGAGCTGCCCGCGCCGCTCTATGTCGTCGGCGGCAGCGTGCGCGATTTTCTGGCGGGGCATGCCCGCAAGCAAGCCGATTTTTCCGATTGGGACGTGTGCGCGCCCGTCCTGCCCGAAGTCGCCGCCGCCGCGGCGAAGGACTGCGGCTTTGCGGTGCGGTCGGTCTATAAAAATACGGGCACGGTCAAACTGACGGACGGCGCGGGGACGGAGTTGGAATTTTCTTCCTTCCGGTCGGACGAGTATGTGCGGGGGCTGCATGCCCCCGCCAAGGTGTATTTCACGCAGGATATCCGCGCGGACGCCGAGCGGCGGGACTTCACCTGCAACGCCGTCTATTTCGACATCCGCGGCAACCGCTTTGCCGACCCCTTGGACGGCAGGAAAGACATCGAAGAAAAGCGGATGCGCACGGTGCGCGACAGCCGGCGGGTGTTCGGCGAGGACGGGCTGCGGCTGCTCCGCCTTGCCCGTCAGTGCGGGCAACTCGGGTTCCGCGCGGACGGGGATACCCTGCGCGGCGCGCGGGAAAATGCCTTTCTGATCCGCGACATCGTGTCCGAGCGGATATTTGCCGAGTTGGAACTTATTTTGCACGCCGACGAAAAGTACGGGGTCAAGGACGGGCACTACCGCGCTCTGCGCGTGCTGGACGAAACGCGCGTGCTGGACGAGATCCTGCCCGAACTGACCCGCGGCAGGGGCATGGCGCAGCCCGCTTCCTTCCATGCGCACGACGTGCTGGAACATTCCCTGCGGTGCGCGCTCTATGCGCCCGGGGGCATCCGCTGGGCGGCGCTGCTGCACGACGTGGGCAAGCCCCTCTGCATGCTGCGGGACGGCAACTATCACAGGCATCCCGAAGAGGGGGCGGCCCTTTCCGACCGCATCCTCACCCGCCTGAAAGCGCCCAAACGCCTGAAAGAGCACACCCATGCCCTTGTTTTGCGGCATATGTACGATATGCAATGCGACACGCGGGAGCGCAAATTACGGCGGTACTTTGCCGAAAATTTTGCCCTTCTCGCCGACCTCATCGCGCTCAAACAGGCAGATTATTCGGCATGCAAAGATGATTTATCTCCCGCGCCCACCGGGCGCCGCTGGCGGGAGGTGCTTTCCCGCATGCATTCGGAGGGCGCGCCCTTCGCGGAACGGGAACTGAAGATTACGGGCAAGGATCTTTTGGACGGGGGCATGCCTGCGCAATATGTGGGAAAGGTTTTGCACGGGTTGCTGCTGCACTGCGCTGCCGACCCGCAGGACAACCGCGCCGACCGCCTCAAGGGCATCGCCTTCGGGATATATAACGATCTTCTCGCCGCCCAAGCGCGGAAGGGGTGAGCGCGGGGCAAAAAAAGCCGCGGCGGAAAAAATCTCCGCGGTTTTGTTTACAAAACGTCCCCGCCGTGTTATAATGAAAGAAAAAAGGAGGGCGTTTTATGACGGATGTTACGGCAAACAGGAAATGGGTGGGCATCTGGGGCAACGCCATGTCCGTCACCGAGCGCACCGCCGCGACACACGGAAAGGACATCACCTTCCGCTATCCCGTGCCCGTGCCCTTCGACGGCGACGCCGTCCGCCTGACGTTCGACAACTTCTGCGGCACGGAGGACGTAACGCTGACTTGCGCCTACGTCGCCCTCGCCGTGGGTGACGAACAGATGCGCGGGTTCACCGCCTGTCCCGTCACGTTCGGCGGGCGGACGGAAGTCGTGCTGCCCGCGGGTAAATCGGTCGTCAGCGATCCCGTCGCCATGTCCGTGCGGCGGGGCAGCCTGCTCTCCGTCGGGTTCCATTTCGAAAACTTCGTCGAACTGCGCTCGGGCGTGGTGTTCAAGGGCCCGCTCTCCCGCGGCAATTACGCCTTCGGCAACCATGTCCTGTCGGAGCATCTGCCCATCGAGCGGACGCGCAACACCGACGTGTGCTATTTTCTGAGCGACGTGTCCGTCCTGACCGACGGAAAAAATGCCGCCGTCGTCTGTTACGGCGATTCCATCACCGCGCAGTCCTGGCCCGACTATCTCGCCATGGAGTTTTCCAGGGGGCGCGTGTCCGACCGTTCGGTGGTGCGCAAGGCGGCAAGCGGCACCCGCGTGCTGCGGCAGTACGAGTGCGCGACGTATGAAGCCTACGGCCTGAAAGGCAGCATCCGTTTCCCGCACGAGATATCCGCCGTGGACGGCGCGTCGGCGGTCGTCATCCAGCACGGCATCAACGACATCATCCATCCCGTGGGCAGCACGGAAAACCCCTTCCGCCCGTGGAGCGACCTGCCGACGGCAGAGGATCTCATCGAGGGGTTAAAATTTTACATCGCCGAAGCGCGCAAGCGGGGGTTGCGGGTATATATGGGCACCCTGCTGCCCGTCGAAGGCTGGCGCACCTATGCGCCCTTCCGCGAAGAACTGCGCGCGGCGGTCAACGACTTCATCCGCGATACCGACCTCATCGACGGCGTCATCGACTTCGATAAGGCTGTGCGCGACCCGCTCCGTCCCACGCGGCTCGGGCGGGGGTACGACAGCGGCGATCACCTGCACCCGTCCGAAGAGGCGTACCGCGTCATGGCGCAGGAAGCGGCGCGCGTTCTGGAAAAGCCGAAGAAAGTGACTTATTAAAGCGACCTTATTATAAAAGAAAAGCAACGTTATATTATTATCAATGCAAACGGAAAAATCTTTAAGCCGGAATTGGCAACGCCGCTCTTCCCGCCCGGGGAGGGCGGTTCGCGTTGATCGCCCGGAGCGCCCGGCGAAGGGCGCTGCGTCGGTTTTCCGAAGAAAAGTTTGTGTTTTCTCATTTTCTTTTGTTTAGAAACGAAAATTCGGTTTAAGAATAGAGTAAAAGAAAAATCAACGAGAGGAAGTGATGAACATGAACGCAGAAAAATTTACGAGAAAGGCGCTCGAAGCCGTGCAGGACGCGCAGCGGCTTGCGACCGAAAACGGCAACCAGCGTCTGGAACAGGCGCATCTCTTGCAGGCGCTCCTGTCGGCGGAGGACGGGCTCATCCCCAAACTCCTTTCCCGCATGGGCGTTTCCGCCCCCGCGCTTCTGTCCGAAACCGTGAAAAAGACGGACGCCATGCCCAAGGTGAGCGGGGGAAACGGGCAACTCTATCTGTCGAATGAACTCTCCAAAGCGCTCGACGAGGCGGAGAAGCAGATGTCCGCCATGAAGGATTCTTACATCTCCGTGGAACACCTGTTTTTGGGGCTTCTGGAACAGCCCGACAAGACCGTCAAGGAACTTTTCAGGCAGTTCAACGTGCAGAAGAACGCCTTTTTGCAGGCGCTCAAAGACGTGCGCGGCAACGCGCAGGTCAATTCGGATAACCCCGAGGACACGTACGACGTGCTGAACAAGTACGGCACCGACCTCGTGGAACGGGCGCGGCAGCACAAGCTCGACCCCGTCATCGGGCGGGACGAGGAGATCCGCAACGTCATCCGCATTTTGTCCCGCAAGACCAAAAACAACCCCGTGCTCATCGGCGAAGCGGGCGTCGGCAAGACTGCCATCGCCGAGGGGCTTGCCATCCGCATCATGCAGGGGGACGTGCCCGATTCCATCAAGGACCGGAAGGTCTTTTCTCTGGACATGGGTGCCCTCATCGCGGGTGCAAAGTTCCGCGGCGAGTTTGAAGAACGGCTCAAAGCCGTCCTCAACGAGGTCAAAAAGAGCGAAGGGGGCATCATCCTCTTCATCGACGAACTCCACACCATCGTGGGCGCGGGCAAGTCGGACGGCGCGATGGACGCGGGTAACCTCTTAAAGCCCATGCTGGCGCGCGGCGAACTGCACTGCATCGGCGCGACCACGCTGGACGAATACAGGAAATACATTGAAAAGGATCCCGCCCTGGAACGCCGCTTCCAGCCCGTCATGGTGGACGAACCCTCCGTCGAGGACACCATCTCCATCCTGCGCGGCCTCAAAGAGCGGTACGAAGTCTTTCACGGCGTCAAGATCCAGGATAACGCCCTCATCGCGGCGGCGACCCTCTCCAACCGTTACATCACGGACCGGTTCCTGCCCGACAAGGCCATCGACCTCGTGGACGAGGCGTGCGCCCTCATCAAGACGGAGATGCAGTCCATGCCCGCCGAGATGGACGAAACGTCCCGCAAGATCATGCAGCTCGAGATCGAGGAGAACGCTCTGAAAAAGGAAACGGACGAGCTGACCGTGTCCAGACTCAAAGAGTTGCAGAAGGAACTTGCCGCCCTGCGCGAAGAGTATGCGGGCATGAAGGCGAAATGGCTGGAAGAAAAGGAGGCCATCGGCAAGGGGCAGCAGCTCCGCGAACAGATCGAAAAGGCGAACGCCGACTTGGAAACGGCAAAGCGCAACGCCGATTACGACGAGGCGAGCCGCCTCGAGTACGGCGTGTTGCCCGACCTGAGAAAGCAGCTTGCCGACTATGAGCGCAAACAGTCGGGCGGCAAGGAAAATACGCTTCTCCGCGACAAGGTCACGGAGGAAGAGATCGCGCGCATCATCGGCCGCTGGACGGGTATCCCCGTTTCGAGGTTGATGGAGGGCGAACGCGAAAAACTCCTGCGCATGCCCGAGATATTGCACAAACACGTCATCGGGCAGGACGAGGCGGTGCAGAAGGTGTCGGATGCCATCCTGCGTTCCCGCGCGGGCATCGCCGACCCCAACCGTCCCATCGGTTCCTTCCTGTTTTTGGGCCCGACGGGCGTCGGCAAGACCGAACTCGCCAAGACCCTGGCGCGCGCCCTCTTCGACGACGAAAAAAACATGGTGCGCATAGACATGTCCGAGTATATGGAGAAATTCAGCGTATCCCGGCTCATCGGCGCGCCGCCCGGATACGTCGGTTACGACGAGGGCGGTCAGCTGACCGAGGCGGTGCGGAGAAAGCCCTATTGCGTCATCCTGTTCGACGAGATCGAAAAGGCGCATCCCGATGTATTCAACATCCTCTTGCAGGTGCTCGACGACGGGCGCATCACGGACAGCCAGGGGCGCACGGTGGACTTCAAGAACACCGTCATCATCCTGACCTCCAACCTCGGCTCGCAGTACATTCTGGAGGGCATCGACGAGGATACGCATGAGATATTGCCGCAGGCGCGCGAACAGGTCAACGACCTCTTGAAACGCTCCTTCCGCCCCGAATTTCTGAACCGCCTCGACGAGATCGTGTTCTATAAGCCCCTCTCCGAAGAGGACATCGCGGGCATCGTGGATCTGCTCCTCGCCGACCTCAAAGCGCGGCTTGCCGACAAGCAGCTCACGCTGGAAGTCTCTGTCCGTGCCAAGAATTACATCGCGGAGAACGGCTACGACCCCGTGTACGGTGCAAGGCCCTTGAAGCGGTACCTGCAGAATACGCTGGAAAACATTCTTGCACGCTACATCATCGCGGGGAACTGCGAGGCGGGCGACACGCTGACGGTGAACGTCGGCAAGGACGGTCTGACCGTCGAAAAGAAGCAGACGGAAGCCGAAAACAAATGACCGACAACGCCGCCGCGTACCGCGGCGGTACAGGGCGGGCGAAAGAATTTCTTTCGCCCGCTCTTTTTTTGTTTGCCATATCGGTTGACTTTGCCCGCGCTTTTCCGTTATAATAATGTCAATATTATTACTATGCAGAGGAGAGCGAAGGCAATGGGAGTACCGGAGATATTCGGAGAGAACGTATTCAGCGAAACGGTGATGAAGGACAAACTGCCGAAGGACGTGTACAGGTCGTTGAAGAAGACGATCGACGGCGGTGAGC
>JAGHJP010000024.1 GCA_017886575.1 Clostridia bacterium
AATATATAATACAAAACAAGCACAAGAAATCCCGCATCTTTTCTGCGGGATTTCTTATTACTTGTAAACGACAAATCCGAACCAATCGGTTGTTACCAAAAGGTTCGGATTATTTTGACTTGGTGGAGATAGCGTGACTCGAACACGTTACCTGTACGTTGCGAACGTACCGCTCTACCAGATGAGCTATATCCCCATAGACATTATGTATTATAAAGTATATTTTTCGAAATGTCAACCTCTTCCACTTATTTTTTTCAAAAAAAATATAAAAAATCAAATCAAAAAAAGTTGCCTTTTCCCGGGGAATGGAGTATAATAACAAAGCATGCAGAGATGTCTGAGTGGTTTAAGGAGCACGATTGGAAATCGTGTGTAGGTTAACAGCTTACCGGAGGTTCGAATCCTCTTCTCTGCGCCAGCATTAAACGCCACAATATCTTGTGGCGTTTAATCTATTTTAAGCACAATATATAGTGTTTTTGAGGCATGGCACATTGATGACACAGCCGCAAAATACGCCGGTCCTACCGACGGATATTTATAACAACGAACAACCCGCCGGAATGCTGTTCCGGCGGGTCGTTCGTTATATTCTATTCGATGTCTTTTATCACGATCGCATTGACTTTACGGACGGAAATGATGTGCCTGACGAGGAAGAAGAGCGTGATCAGCACGATCGACCCCGATATGCCGTCGACAAGCCCCATGATGAGCATGGACGGCGACCAGCCCGCGTCGACGATTTGGGACGAAAACGTTATATCGCTGCGCGAGATCGTATAAAGAATATTTTTACAGCATTGTTGCATTGCGGCAATATCCTTTTCCTCTCTCACCAAAGTGGTGTACCGCGCATTATCCGTCGCGAGCCATATATCGTTCCCCGCGCGTATGCCGTATGTTACCTGCATTTTGGCGCTTGCCGCGTCCGACGTGATCATGCCGCAGAATCCCCATTCCCCGCGGACGATGTCCGTGATGAATTCCTTTACCTGACCGATCCATGCCCCGAGCACGTCGTCCGAAGTCATCAGTCCGTGGACGTCGCCCTTTTTGATCGCGATCTCAAACGGACGCGCATAGATCTCGCGCATGGACTGTTCGTTCAGCGTTTCCGACGCTCCGTCTATCAGGTGTTTGACAAAGACGATGACGCCTTGGGACCATGCCCCCCGCGAAACGCTCGCGGCCATTTCCCCGGAGAGCAGCGGGCATTCGGAATAGTACTCAAAATTGCGCGAACCGTAGGCGTTCGTATGGAGATTCACCCCGGGCGCATACCAGCCCGTGACGCCGCATTGCTTTGCGTCATCGCCCGCCGACGCGCCCATGGCATAACCTACGTCCTTGCTCCATGTCGCCGCCACGGATACTTCGGAAGGATACAGCAGGCATCCGACGTCCGATTTATAAGTATCCTTGATCGCCGCCGGTCCGTCGAACAGCAGCGTTTTGGGAATGCCGAGCCGCTCCACCGCCGTCGTCTGGAAGTTGCCCATGGCGATCAGCGTGGCCATTTCCGTCTTACTGAGCTGGGAGATAAATTCGTTCCATTTTTCGTCCTCGTAAGCGACGTCCCGCATTTCTTCAAACATGATCGGATCGGAAAGCTCGACTTCATAATCCTTTCCGCGTTCATAGGAGAACGCGCCGTCATCGATCTCCGGCAGGTCGTATTCATAGTCGTGAAGGTTCGCTTCGAGGTTTACCGACGCATTCGCAAAGCCGTCGGCGCGGGAAAGATATTCGCGCCCGTCGGCATATGCGGCAAAGCGTCTTGCAACGGCGTTCCCCGTCTCCGTATCTTCGGGATACAGGATGTCTTCGGCGACCTCATAGGCAAGGCACAGCGGAGAATTTTCGTCCACGTTCACCCAATCGTGCGCATTGTCCAGCACGCGCAGGAGATACGTTCCTTTCTCCAATTCGTACCCGTAAAACGAGTTGCCGTTCGCATTGAAATTATCGAAAGATTTCATGTCGGAGAGGGAGAAGGAGAGCGTTACCGTTTCGGAAGCGCCCGGTTCGAGCAGCTCCGTCTTTCCGAAAGCGATCAGCTCCACGTACGGCTTTTCTATGTCGCCGTCCTCATACGGCCGCGTGCAATAGAGCTGCACCACTTCTTTCCCCGCGGCATTGCCCGTATTCGTGACTTTTACGTCAATCCGGACGGTCGCATCCTTGTTGCCGTCGGTAAAAGCCGTGCCTGCCGGCGTCGTACCGTCGGGCACGATCTCTTTGCTGAACGTCGTATAACCGATCCCGTACCCGAACGGGAATTGCACGCCCGTCGCGACGGGCTTTGCCGCCCAGGGAACGGTGACGTTGCGTTCATAGCCGTCATAGTCGATGGCGCCCTCGCCGTCATTCACGGCAAAGTGTTTCACATAGCAGTACAGGCCTTTGGATTCGGCGCCCTTGACGACGTTCGCGCCGATCTTGCCAGAGAGGAAGCCGTCTTCGGAGTAATATTCAAAGTTTCTGCCGCCGTAAGCGGTACGGTGCGTATTCATTGCAGGAGCATACCATGCCTGCACATCGGCGAACATTGCGTCGTTGCCGACGGCAATTCCCATTTCCTCCGCCAGCTCGACGTTCCAGGTGGAAGCGACGACCACTTCGGTGGGATATGCCATGCCCTGGGTGCCGCCGATGAGCGTCGCGGAGATGCCGGCAGGGCCGTCCTTCGCGGTGGTTGCGGGAATGTTCAGCTCGGCATTCTCAGGGTTGCCGTAGCCGCCCATCCTGACCGTGTAGAGCATGGCTTCCGGCGTGAGCGCGTTCAGGAAGTCCTCCCACGCCTCGCTGTCGTATTCGACGCCGATCAGCGTGGCGAGGTTCAGACCCTCTTCTATTTCCTCGGCAACCTCGGGCATGGTATAGGCGTCTTTGTCTTCAACGTAGTTGGGCGCAAAGCCGTCGATGATGGTCTGGGAGAAGGTCTTGTAGCGTTCGCCCTTTTCATCCGTCCTGTCCGCAAAAGCCGTCGGGAAGGTGCCCGTCCAGTTGTTTCTGGTCAGATAGTTGAAATTGCTGCCGTCCGTATAGTTCCGGATGTCGGCGGAATCGAAGCGGTTGACGATGGGCGTGCCCGTCGTGCTGTCTTCGGAATAGGTGTCGGTATCCCGCGAGGTCTGCGTCCAGGCATATGCCATGTCCGCGTCGCCCGCCGCCGTCATGCCGTCGGACACGGTCTTTCCCTTGGCGGCGAGGATGTTGTTGAGTGCGTCGTGCGCGTTCGTGCCGAACGCCAGATAATGCGTGCCCGCGTCGAGGATGTATGTCTTGGCGTTGGTGTAATCGTAAGAGGCGAACTGTTCCTTTTCAACGTTGATGGTCACCGTTTCGCTTTCACCGGGATCCAGGACGTCGGTCTTGTCAAAGCCCATCAGCTCGACCGCGGATTTCTCCACTTTGTTGTCGATGTCGTACTGCGTGTATTCGGACTGACCGTAGATCTGCACGACGTCCTTGCCGGGTCTGCCGCCCGTGTTGGTGACGGAGAGGGAAACCGTGAAGGTATCGCCGTCCGCTTCCACGCTGAAATCACTGTACGAGAAGGTGGTATAGCTCAGGCCGTAACCGAAGGGATACTGCACCGTTGCATTGTAATCGTAATCGCCCGTGTTCGCCCTGCCGAGAACAACGTCTTCATAGCGGGTCTCATAATAACGATAACCGACATAGATGCCCTCCGCATAGACGGCATACTGATCGGACTCGTTCACCCAGGCTGCGGAAGAAGGCTTGTTCTCGATCCAGAAATTGGAGCCGGCGTTCTGTGCCGCGGGCGCGGAGTTGGCGTCGTAGGCATAGGCATAGGTATCCACCAATCTGCCCGACGGGACCACTTCGCCGACCAAGGCGTCCGCCACGGCATACAGACCGGTCTGTCCCACGCCGCCGATCCACAGCGCCGCGTCGATGTCATACTCGTCCAGCCAGCCGAGTTCCAGAGCGTTGTTGGCGTTGACGAGAACGATGACCTTTTCAAAGGAAGCGGTGACCGCCTCCAACATGTCGGCCTCTTCGGTGCTGAGCTCCAGATAGCTGCCGGAGTTACCGGCAACATTCTCCGTTTCGGCGAAATTCTGCGCGGTCAGATCGCTCCCCTCGCCGCCCGAACGGGCGATGACCACGATCGCCGCGTCGTTGTATTCGGAGAAGGTGCTGCCCGCCGCCGCCTGAACGTTTGCCCAGGGCACTTCCTTGATTTCGAACTGTCCGCCGCGCCAGTTGGGCGAACTTCTGTCATAGCCCGCGTCGTGCTGAGACCGGTAATAGTCCCACAGCGTGCCGTTGACTTCAAAATTGACCCCTTCCAGCGCGTTCCGCAGGGTGGGCGCCGTGGATGTGTCGATGGAACCGGAGCCCGTGCCGCCGTAGACCATGTCGACGGAAGAAACGGAGAACAGGCTCACTTTTGCCTTGTTATCCGCGGAGGTGGAAAGGGGCAAAGCACTGCCCTCGTTTTTCAGAAGGACCATGCCCTCCGCCTCGATGCGCTCCGCAACTTCCGCGTTGTGCTCGGTGAGCGCCGCTTCGTCAGAAAAATCGCTCTTATAATATTGGTCGTCTATCTGCACGCTGTCGTCGATCTTTTCTATCCTATACGTCTGATGATTGAAAAACCGGCTGATGATCGTGTTCCAGGTCATTGCCATGTAATTGCCGAAAATGAGCGCGGCAACTACGATTGCCATGATGGGAAAAAGGATCAACATCAGAGTCCTGTTGCTCATCTTTTTCTTCTCCACACTAAGTTCCTCCTTGTTATAAAAAAATGAATTGCGGATCCCGAAGGCGCCTTTCGTTTTTCGCAATTCAAATTATAATGAAATTCGGATTTTCTGCAAGGGGGTACAGCGTAAGTCTTGCTTTTTTCAACCTATCTCTTCATTCGGGCGCGGGAAAAGCACGTTCAGCGTGAATATATCCTCCTTCAAAGATACGCTGAAACTCCCGCCGTATTTTTCGGCGATCATCTTCATGCTCTTCATCCCGTATCCGTGCAGCAATTTGTCGCGATGGGTGGTGAGCGGCAGCCCCTCGCTGAAACGGAGTTTTACGGGGCAATAATTGTAAATATTGACGGAGACAAAGCCGCCCGCCCTTTTGACATGCAGGGAAATGACCCGCAGTTCTTTGTCCTCCACCCCGAGCAGCGCCTCCGCCGCATTGTCGATGGCGTTGCCGAAGAGGGAGTAAATGTCCGCCTCCTTCATAAAGGACAGGCTCTTTCCGTCCGCCACGCAGGTGAGGCGGATCTCGTTTTTGTTGCAAAGCAGCCCCTTTTCCATGAGCACCACATCCAGCGCCTCGTTGCCCGTTTTCAGGCTGGAACCGTAGATGGCGATGACGCTCTCCAATTCGCGGATGGACGCCTCGTCCATGTCGCGGTGCTCGCCGATGGCATGGATCTGGTGTTTCAGATCGTGGCATTTGATGTTGATATAGTCGATATTCTCTTTGAGCGCGGCGTACTGTTTTTCCTCTTGCAGCCACATGGTGCGGAAGGTATTCAGCTCCTGCTCGACGTTTTTGCTGCGCAGCAGGCTGAATTGCAGGCAGAGCGCGAAGGCGCACACGACGATGATGAGAAAACTGACGACGCCCGAGAAAAAGGAATCCGTTCTTTCATAGGAATAATAGGTGACCATCGCGTTCACCACAACGGCGACAAAGATGGTCAGCGCCGAGATGATGAACAATTTGATGCTGATGATGCGCATATCCTCGTTTTTTTTCAGCTTGCGGCCAAAGCCCAGGAAACAAAGCCAATAGACGAGAATGTAACTCTCTATATAAATAAACGCTTGCACGGCATCGTTCGTTTCCCGCATTTTATCGCCGTAAACTTCCAAGGGCAGCCCTTCGTTCAGCCCCGTCGCCACGACGATCAGGTTGCACAGTTCGAACGCAATGTGCTGCACGGCATAGGCAGCGACGGCGCAGAACAGCACGTTTAGCCAGCTTTCCCTGAAACACAGCAATTTGAGCGCGATGACCGAAACGAAAAACAGGAAAAAGAAGAGCATGGACGTGTAAAACGCATTATATCCCAAAATGGGCACAAGGATCGCCGCGACCATGCAGATGAGGCAGACAAGGATGAACCGCAGCGGGAACAGATCCTTCCGCCCCAGGCGAACGGTAAACATGAACTCCGCGAAGAGCAGTTCCGCCATGAATACGATCTTATACCCGAACAGCGCGCTCTCCGTATTGTAGATCTCATAGAACATAGATGTTCCCCGCGCCGATATACTCGTTCAACGCCTTCAAAAAGTCCTTCTTCTTGGCATGGCTGATGGGATCGCCTCTTCCTCGCTGCCGATGAAGGCGGTGAACCCGTCTATGCGCTTCACATAGCGCAAGTTGACGAGGTAACAACTGTTGCAGCGGGAAAAGCCGGCGGGAACGAGCGATTCTTCCACGCGGTTGAGCGAACCGTAGGCGTTATAATCGCCCTCCGTCGTGTGATAGACCAAAGAATGCCCCATGACTTCGACGTACTTGACGGCGGAAGCGGGCAGCTTTACGATGCCGCGGCCCGTGGTGATGCAAATATTGTTCTTCCGCTCCCGCTCGATGCGGGCGATCGCCCTGCCGAGTTTGACGGAAAAGGAAAAATATTCGGGCGGCTTGACGATGAAGTCGAGCGCGTCCACTTCATAGCAGTTAATGGCAAGGTTCGCCATATTGGTGATAAAGATGATGGCGGTGCTCTGGTCGAGACGGCGGATCCTTTTCGCCGCTTCGAGCCCGTTGTAATCGGGCAGCTGAATGTCCATCAGTATGATGTCGTATTCCGGCTTGTAATGTTCCAAAAAAGATATGCCGTCCTTGAAGTGATTGATCGTGAAGGACAACCCCTTTTCCTTGGCATAGCGGTTCAGAAAACCGATCTCCGTGTTGGCGGCGTCCGCCTCGTCTTCGACCAATGCTATGTTGATCCCGTTTTTCATGACAATGCCTTTCCCCTCTTTCATGACAATGACTTCCTCCTCTTTCCGCGGCGCTCGGCGCTTTTTCCGTTACGATACCCCCCCCCCCGCTATATTTCTGATTATATACCATAAATATATTTTTGTCAAGTGCCGTTTTTTTCGGAAACTAATGGCTGCATGGCGACAGGTATAAGCGGATAGAAAAAAAGAGCAACCGCCCGCCATGTCTGCGCCCTTCCGTTGCCGGGAATACGGCGCAAGGCAAAACCGTTGCTCTGAAAATGCCGTGCGGCATTTTATGTTTTTTTGTTCTTTCCGCCGCCAAAGCGGGGGGTTATTCCTCTTCCTGGAAAAGCGGTCAGCCTTCCTGCCGGTTTTGCAGCAGGTTCTTCACGCAGCCGTACACGAGATCGTAGAGGGGCTGAAAGACATAGTTGGCGTGCGCCCGCTCCATGGCACCGCGCTGCTTATCGCTGACGAACGTGTAGGGATAGATGCCGAACATGAACGGGAAAAAGGTGTAGATAAAGTCCTGAACGGCGCCGACCGTCATGTCGGGGAAAAACTTTTCCACGCACCGCGTGACCGCCCGGATCGATTCCCCGTAGGAACGCTTGAATTCCGTCAGGTTCTCCATGCGGCTGTTTTCCTCCATATCGTAGTGGTTCATGGACATCAGTTTCAACAGCCTTTCCCGCTTTTCGAGCGATCTTGCGAGCGCGTCGGCAAACGTCTCCGCCGACATTGCCGCGTGCCCGTCGCAGAGCGCGTGCAGGTCGGCGTTCCATAAGTCGTATTCCCGCTGCAAGAGGGCGAGGAATATCTCTTCCTTGGTCTGAAAATAATTGTAGATCGACGTGCGCGTGAAGGAAGTCGCCTTACCGATCTCTTTGAGCGTGATCTCCTTGAACCCCATCGTTTCATAGAGTTCCGCACAGGCGTTTACGATCTCTTCCTTTCTCGCGTTCGTCCGTTGCTGCGAAGTCCTCGGCATACATCGGCTCCCCGTTTTACTTACTTCCGTTCCATTATACCCCTTTCGGGGCGGCATGTCAATCCGTTCCGCGCAAGGCGGAAATCCTTTTCAGGACAATTGCCGCAGCCACTCGGCAATGCCGCCGCGGTTTAAGAGTTTCCCCTCCCGCCAATCGGCGTCGGGACAGATCTCTTTCATCCTTTCGCAGGCGCGCCCGATGCCGCTGCCGCCCGAAGTGGCGAACGGAAAGAGCGCCTTGCCCGCAAACGACCGGCTTTCGAGAAAGGTATCGACGATGCGCGGCTCGACATACCACCAGATCGGAAAGCCGATGAAGATATTGTCGTACGGCACAACGTCGATGCCCTCCGCAAGCGGCGGGCGGCAGGACGGGTCCGCCATCTCCGCCGAACTGCGGCTCTTTTTGTTCATCCAGTCGAGGTCCGCCGCCGTGTACGGCACGGCGGGCCTGATTGCAAAGAGATCGGCGCCGCATGCCGACGCGATTTTTTGTGCGACCGCGGCGGTCGTGCCTTCCGCGGAAAAATATGCCACCAATGTTTTTCCCTGCATGATGATCTGCCTCCTTATTTCCGAATACTGCCGCACGCTTAAAGCGCGCCGACGATTTTGTGCGGGACGTACAACTCGTCGATGAAAGCCACGTCCTCCTCGGTGAGGGGGACGCCGAACGCCGCCGCGGCGTCGTCGAGATATTTCGCCTTGGTCGCCCCCACGATGGGAGACGCGACGCCCTTTTTGAAGTGCCAGGCAAAGGTGATCGCCGTCATGCTCGTATCATACTTCTCCGCCAATTCGTGAATGCGCGCGGCGATCTTTTTGTCCTGTTCCTCGGTGGAATCGTACTTGCCCTGCGCGACCTTGTCCGTCCGGCTGCGCAGGGTGTCCGTTTCCCAATCGGGGCGGGCGCACCTGCCGGCGGCGAGCGGGCTGTACGGCGTGAGCGCCACGTTCATCTGCCGGCAAACCGGGATCAGTTCCCGTTCGTCCTCGCGGTAGAGCGGGTTATAGTGATTTTGCATGGACACGAAGGGCGTAAAGCCGTTGTCGCGGGC
>JAGHJP010000025.1 GCA_017886575.1 Clostridia bacterium
AATATGCAATCTACGCTGTGTAACCTGCCATTTATGACGTATGTCAAGCGTATGTACGATTTTATTTCCGAAGGAAAAAAAGCAACAAAAAGGCATAAAAAAATCCCCGTCCGCGCGGTTCGGCGGGCAGGGAAAGAAAAATATTTTCAAATTTATGATCGCGTTTCTATAATATAGGACGATACTGTTTTTTGCCGCAGGCTTACAGAATATCGTTTTCATAGAGCGGGAAGCGTTCGCAGAGCGCGGCGACCTCGGCACTGACTTCGCCGAAGCAGGCCTCCTTCTCGTCGATGACGCGGGAGATGAGGTCGGCGATGCGGGCGCACTCCCCTTCCTTCATGCCGCGCGCGGTGACGGCGGGCGTGCCGATGCGCACGCCGCTGGTGACGAACGGCTTTTGCGTGTCGAACGGGATGGCGTTTTTATTGACCGTGATGTGCACGGCGTCGAGCATCTTTTCGAGTTCCTTGCCCGTGACCCCCTTCGCGCTCAGGTCGAGGAGCATCAGGTGGTTGTCCGTGCCGCCGCTGACGAGGCGCACGCCGTTTTTCACGAACCGCTCCGCCATCGCCGCCGCGTTTTTGACGATCTGTCTCTGGTATTCCTTGAACGCGGAAGAGAGCGCCTCCTTGAAGGCGACCGCCTTTGCCGCGATGACGTGCATCAGGGGACCGCCCTGCGTGCCGGGGAACACCGCCTTGTCGATGAGCTTGGCGTACTCCTCCTTGCACATGATGACGCCGCCGCGCGGGCCGCGCAGGGTCTTGTGCGTGGTGGTCGTCACGAAGTCGGCATAGGGCACGGGAGACGGGTGTACGCCCGCCGCGACCAGCCCGGCGATGTGCGCGATGTCCACCATCATGTACGCCCCGACTTTATCGCAGATCTCGCGGATGCGCTTGAAATCGATGACGCGGGGATAGGCGGACGCGCCCGAAACGATCATTTTGGGCTTGCATTCGAGGGCGATGCGCTCCATCTCGTCATAATCGATGGTCTCGGTCTCGGCGGAAACGCCGTAGGGCACGATGTGAAAATATTTACCAGAAACGTTGACGGGCGAGCCGTGCGAGAGGTGCCCGCCGTGGGCGAGGTTCATGCCCATGACCGTATCGCCCGGCTGCAGGACGGCGAAGAATACCGCAAAGTTCGCCTGTGCGCCGCTGTGCGGCTGCACGTTGCAGTGGTCGCAGCCGAAGAGGGCTTTGAGGCGTTCCTGCGCCAGCGTTTCCACCACGTCCACGTACTGACAGCCGCCGTAATAGCGCTTGCCGGGGAGCCCCTCGGCGTATTTGTTGGTGAGGTGGCTGCCCATCGCCGCCATGACGGCGGGAGAGACGATGTTCTCGCTGGCGATGAGTTCGAGGTTGCCGCGCTGGCGGTCGAGCTCGTCCTGCATGGCGGCGTATACTTCGGGGTCGGCGTTTTTGACGGTGGTCATATCGATCATGATGTTTTTCCTCTCGTTACAATTTATTTTTTCTTTTTATTGTAACACACGCGGCGGGAAAAAGTCAATCGTTCCGAAAAGGTCGGGCGTTTGATTTTATAAGTTTTCGTTCAGAAAGGCCCGGAACATGGGTTTGGGGGCATAGCCGAGATTTTCGGCGATCTCCTTTCCCCCCTTGAACACCTTGACGCAGGGCACCGAATAAATTTCATACTTTTCGGCAAGTGCGGGGTTGCGGTCGATATCCGTCTTGACGAACACCGCCTTGCCCTGCATCTCCGCCGCGATCTCGTCCAGCACGGGCGCGAGCATGCGGCAGGGGCCGCACCAGGTCGCGAAAAAGTCGCAGACCACGGGCATGTCCCCCGCCAAAAGGGCGTTGAATTCTTCCGTATCGATTTCCTTCACGTTTTTCGACATATCGTTTGTTTCTCCTATTTGATAAAGTAATTTTATCTTGTGTAATCGCAATTTTTTTATTTTTCCGCAAAGTATCCGACGGCGTCCGCGAAGGGCACGCGCTCCCGGGAAGAGTCGGACATGTTTTTGACGTCCATGACCCCTTCCTGCAACTCGTTGCCGCCGATGACGGCGGTGTATTTCGCCTGCAGCTTGTCCGCGTATTTGAACTGTGCCTTCAAAGAGCGCTCCATGTGATCCACTTCGCAGGGAACGCCCGCGCGGCGGAGCACCGCGGCGATTTCAAACGCCTTTTCGCGGCAGGCGGCATCCATGCCCGCGATATAGACGACGGGCGCGGGCGCGGCGGGAAAGGACGCGCCCGATTTTTCCATGAGCAGGAGCAGCCGCTCCAGCCCCGCCGCAAACCCGACCGCGGGCGTGGACGGCCCGCCGATCTCCTCGATGAGCCCGTCGTACCTGCCGCCGCCGAGCACCGTGCCCTGCGCGCCGATCTCTTCGCTGACGAACTCGAACACCGTGCGGGTGTAATAGTCCAGCCCGCGCACGATGCCGGGGTCGATCTCATAGGGTATGCCCGCGATCTGCAGGTACTTCTGCACCGCCGCGAAGTGTTCTTTGCAATCGTCGCAGAGATAGTCCAAAATGGTGGGCGCGCCCGCCGCGATCGCCTTGCACGCGGGCACTTTGCAGTCGAGCATGCGCATGGGATTCTTGTCGAACCGCGCGCGGCAGTCGGGGCACATTTCCCCGAGGCGAGGGCGGAAGTACTCTTTGAGCGCGTCGTTGAACGCCTTGCGGCACTTCTTGCAGCCGATGGAATTGATGCGCAGTTTTGCCTTCAGCCCCAGGGAAGCGATGAAGTCGTGCGCCAGGGCGATGACCTCGGCGTCCGTGTCGGGCGCCGCCGAACCGTAGACCTCCGCGCCGAACTGATGGAACTCGCGCAGCCTGCCCGCCTGGGGACGTTCGTAGCGGAACGCGGGAATGATATAGTACATTTTTAAGGGCATGGGTGTGCCGTACAACCCGTTTTCGATGAACGAGCGCGCCACGCCCGCCGTGCCTTCGGGCTTTAACGTGACAGAGCGGTTGCCCTTGTCGAGGAAGGTGTACATTTCCTTGGTGACGACGTCGGTCGTTTCGCCCACGCCGCGCGAGAAGAGTTCGGTGTACTCGAACACGGGCGTGCGGATCTCGCGCAGACCGTAGAGCCGCGCGACCTGCCGCGCCTTTTCTTCGACGTACTGCCATTTGTAGGAATCGGCGGGCAGAACGTCCTTGGTGCCTTTGGGAATGTTGATCATATATCTCTCCTGTAACGTGGGTATAAAAAGGGCGCAATGCCCCGGCTCGGGATCCCAAGGATCGGCGACCCTTGGGCGGGTGGCGCGGAGGGCGGCGCCCTCCGTTTTTCCGAGCCTTGAAAGCAAGGCTTTGCCTTGCGCAACACGGGTTTCCAAAGGGGGTGCTCCCCCCTTTGGCGGGGTTTCCAAGGGGCGGCGCCCCTTGACAATCGAACTTGTATAAGCAAGGCTTCTGCCTTGCGTTTATATATCGCCCGACGGGCGATATATGCGGCGCACGCGCCGCTTTCGAAAGGCTTTTTGTTTTGTAAGGGGCGCCGCCCCTTACAACCCCGTTCAAGAGGCAATGCCTCTTGAAAATCTCCGGTTTTCGCTCCTCGGGGCGATGCGCCCGTCTTACAAAATATACTTCTTGATATCGCGGTCGCGCGTGATGGACGAGAGGTGTTCGTCCACATATTTTTCGTCGACGACCACGGACACGACGGGATAATTGCCGCCGCCCGCGTTGAAGGATATGTCCTCGAGCAGCGTTTCCATGACCGTGTGCAGGCGGCGCGCGCCGATGTCCTCGCTCGTTTCGTTGATGTCCACGCTGACTTCGGCGATCTTGGCGATCGCCTCGGGCGTGAAGGACAGGTCGATGTTGTCCACGGCGAGCAATACCTTGTACTGGTCGGTGATGGAGTGCTCGGTCTGCGTCAGGATGGAGATGAAGTCCTCCTTGGTCAGGCTCTTAAGCTCGACCTTGATGGGGAAACGGCCCTGCAGTTCGGGGATGAGATCCTCCACCTTGGAGACATGGAAGGCGCCCGCCGCGATGAAGAGCATATAGTCCGTCTTGACCGCGCCATATTTGGTCATGACCGTGCAGCCCTCGACGATGGGCAGGATGTCGCGCTGGACCCCCTCGCGGGAGACGTCCGCCCCGCTCATGTTGCCCTTGCCCGCAATCTTGTCGATCTCGTCGATGAAGATGATGCCCTCGTTCTCCGCGCGACGCAGCCCTTCGCTGGTCACCGCGTCGTTGTCGATGAGTTTGTCGCTCTCCTCCGCCACGATGAGCTTGCGCGCCTCCTTGACGGAGATCTTGCGCTTTTTACGCCGCTTGGGCAGGGCTTCGCCGAAAATGCTGCCGAGATTGATGGCGGCGCCGCCCGGGATGAGCTCCATGGTCTTGGGCTCCTCGGCAAGGTCCATTTCGAGCACGAAGTCCTCGTACAGCCCCTTGCGCAGCCCGTCCAAAATGTTGGCGCGGAACACGTCCGTCGCCGTTTCGCCCTTATCCGCCTTCTTGGCTTCGACGAGAGCGTTCAGAAGTTTCTTTTCGGCGGCGGCGTTCGCCTTGACGGACACCTCCTCCATCTTCTCTTCCTTGACGAGGCGCATGGCGCATTCCACGAGGTCGCGCACCATGCTCTCCACTTCCTTGCCGACGTACCCCACTTCGGTGTACTTGGTGGCTTCCACCTTGATGAAGGGCGCCTTGACGAGTTTGGCGAGCCGCCTGGCGATCTCCGTCTTGCCCACGCCCGTAGGCCCCTTCATGATGATATTTTTGGGCGTTATCTCCTCCCTGAGTTCGGGGGAGAGCCGGCTGCGGCGGTAGCGGTTCCGCAGCGCGATGGCGACCGCCTTTTTCGCTTCGGCCTGCCCGATGATGTGTTTATCGAGTTCAAAAACGATCTGTTTGGGTGATAGATCCATGGTAAAACGATTTCCTCCTTCCTGCCTTATACGGTTTCGCAGATGATATGGTCGTTGGTATAGACGCATATCTCGCTGGCGATCTTGAGCGACTTGCGGGCGATGGTCTCGGCATCGTAGTCGGTGTTCTGCAAGAGGGCGCGCGCCGCCGCCAGGGCGTAGTTGCCGCCGCTGCCGATGGAACAGCAGCCGCCGTCCGGCTCGATGACCTCGCCCGTGCCCGAGAGAATGAGCAGGGTGTCCTTGTCGGCGACGATCATCATGGCGTCGAGTTTTCTGCCGATCTTATCGCTCCGCCAAAGTTCGGCAAGTTCCACCGCCGAGCGCATGAGGTTGCCCGAGAATTTGTTGAGCATGCCCTCGAACCGTTCGGTGAGGGAAAAGGCGTCCGTCACGGAGCCGGCAAAGCCCAGGATGACCTTGCCGCCGTAGATGCGGCGCACCTTGACGGCTGTATTTTTGAAGACGATCGATTCGCCCATGGTGACCTGTCCGTCCCCCGCGATCGCCGTCACGCCGTTGCGTTTAACGGCGCAAATGGTCGTTCCTCTGAATTCCATATTATCATCAACTCCTTGTTTTTCGTAATTTTCCGGCTGCGGCGGCAAAAAGCGGCAGACCGCCGTATGTATTACTTGTAAATCGTTTTCACGCTTTCTAAACAGGAGAATGCAAATTCTCTTTGATTTTTTTGACCGCGGCGAGGGAACGCTCGGCAAAGCGGCGGCGCTTTTCCTTTTTATCCCTGCCCGCATAGTCGCGCAAGGGGGGCAGAATGCCGTAATTGGCGTTCATGGGCTGGAAATCGGCGTTGGGGGAAGAGACGTAGAGGGAGAGCGCGCCGCACACCGTTTCGGGCGGGAAGGCGATTTTTTTGCCGCCCAGCAGTCTTTCGGCGATGTGCACGCCCGCCAAAAGCCCGCTCATGGCGCTTTCGACGTACCCTTCCACCCCCGTGATCTGCCCCGCGAAGTACAAATTGTCCTGCGCCTTGCAGGAAAAATCGGCGTGCAGCACGTCGGGCGATTGCAGATAGGTGTTGCGGTGCATGACCCCGTAGCGCAGGAACTCGGCGTTTTGCAGGGCGGGGATGAGGGAAAAGACGCGCTTCTGCTCGCCGAATTTGAGATTGGTCTGACAGCCGACGAGGTTGTACGCCGTGCCCGCCGCGTTCTCCTTTCTGAGTTGCAGCACGGCGTACGGCCGCCTGCCCTGTCCGTCGTACAGCCCGACAGGCTTGAAAGTGCCGAAACGGAGGGTATCATGCCCGCGGGAAGCCATGATCTCGACGGGCATGCAGCCCTCGAATATCTCCCGCTTTTCAAAATCGTGCAGCGTGACTTTTTCCGCCCCGAGCAGGGCGGATACGAAGGCGTCGTATTCCGCCTTGTCCAAAGGGCAGTTGACGTAGTCCCCCGTGCCCTTGCCGTAGCGGTCGCCCGTGAACGCATGAGAAAAATCGACGCTGTCCGCCGCCACGACGGGCGCGGAAGCGTCGTAAAAATGCAGCCCTTTGCCGAAGCGGCGGGAGATATCCGCCGCCAGCGCGTCCAGCGTGAGCGGCCCGGTGGCGATGACCGTGAGCCCCTCGCCCTTTCCGGGCAGCGTGCAGACCTCGGCGGCTGTCCGCTCGATGAGCGGGCATGCGCCGATCTTGGCGGTGATATACGCGGCGAACCCCTCCCGCTCGACGGCGAGCGCGCCGCCCGCGGGGACGCGGTTTTCCGCCGCCGCCTCCATGGTGAGGGAGCCCAAAACGCGCATCTCCTCCTTTAAGAGCCCGCAGGCGTTGCCGTACACGTCGTCGCTCTTCAGGGAGTTGGAGCAGACCAGCTCGGCGAGGGCGGGAGAGGCGTGCGCGGGCGTATAAAAGAGGGGCTTTGCCTCGACGAGGCGGACAGGAATGCCGCGGCGGGCGAGGTAATATGCCGCCTCGCACCCCGCCAGCCCGCCGCCGACGACGGTGACTTTTTGCATGGCTTATTCCCCTTCCCCTGCGGCCTTTTTATCGGCGGGCGCTTCCGCGGCACCTGTCGCCTTTTTGCCCTTTCTTGCGGGCATGGGGGCGGGCTTTTCCACATAATCGCACCCTTTGGAAGAGCAGCGGATCGCCCCCCGTTCGGTCTGCACGATGGCGCCGCCGCACTTGGGGCATTTGTTACCCGTGGGGATATCCCAGCTCATGAACTTGCAGGCGGGGTATGCCGAACAACTGTAATAGACCTTGCCCGATTTGGACTTCATGCGGCGGGTGGGCCTGCCGCACTCGGGACAGACGCCGACGAGGTCGGCAGAGCCGTTCTCCACATAGGGCAGGGTGCATTTGCACTCGGGATAGTTGGGGCAGGCGAGGAATTTGCCGTACTTGCCGCTCTTGACGACCATGTTCGCGCCGCACTTGGGACAGCGCACTTCGGAGATCTCCGCCTCGCCCTCGCTGATGATGTTGGAGCACTTGGGGTAATTGGTGCAGGCGAGGTATTTGCCGTATTTGCCGATCTTGCGCACCATGGGGTGACCGCACTTAGAACAGAGGATGTCCGTCGGCTCGTCGCCCGCATTCTGCGCGGCTTTGAGATGCTCGGCAAAGCCGGGATAAAAATCGCCCACGATGGCGTGCCAGTCCTTGCCGCCGTTCTCGATGTCGTCCAGCTTCTCCTCCATGTCGGCGGTGAAGCCGACGTCCATGACGTCCTTGAAGAAAGATTCGAGAAAATCGGTGACCTTGAACGCCACGGGCGTGGGCACCATGAACTTGCCCTCTTTGACGACGTACTTGCGCTTGTTGAGCACGGACAGAATGGTCGAAAAGGTGGAGGGCCTGCCGATGCCCCTTTCCTCCATGAGTTTGATGAGGGAAGCGTCGGTGTACCGCTGCGGGGGCTTGGTGAACTTCTGTTCGGGCGTGATCTTGACGAGATCGAGCCCGTCCCCCTCCTGCACGGGCGGCAGGAGTTTGGCGGAGACATCCCCCTCCTCTTCCTTATCCTCCTTGCGCGTCTCCTGATAGACGGCGGTGAACCCGGGGAAGAGCAGGCTTCTGCCCGTCGCCTTGTAGCCGTATTCGCCGCAGAGCACTTCGACCTGCATGCTGTTGTAGCGCGCCTCGGACATCTGCGAGGCGACGAACCGCTCGTAGATGAGCCGGTAGATGTTGGCGTGCTTTTTGTCGAGCAGTTTTTTCGCCTTTTCGGGTGTCATCGAGAGGTCGATGGGGCGGATGGCCTCGTGGGCGTCCTGCGCCCCCTTTTTACTGGCGTAGTAATTGGGCTTAGCGGGGCAGTACTCCTCGCCGAACCGTTCGCGGATGTATTCGAGAGCGCGCTGCTGCGCCTCGGCGGAAACGCGGGTGGAGTCCGTTCGGATATAGGTGACGAACGCGATGTGCCCTTCCGCGGTATCCATGCCCTCATAGAGGTGCTGCGCGACGAGCATGGTCTCGGGCGAACTCATGCCGAATTTGTTGGAGGCGTCCTGCTGCAGGGTGCTGGTGGTGAAGGGCGCGGGGGCGTGCGATCTGGTGACGCTCTTTTTGACCGCGCCGACGGTGAAGGGGTAATTTTTCGCCGCCGCCAGCACTTCGTCCGCCTGCTCCTTGTTCGCGGGGCGGAATTTTTTGCCCTTCTTCTTTTCGAGGGCGGCTTTGAAGGCGGGGAACTTCTTTCCCCCGTCCTGCACCTCGGCGGTGACCGTCCAGTACTCTTCGGGCCTGAACGCGGCGATCTCCCGCTCGCGCTCGACGATGAGTTTCAGGACGACGGACTGCACGCGCCCCGCCGACAGCCCGCTCTGGATCTTGTTGTTGAGAAGGGGCGAGAGTTTATAGCCCACCAACCGGTCGAGCACGCGGCGCGCCTGCTGGGCGTCCACGAGATTGTAGTTGATGACCCGCGGGTGTTCGAGCGCGCGGCGGACCGCCCCGGGCGAGATCTCGTTGAACTCGATGCGGTTGGGCGCCTTGTCGTCCAGCCCGAGCACGGTCTGCAAATGCCAGGAGATGGCCTCCCCTTCGCGGTCGGGGTCGGTGGCGAGATAGACTTTGTCCGCCTTCTTCGCCTCTTCGGAAAGCCGCTTGATGACCGCGTCCTGCGCGGACGTGGTGACGTAATGCGGTTCGAAATTGTTTTTGAGCGAAACGCCGAGCGTGCGCTCGGGCAGGTCGCGGATGTGCCCCTTGGAGGCGTCCACCTTGTACTTTCCTTTCAGGTATTTGGAAATCGTCTGTGCTTTGGAGGGTGACTCCACAATGATCAGATCCATATTTTTACCCTATCCTAAAAATTTTATTTTTATGCCGTATCCGACAGGTAAATTTTTTATTTTTCAACGCCGCCGCCTTCGTTCTCTTCCGGCGGGGCGGGAGAGCGTTCCGCTCCTTCCGGCAAAAAGCCGCCGACCGCCGCATAGCGGTTGCCGCCCGCGCGGACGACCATGCCCTTGACTTCCAGCCCGGAGAGCACGCCGCTCAGAAGGTAGGCGGGCAGCCCCGACAGGCGGGAGAGTTCTTCGATGTGCGCCTCGCCCCGTTCGGACAGGACGCTCAAAACTTTGCGCTCCTCCCCGGAGAGCGGAGGCGGGGCGGCGGGCTTTGGCTCTTCCAACCCGTAGTGCGACAGAATGTCCGGAACGCAGTCCGCAAGGCAGGCGCCGTTTTTGATCAGGGCGTTGCAGCCCGCGCCCGACGGAACGCAGGGGTCATAGGGAAAGGCAAAGACGTCCCTGCCGTAGTCGAGCGCATAGCCCGCCGTGACGGACGTGCCACTGCGCATGCCGCCGCTGACCACGAGCACCCCGCGGGCAAGCCCCGCGATGATGCGGTTGCGGACGGGAAAGAGGAACTTTTGGGGCCGCACGTCGGGGCGGTGCTCGGTGAGGGCCAGCCCGCGGCGGCAGACTTCCTGCAATATGTCCGCGTGCGCGGCGGGATAGACATAGTCGAACCCGTGGGCGAGCACGCAGACGACATTCGCCCGTGCCGCCTTATCCTTTTCCAGAACGCCCCTGACGGCGGAAACGTCGCCGCCCTCGGCGATGCCCGTGACGATGGTGAAATGCTCCGAAAGGGCCGCGGCAAATTCCCGCGTGAGCGCCTGCACCCTGGTTTGCGTGCGGCGCGAACCGACGACGGCGAACATATCCCCCTGCAACAGGGAGCGGTCGCCCTTGCCGTACAGGACGAGGGGCGGCGCGAGCGTCTCTTTGAGCTGCGCCGGATAATCCGCCGAGCGGAGAGTCACGCAGAAGATGCCCTTTTCGGCAAGCTCGTTCAGCACCGAAGAGAGATAGTTCCCGTCCCGCAGGGACTTTTGCAGGAGCGCGCGGCTCTCCGGCGGAAGAAAGTCCGCAAACTTCTCTCCGCCCGCCGCGACCGCCGCGGCAAGTTCTTCCGCCGACGGACAGAGGGAGAGCATCTGCGCCTTGCGGCGGTAGGTCAGCCCCTCGAAACTGTCCAGCCAGACGAGGGCTTTTTCTTCTGCCGTGTATCCGTGCTTCATGCCGTCCGTTCTCCCCGTTCTTTTTTATACCCGCATTTCCCCCGCCGCAAACCCGTACGGAAAATTTCTCCCCTCACGGGTCGTCCCGGTCGTACATGCGGTACGAGAGCGCCTCGTAGACGTGCACGGGGGCGATGTCCTCGCTGTAACCGAGGTCGGCGATGGTGCGCGCGACCTTGATGATGCGCGAGCGCGCCCGCGCCGAGAGGTGAAAGCGTTCGAACGCGGCGCGCAAAATGCCGTCGCATTCCGCGCTCAGGCGGCAGAACTTGCGTATCTCCGCTTCGCGCATGCCGCTGTTCGTGCGTACGGGCAGACCGTGAAAGCGTTCGCGCTGGATCTTGCGGGCATGGTTGACCCGTTCGCGCACGGCCGCGCTCGATTCCTCTTCCTTTTCGGACGACAGATCGTCGTAGCGCACCCCGTCCACTTCGACCTGCAGATCGATGCGGTCCAGAAGGGGCCCGGAGATGCGGCTGCGGTAGCGTTTGATCTGCGCGGGGGTGCAGGTGCAGACCCTGTCGCGCGAGCCGTAATTGCCGCACGGGCAGGGGTTCATGCCCGCGCAGAGCATGAACGACGCGGGATAGGTGACCGAACCGGACGAGCGGGACACGGTGATGACCCCGTCCTCGAGAGGCTGGCGGAGGGCCTCCAGCGTGGAGCGCTTGTATTCGGGCAATTCGTCGAGAAAGAGCACCCCGCCGTGCGCCAGGCTGATCTCGCCCGGGCGGACGAAAGAGGAACCGCCGCCGCACATGGAAACGGTGGTCGCCGTGTGATGGGGCGTGCGGAAG
>JAGHJP010000026.1 GCA_017886575.1 Clostridia bacterium
ACTTTTTCTGCTTTTATTTTAAGGAATAAAATGGTAAATTTTCCCAAAAGCATTGAAAAGCACAATATATTGTGTTATAATAAATTTACAGTACAGATTTAGTTGTGGGGATACTATGTCCAAAGAAAGCGATCAGGAATGGCTCGAAAAAGCACTCCTCTGTTATGAACAAGAAAAATCGAAAAATCCGGAATATCTATCTTTTGACGACATTACCATCAAAACCTTTGCTCGACGCATTGTCGGACAAATCAAAGAACAGATGAAACTCGACAACGAGCAATGCGAAATGTTGTTGAAAGCTATATTTAAGCAAAGGATATAAATATGTATAACTATAAAAATTCAAAACAAAATATTATTAATATTTTGACATCTAAAACCAAAATAGAAGAAAAAGATGAAATTCCCCATGAAAATGAATTTACATATGAAAATGGAGTAAGGTGTTGGACTACAGCAATTTTTATTGATATTAGGGATTCTTCTACGCTTTTTACCGAGTCGAACAAAGATAAATTAGCTAGGTTTATGAGAGCGTTTACGAGTGAAATTATTACGATTTTAAGTCAAGATGATAAACATTACCAAATTGGTATTCGTGGGGATTGTGTTTACGGAATATATTCAAGTCACTATAAAAAAGATGATGTACGAGTTTTTGATTACGCTTGTGATATTAATACATATATCAAAATGCTTAATAAAATATCTTCCACTTATGGATATAAAAGTATTTCTGTCGGTATAGGTATCGGTTCGGGCCATGACCTTATTATTAAAGCGGGGCGTGCGGGTTCAGGCATCAATGATAAAATATATATTGGCGATGCTTTGGTTTATGCAAGCAATTTATGTAGTATTGCAAATACAAGGCAGTATAATCCAATAGCAATAGATAAACTAATATATGCTAATGTAATTGAAGAGCATCCAAAATATAAACAGTGGCTTCACTTTTCGCGTGACTATAGTTGCAAGCCAAATGAATTTTATCATTGTAATATGATTACTTCCGACTTTAACGAATGGATAAATGGAGGAATGAAAAATGTTTAATAAGGCAGACAAGTCATTATTATTAATTCAAGAGCAAATCAATAAATTTGATAATAAAGCAAATAGTCTTATTACAATAGTAGGCATTGTTTTTGCTTTGAGCTTAGGAATATTAGATACCTTTAATCAATTTTTTGGAGAAGAATTAACGGCAGAATTGCGGCTTAAATTTCGCGTGCTTATTGCGTTTTCAATTTTATATTTTATCTCATTCGCAGTAGAACTCATTTTCCTTATTTTGGTTGTTTATCCTCGAAAGAAAAAAGAAGGAAAACTGTCTTTAACCTATTACGCAGATGTCGCGGAATTAAGCAAAGGACAGATTAAAAAACTTCTGCAGGAGAGTGAAGAAAATTCATTGGTTACTATTATTGATCAAATAAGTATTAACGCAAAAATCTGCAAACAAAAACATAGATTCTTAGTAATTGCTATTTGGTGCTTAATACCACTATTTGTATTTATGTTTTCTGTGTTTTTTACTGCAATCTTATAGTGTATTCTACCCACACACATCTTCCGTTTGTAATTAAAGTTAGGTTCGTGTTTGAGACCGAACGCTCCACCACAACAGAAGTATACGCACACTTTCGAGTGTGCGTATTTCTTTTATATCGCTCCACCACGGAGCAACTCGGATCAGACGGCGAAAAGCACGATTTGAGTTGCTTTTTTCGTATAAAAAAGTCCCGCGCCTGCGGCGCGGGGCATATGTTTTTCTCTGCATAAGGGCGGCGGATAAAGATGCCGCCTCGTTTCATAAAATCATCAATAGGCGCGGGCGAAAATAATCATGTGCCGCGCCTTTTTGCCGCAGCAGACGCACGTTTCCGCGCTTTCGCCCTCGGCGTAGACGCGGGCGGTCGCCGCCGTCTGCTCCTTGACCTTGTCCTCGCAGGCGCGGTCGCCGCACCAGCCGGCTTTGACGAAGTTGCCCTTTTCCACCCCTTCCAGAAGGGCGGACATATCGTCGGCATAGACGATGCGCCCGTCGCGGCGGGCGCGCGCCGCTTCCAGCATGTCCTTCTGCACGGTTTCGAGGAGGGAGGCGACCGCCTCCGCGGCGGTGTCGAGCGGAGCGGGGACCTTTTCCAGCGTGTCGCGGCGGAAGAGCATGACCTTGCCCTCCGCGAGGTCGCGGGGACCCACTTCGACGCGCACGGGCACCCCCTTCATTTCCCATTCGTTGAACTTCCAGCCGGGGGAATTTTCCGAATTGTCGGTCTGCACGCGCACGCCCGCCTTTTTGAGTTTTTCTTCGAGGGCGGCGCAGGCCTCGCTGACGCCCCCTTTCTTTGCCGCGATGGGCACGATGACGGCCTGCACGGGCGCCACCTTGGGCGGGAACACCAGCCCGCGCTCGTCGCCGTGCGTCATGATGATGGCGCCGATGAGGCGGGTGGACACCCCCCAGCTCGTGGTATAGGCGTGTTTCAGCGCGCCGTCCCTGTCGAGGAATTTGATGTCGAACGCCTTGGCGAAGTTCTGCCCCATATAATGGGACGTGCCCGCCTGCAGGCTCTTGCCGTCCTTCATCATGGCTTCCATGCCGTAGGTCGCCACGGCGCCCGCAAACTTTTCCTTTTCGGTCTTTCTGCCCGTGATGACGGGAATGGCGAGGCAATTTTCGGCAAACGTTTTATAGACCCCGAGCATCTTCTGCGTTTCCGCCTCCGCCTCTTCGGCAGTGGCGTGGACGGTGTGCCCCTCCTGCCACAAAAACTCGCTCGTGCGCAGGAAGGGACGGGTGGTCTTTTCCCAGCGCATAACGTTACACCACTGATTGATGAGCAGGGGCAGGTCGCGGTAGGACTGCACCCACTTGGAACACATGTTGCCGATGATGGTTTCGCTGGTGGGGCGGATGACGAGCGGCTCGGCGAGTTTTTCCCCGCCCGCGTGCGTGACGACCGCCACTTCGGGCGCGAACCCCTCGACGTGCTCCGCCTCCTTGGAGAGAAAACTCATGGGAATGAGCAGGGGGAAGTAAGCGTTCTGCACGCCCTCCGCCTTGAACATTTCGTCGAGCTGTTTCTGGATCAGTTCCCAGACGGCATAGCCGTACGGGCGGATGACCATGGTGCCCTTGACGGGGCCGTAGTCGACCAAGCGGGTCTTTAACACCACGTCGGTATACCATTGGGGAAAATCTTTTTCAATGTCGGCGATCTGTGACACGAACTGTTCTTTTGCCATACGAAAATACTCCTGTTGCTGCCGTATTTGTACCCGTACAGTATAACATATTCCCCGCGCTTTTTCAACCTTTTTTCCGCCCTTTTTTGCCCCGCGCCGCAGAAAAGCCGCGCGGATGTTGCCGATGTCCCGGCTTCTCCCGACGGAAGGAGGCGCGTCATCTGCCCGAACGGGGCGTGGCGAAACGGCGGAAAACGCGGGTCAGGGGACGGAAGAGGATAGAGACGCTGACGAGCGCGCACACCGTCTGCGGGAGCATCGCCGTGAAGGAAGCGTAAAAATAGGCGACGGCCGCCTCGCCGCGCACGCCGTAGAAGAGCGGATAGAGCGCGTCGTCGAGCAGGGTAAAGAGAACGGTGCAGACGGCGGCGGCAGCCGCCGCGGCGACCGTTTGCGCCGCCGCGGCGCACGCGGGATATTTCCGCGAAAAAAAGAGCAAAATATTATAGGCGACCGCGCCCGCCGAAGCGATGAAAAGAAGCACCCATGCCAGGATATTCAGCCCCGTTTGCAGGAGTACGCTCACCCTGACGGCGCCGCTTAAAACGGCGGCGGCAAGCACGCATAAAGCCAGGAACAGCCCTTCGGTGAACACGGCGGAGAGCGGAGAGATCTTTTCCTTTTCCCCTTTCCCCTCTTTTTCCGCTTTCTCCCCTGCCGCGCCCGCCTTTCCCCCGCCGCGCCCGCCCAGAACGCCGAAGAGGCAGGCGAAAAAGTTGAAATAAAGCAGGTAGAGCACGACGGTCTTTGCGTCGAACCCGAAGAAAAAGCACCGCAGAAGAGAATAAGCCGTCGCCGTCAGTATGCCCCGCGCGGCGCCGAACGACCACGAAAAGGAGAGCAGGACGACGGTGACGACCTCCACCCCCGGCAGGGCGGCAAAGAGCGCCTGCCCGCCGATGAGCAGCGCCACGGTGACCGCGATAACGGCGATGTCGCGCGCAGACGGACGCATGGCGGCGCCTCAGGAAAAGGTGTCGTAATGCAGGGCGTAGGTATATCCCGCGACGACGGGCAGGGAGCTTGCGCCGTAAGTCGCCTGCGCATATGTCTTGTCCCCGTAGGTGAAGGTGTATTCCGGCGTCGCATAGATCACGCCCCCGTATTCCGTCAGGTCGGTGTAGATCATCCAGCAAGCCGACCAATCGGCCTTGTTTTCGATGCCGTTGACGGCGGTGAGCGTAAACCCGTAATCGCCCGTATAGCCGTCGAAGGCGACCCGCTCCTCCTCCCGCAGCTGCACCAGCGCGTCGTAGAGGGAAACATTCCCTTCGACGTCCGTTGCCGTGAAGATGAACTGTTCCCCCCTGTTGACGACGACTTCGTATGCCGCCGTATGCCTTTGCGAACAGGCGGCAAGGCAGAGGGATAGCGATAAGAGGAGCGCGGCGGCCGCCGACAGGGTCAAAAAGATGCGTTTTGCAAGCTGTTGCATGGGATAAAAGACCTCCGCAAAAAATTTTTCGGAAACACAAAACCAACGAAAAACGCGCCCTTCCCCCGCACGGAAACGGAGAAAGAGCGCGCCGAAAAAAACGGGACGGAAAGCCCCTTTGTTTTCCTCGCGCCGTCCCCCTTCGCCCGCCGCAAAGATGTGACAGCAACGCAACGGCAGGTCTCCTGGCTTAAAAGCGGCTTTTGCGGTTTTCGCCCTTCCCATGCCCGCGGCGGGCACAGTGAACGAAAACGGCCGCATAACAGTAGCGGGGGCTGCGGAGCTATCGGCTCGCTTCCCTTTTGAACGCGCGGGCTTTCCGCCCGCGCGTACCGTCTGCGCATGATCTTCTTTGAAATTGTGCGCGGACCGGCCGAAAGAAAGAACCGGGCAAAAGCCCCTTTTTTTCTGCCTTCCGCGCGGAAAGTATACCATATTTTCCCCGCTTTGTAAAGCTTTTTAACGCCGGCGTAAATTTTTTTATTTTTTTTCGCCAAAAGCTTGAAATGCGAGAAGAAAAAAGATATAATATTATCGAAAAGGAAAAACCAGACGCTCGGATCATATCGGAGAAAAGAAAAACGGAGAGAGAAATTTATGACGTTACAGGATTGGCAGAAACTGAAGAGCGGCACGGACATCCGCGGGACGGCGTCCGAAGACCCGTCGGGAGAGCCCGTCGATCTGACCGACGAGGTCGTGACCGCGCTGGCGCAGGCATTTTACATGTGGCTGCAACAGCGCACGGGCAAGCGCACCGTCGCCGTTGCCGTCGGGCATGATTCGCGCGTTTCCGCGCCCCGCCTCGAACGGTGCGCGGTGCACGGCATTTGCGCCTGCGGCGGGAAGGCCGTGGCGACGGGGCTGTCTTCCACGCCCTCCATGTTCATGCTGCTGCAAAGCCCCCGCTTCGGCTGCGACGGCTCGATCATGCTGACCGCCAGCCACCTGCCCGCCCGCAAGAACGGTATGAAGTTCTTCACGCGGGAAGGAGGACTGGAGAGCGAGGACATCGCCGAGCTCATCTCCCTGGCGCATAAGGGCAAATTCCCCGCCGGCGCGGGCGAAGTGGTGCGCCGTTCCTTTATGCCGGAGTACAGCCGCAGTCTGGTGAACCTTGCCCGCCGCCGGACGGGCGAGGCGGAGCCGCTGAAAGGCAAACACATCATCGTGGACGCGGGCAACGGCGCGGGCGGGTTTTTTGTGACCGACGTGCTGCAGCCCCTCGGCGCGGACACGAGCGGTTCGCAATTCCTCGAACCGGACGGCACCTTCCCCAACCACATCCCCAACCCCGAAAACAAGGCGGCGATGGAATCGATACGCAACGCCGTCAGGGAGAACAACGCCGATCTCGGCATCATATTCGATACCGACGTGGACCGCGCGGGCGCCGTGGACAAGGACGGAAAGGAGATCAACCGCAACCGCCTCATCGCCCTCATTTCCGCCATCATATTGGAAGAAGAGCCGGGTGCATACATCGTGACCGATTCGGTGACGTCGGACGGGCTGACGCAGTTCATTGCGGCGCACGGCGGGGTGCACTGCCGCTTCAAGCGGGGATATAAGAACGTCATCAACGAAGCAAAGCGGCTGTGCGAGGAGGGAAAAGATGCTCCGCTCGCCATTGAAACGAGCGGACACGCCGCCCTGAAAGAAAATTATTTTCTGGACGACGGGGCATACCTCGTGACCAGACTGCTCATCGCCCTCGCCCGCCGCGCCAAGGAGGGCAAAGACCTCTCTTCCCTCATCGCCGACCTACCCATGCCCGCGGAAGAGGCGGAGATCCGCCCGACGTTCGTCGACCCCGATTCGGACTTCAAGTCCCTCGGCGCAGACATCCTGCGGCAACTCGTGCGGCACGCCCGCATGACGCGGTACATCCGTCTGGCGCCCGACAACCGCGAAGGGGTGCGCATGAATTTCGACAAGGCGCACGGCGACGGCTGGGTGCTGGTGCGCATGAGCCTGCACGAACCCATCCTGCCCGTCAACTGCGAGAGCAATTCCGAGGGCGGCTGCGCCCTGCTCATACGGGAGATCTATGCATTCCTCAAAAATTTCTCCTGCCTGGACCTCACCGCCTTCAAAAAATATCTGTGAGGCGCAAGCAGGAATCGGCGAAAGGACGAAACGAAACACATATGCCCGGAAAAAACCGTCCGCCCGCGGGAAACCGCAGGCGGATATTTGCATTTTTCCGAAAGTTTATGCCGCAAGCCCCTCTCGATAGGTTGAAAATTTTTGCGGAGTATAGTATAATTGTAGCGCAATCAAAAATTCATTCGATACAAAAGGAGTTTCTATGGCAGACACCAAACAATTGACCGTCAACGCGCTGCGGGTACTCTCCGCCGAAGCCATCCAAAGGGCAAATTCCGGCCACCCCGGCATGCCGCTGGGCGCCGCCCCCATCGCGTATACGATTTTTCAGCGCCATCTGAAGTTCAATCCCGACGACCTGCGCTGGGACGACAGGGACCGCTTCGTCCTCTCCGCGGGACATGCCTCCGCCCTGCTCTATGCCATCTTTCACATCTATGGCATGGGCCTGACGCGCGGCGACCTGATGAATTTCCGCCAGCTCGGCTCCCGCACACCCGGTCACCCCGAATTCGGGCACACCGCGGGCGTGGAAACGACGACGGGCCCCCTGGGACAGGGCATTGCCAACGCCGTGGGCATGGCGATGGCGGAAGCCCACCTTGCCGCCGTCTATAACCGCCCCGGATTTCCCGTCGTGGATCACTACACCTACGCCCTCTGCGGGGACGGCTGCCTGGAAGAGGGCATCTCCTACGAAGCCTGCGCGTTTGCGGGCGCCCATAAACTCGGCAAACTCATCCTCTTTTACGACAGCAACGACATCACCATCGAGGGCAACCTCGGCTACACCTTCAAAGAGGACGTCGTCAAGCGCTTCGAGGCGCAGAACTGGCAGGTGCTGTCCGTAGACCTCGCCGGCGACCCCGACAATACCGACCTCCTCTCCCGCGCGGTCGATCAGGCAAAGCAGAACAAAGAACAGCCCACCCTCATCATCTGCAAGACGCGCATCGGCTACGGCTCGCCCCTGGAGGACTCCGAAAAGAGCCACGGCGCGCCCCTCGGCGAGGACAACCTCAAAAAAACCAAAGCAAAACTGCAATGGCATTACGAACCCTTCGACGTGCCCGCCGAAGTCATCGATCATTGCGCGGAAGCGGGAAACCGCGGCGCCGCGGCGGAAGAGGCATGGAAGGAGATGTTTAAGCGCTATGCGGAGAAATATCCCGCGGAGGCCGAGGAGTATACCAAGCGGATGCGCGGCGACCGCCCCGATTTTTCCGGGCAGGACGACCTATTCGACTTTGAAAAGCCCATGGCGACCAGGCAGACCTCCTCGATCGTGCTCAACAAGATCGCGGCGCAAATGCCCTCTCTGATGGGCGGGAGCGCCGATCTCGGCCCTTCCAATATGTCCGTCATGAAGGACACCGACGCCGTCAAATACGGCGACTTTTCGCCCGAAAATTACGCGGGCAGGAACGTGCATTTCGGCATCCGCGAGCACGCCATGGTCGCCATGTGCAACGGGCTGCAGCTCCACGGCGGCATCGACGCCTACTGCGCGACCTTCTTCATCTTCACCGATTACTGCAAGAACGCCCTGCGCCTGGCGGCGCTGATGCAGCTGCCCGTGTTCTATATCTTCACGCACGACTCCATCGGCGTGGGCGAGGACGGCCCCACCCACGAGCCCGTGGAACAGCTCATCGCCCTGCGCTCCATTCCCGGCATGAAAGTGTTCCGCCCCGCAGACGGCAAAGAGACCGCCGCGGCATACATCTCCGCCCTGACGGGGCACGCACCGACCGCGCTCGTCCTCTCCCGCCAGGCACTGCCGCAATACGAAAACTCGGGCCGCGCCGCGCTTAAAGGCGGCTATGTCCTCGAAGACTGCGAAGGCAGGCCCGACGTGCTCCTCATCGGCACCGGCTCGGAAGTCGAGCTGTGCGTCAAGGCGAAGGCCGCCCTTGCGGAAAAGGGGGTCAAAGCCCGCGTGGTATCCATGCCCTGCATCGAGGAGTTTGAAAAACAGGACGAAAAATACAAGCAGAGCGTCCTGCCCCGCACGGTGCGGGCGCGCGTCTGCGTGGAGGCTGCTTCGCCCTACAGCTGGTACCGCTATGCGGGGGACTACGGCGAGATCGTCGCTATGGACGGATTCGGCGCGTCCGCTCCCGCCAAAAAGCTCTTCGAGCACTTCGGATTCACCGTGGAGAACGTCGTCGCCAAGGCGATGGCGTCCCTGCGCAAATGCCCCGTCAGGCTGAAGGTGATGGACAACGATGGAACTCGCCTCTCTGATTGAAAGACGCTATAGCTGCCGCAGCTATGCGGACAGACCCGTGGACAGGGCTTTGGTGAGAAAGATCTGCAAAGAGGCGGCGCTCGCCCCCTCCGCCTGCAACTCCCAGCCCTGGAAGATGCACGCCCTGTACGGCGAAAAGAAGGCGGCGGCCGCCCGCGCTCTGCAAGGATTGGGACTGAACGCCCACGCCGCTCGGGCGCCCGTGCTCATCGCCGTCGAACAGACGCCCGCAAAGTATATGTCCCGTTTCGACGGTATCGTGCCGCCGAACGCCTGGGCGCCCTGCGACATCGGCATTCTGGCGGCGCACATCGTTTTGCTCGCCGAAGCGAACGGGCTGCAAAGCTGCATCATCGGCTATGACGCCGACCCCGCCGCCGTCAAAGAACTGCTGCATACGGAAAACCCCGTTCCCCTCTTCATTGCGCTGGGATACGCCGAAGAGGGCGCACCCATGCCCGCGAAAAAGCGCAAACCGACGGAAGATGTATTCACGGAAGAGGAATAAATTCTCCGCCGCCCGTAAAAACATTTCTTTATTTATAGAACGTGGGCATGCCCCCGACAAAACGAAGAAAGACCCGTCTGCCCGAAGAGGGCGGGCGGGTCTTTTATGCCGTCCGTATCCCCGTCCGTAAACCCACCGGGGGACCGCTTCGGCGTACTTCAAGGCTGTTTCCGAAAGCAAAAAGATATGCGCCCGACGTTTCGGGCGCATATCTTTCTTTTTATTCCGTCGGAATCACGCAACCGTTTCCAGACGGATATAGTCGAAGTTACAACCCTTTTCGTCATCGTTGATCACCTTGAAAAGGATGGTATATTCGGCACCCGCTTCCAGTTCGAGTTCGCAAAGCCTGACCTCTTCGGAATTTCTCCAATCGTCGGAGGCCGATACGGGGATGTTGCCCGCGACCGCCTCCAGCTTTTCTCCGTTGACAAAGACGTTGAATACGTCTGCAAACGGCACGTTTTCCGTCGTGCGCTTGGTCACGGCGGCGTACAGGGCGACCGTCTTTTTGCCGCCGTCGTTCTTCACCGTGAACTCCGCACCCGCACCGACGAGATTGTTCATGCCGATCATCATCGATTTGCTGCCGTCCTGCGCGGTGCACACTTTGCTGTCCAGCCCGGGCGTTCTGCCGTCGTCGCTCGCCGTTATTTCCGCAAACTCCGCTTCGAACCGCTGCGAATCCTCCACAAGCGTGGTGTTCAGGTCGACGAGGGAAAGCTCCGTTTCCCCTTCCAGCCGCAGATAATCGATGTTGGACCCCTTCTCTTCGTCGGTGATCACCGTCAGCGTGACGTCGTTCACGCCCGCCTGCAACTGTACTTTGCCGAGGAACACCTCGTCATACGTCTTCCATTCGCTGTCGCCCGTCGGATTGGACGGCCGAACCACTTTCGCATCCCCCGTATCCAACGTCGCGCCGTTCACCGTGTGGTAGACGAGCATGTGCTGATAGACTTCCACATATACGATCTGCGCGGCGTTGAGGCGCGTCTTGCCCTCTTTGTTGGATATCCAGACATAGACGTCCCTGCGTTTGTCGAGCGCCGCAAGGGCGGCGCCGAACTTGGACGCGAAATTGTAATACGAGATCGGTTTGACGACATAGTCCATCGCGCGCACCTCGTAGCCGCGCACGGCAAACTGCGCCATGTTGGTGACAAAGACGATGATGACGTCTTCATCCCTTTTGCGTATCTCCCCGGCGGCGTCTATGCCGCTGCCGTCGGGCAGTTCCACGTCCATGAACAGAATGTCGTAGCCGTTGCGGTATTCCGAGAGCAGCACCGATAAATTCGAAAAAGTTTTTACATCGAAAATTTTGCCGCTCTCGCCTCCGTAACGGTCAATGTAGCCGCAAAGTTTTTTGACCGCTTCCGCGTCGTCGTCGACGACGGCGATCTTCGCCGTTATCATACCTTTCCCCTGCCTCCTGAAAAATAATACATTCATGCGGGGCATGCCCGAAAAACCGCCTCTTGACGTTCTTCCCTTAAAACGGCAAAGAACGGGGACGGGATCCGCCGTTACGCTTCTCCGCCCCTGTTCTTTTTCCCGTTGAAATTTTATGCCGCGTTCCTCATGCCGCCTGCAGCGAAATATCTGCCGCCGAACGGAACAAGAGATAGTCGAGATTGTAACTGTTGCCGCCCGTCGCCTGCAGCGTCACGACGTGTTCGCCCGCCGTCAAGTCGAAGGTCGCCACGATATGATCGTTGAACTCGTACCAGGTGCCGCCCGTCGATTCCCCCGAAGGAACGATCTCGTCACGCATGCCCGCCGTTTTTCCGTCAATGGTAAGCAGCAACAAATCGTTGACACAGATGTCCTTTCTCTGATATCCCGCGACGCCCAGTACGAGCGTCACCGTCGCCGTTTCGGATACTTCCACCGTCCAGCTCATGTCGCCTTTACGGTTGTTCAGCTGTAAAAAGTCGATTTTCTGTTCGTCGATGGTCGTTGAACCTATGTTGACGGAAATACCAGAATCCCAATCATCACCGAGAACAGCAGTTTCCGCTTCGATCTTGTTGTCCTTGATTGCACCCGTCGCAGGCGCCGATTCCACGATAAAGACCTTATCGCCGTCTGCCGCGTGGTAGGTGTACTCGGTCAGTCCATTCAGATATTCGGTCGCTTCGCGCAGGGTCTTTGTCTCGTACGCTCCCGCCGTGGAGAGGTCGGGCAACGTCAACTCTTCCCGCGTGCTGCAAGTGCCGCAATAACGGAACATTGAACCTTCAGTATCCTCTCCGGGCATGACAGACACCATCCAGTCACTGAATTGATGCCCGACTTCTGCTTCCCGCGTCCACTCAACTTTTGCCGTAGTGGTGACCGTGAGATAGTCCCAGTTCATGTTGTCGTCATCAATGGTAAATACAAATGTATTTTTCCCCTGCTTCAAATCGACGGTGGCGATGTCCTTCTCCATCCAGTCGAAATAATCGGGTCCGTCCGGGGTTTTGGGGAAATAGTCGTTCGGCAAAGTCACCTCTTCCCCGCGCAACGTCAATGAAGAAAACATGTTGCTTCCGCTCTCGCGCCACACGTAGATATCCCAATCGGTACGGCGTCCCATGCAAAGACCGATCACCGCTTCCGCATCACTGTCACTTGTGATGTCAAACACGATCTGATTGCCTCTACCCGAACCGCTCCAGCCGGTCAGGAATCCTCTGCCGCTTGCCCCGTTGTCATTGCTCTCGCCGCCCCACTTGATGCCCCATTTGGGGTTTTCGATAACGAAGTCGGCGGACTCAGCCTCAAAGATATACTTGACAGGCTCGGCGGGATCGTCATCGGCGGTTTCATAGGCAAGCGCGGATTGATTAAATACATACAGGCTCTTCACCAGGTCGCTCAAAGCCATGTCGCTCCCGTCCGCCTTCGACGCCACGTACGAATTCACGCTGTACGTCACTTCGTTCCCGATCTCTTCACCCGACTTCACCGCTCGCGCCGTCACTGGCATGCCGTACTCTGCAATGTATATGTCCTCGTACAACACCGTGTACACGCCCGCCTCGTCCGTCGCGGCAAATTCTGTCAGCGTCTCGCTCCTGCCGTTCAGTTCCACTTGCAGCCCCAGGCCTTCCGTCCCCTCCGGCGATACCACCGTAAAGTAGATCCCCGCGTTGTTGTCGAACCGCACTCCCGCGCTGCGGATATAGATCCCGTCCGTACCTTCGCCCGTCGAGCCTTTGACCGTTTCGGGCGCCGCCTGCGCTTCGTACCGCGACGATATGTCCCGCTGCTCCGCCGTCAGCCCGGCATTCGCCGCCTCCTCCGTCGCATATCCGCTCTCCGCGTATGCCTGCGCCGCCGCGCCGTAGTTCAGTATGTCCGCCGCCAGGGTCTGCAAAGCCTCCCTCTTCGCCGGGGACATCGTATCCAGACCCGTCCCCGCGATGAGCTGCTCGCAATAATCCTTGACCGTGAACTCCTTTTCCGTGCCGCTTTCGTCCGCTATCACCACCGCGTTGTTCATCAGCTGGGGCGTCACACCGCGGTACTCGAACTGCCCTTCGCCGTTCCTTTCGGTGAGCTCCGCCTTGTTCAGCTCTTCCCCGCCCGTTCCGCGGACGTACACCGTCAGGCTCTCCGCCTCTTCCGCCGTGATCTTCAGCACCAGGTCGCTCTGCAGGGACAACGCCACCTGCATCCCCTCCCCCGCCGCGGCCGCCGTCAGCGGGCGCGACGCAAACACCGCCGCAAACACCGCCGACGCCAGGACGACCAAAAACAGCAACGCCGTCAGAAGATTCCTCTTCGCCAATGTCCTTTTCATCGCTTCTTTCCTCCTCATCGTACATTCTCCGTTCCATCGGGATTGAACGGTTCGAACCAGTCTTCCGAACCGTCGATCCCCGTGCCGTTGCTCGTCGCGATGACGTCCGCGCGGGAGAGGCGTACAAACGCCATCTCCGCACGCTCGAACGCCCTCTTTTCGGGCATGCCTGCTTCTTTCTTCTCTTGCTTCATTTTCCTTTATCTCCCTTTTTTTATTATTCTTCAACGTACCAGGAAAGTTCCGCGCCGCTGATGAATCTGTAATAGTCCATGCAACTGAACTGCGCTCTGTCGTTGTGCAGGGATATGGTGTTCCTGCCCTGCTGCAAGGAGAGAACGACCACGGCGTATTCCTGCCAATTGTACCAGTCGGTATCGCTCGGCACGCGATAGAACACCACGTCGTCGCCGACTTCCACCACTTCCCCGTTGACGGTCAGCGTGCGTCCGGCGTTAAAGACGATGTCCCGTCCGCTGCGGCACCCGAAGGAGATGATGAGCAGCGCTTCCGTCGCCCTGTCCGCCTCCAGGTCGAGCGTGACCGTGGTATCGTTGCCGGAAATGTAGTCGGCGTAAGCGCCGCCACTGGGATTCTTCGCGATCGGCGATTCGCCGATCTTGCCCGCGCCGCCCAATTTCATTCTTTCACATTCGAACCGAATGGATTCCTTGTAATCGGTCGGGTAAAGCAGCGTGTCGAACGTCAGTTCCTCGCCGTTGCAATCATACGTCCAGGTAGCGTTGCCGAACGTGGTCGCACTGTTTTCCTTGGTGACATTCAAAGTATAGCCGTTCTCTTCGGAGATGGCGGGAAGGACCTCGCTCTTTTTGTCGCGGCAGGTATCGCAGTAGGACACCGCTTCGCCCGCCTCTTCCAGCGTGGGCTCGGCCGAAACCGTCCATTCGGAATAGGTATGCCCGCCGTTCTCCACTTCCGCCGTCCATTCGCATTCGGCGTTGGAAGTCAGCGTGAAGTAGTCGAAATTCAAGCCGTTGGTCGTCTTGGTGAACACGATGGTATTGTCCCCCGCCTGCAGATCGACGAACATGACTTCCTGTTCCAGCCAGTCGTACCACTTGACCGAATGCACGGTTTCGTCGAACTGCGGCCATACGATCTCCTCTTCGGGGAAATAGGACTTTCCGTTGACGGAAACGTCGAACAGCTGGCTCCAAGCCCTGCCCGTGCCGATGCCGATGCAGACGCTGAGCACCGCGCGCTGCGCCTCGGACGCCGTGATGTGGTAGGTGATGGTCGCAGAACCCTCCTGCGAAAGGAACATGATATACTCGTCGCCGCTCGGGTAGTTGCAGGTCTCCAACGTGCCCTCCAGCCCCTTGGCGCATTGTTCTATGTCCGTCACCAGGTCGCCGCACTCGGCTTCGAAACGGTATGCCTGCGGGTCGCCGCCCAGCTCGTCCGCCATCGAAGGTTTATCCTCGCCGGAACTGTCGCCGCCCGAGCCGTCGCCGCCCGAGCTGTCACCGCTGCCGGACGGAACTTCCGTAGAAGAGGTCGGATTTTCCGCGGACGGATCTCCCTGCATCATCGCCACGGGCACGCCGATCGCCGTTCCGATGACCGCCAGCGCCAGGACGGCAGACACCACAGCGGTAACGATGCGTTTCGTCGTCCAGCGGAAGGGCGGTTTGCCGCCCCCGCCGCCCGGCGTTCCGGAAACGTCTTCGCCTGCAATGCGCTCTTCCTCTGCGGCGGAATGTGCTTGCTCCCGATCCTTTTCCTGTTTCATGATTTTTTCCTCCTTTGTCTGCGTCGCGGGCGCAGCCTGTCCCCCGGCGGGGGCGGCGGACGCCTGCGGCTTTCTGCCGAACACAAAGCTGAGAACGGTCATGACCAGCGCCGCGGCGGTCAGACAGCCGACGGCGATCTGGATGCCGAGCACGAGATTCTGCCACCACTCGCGCACTTCATAAATGCGCGTGTTGGAACTGATGCCATTCATGGCGTTGCTGTTGACGACGGTGTAGAGTATCCTGTGCGTCGATTCGCGTATCGCCTTGGCGATCGTCGGATTGGTCCGCGCCGCTTCGTACGCGCCGAGTTTGGTGTTCTCGCCGAGGATGCAGTCGTTGCCGCCCATCACGCCGTCCACGACGCCCATGAAATCGCGCCATGCCGCGTCGCTGACGACGAAGCCCTCGAAGCCCCATTCGCCGCGCAGAACGTCGGTCATCAGACCCCTGTGCGCGCCGCTCCAGAGCATGCCCACGCGGTTGAACGCGCTCATCATGCCCGTACAGCCGCCGTCTTCCACAGCGGGACGGAAGGCTTCCAGATAAATTTCGCGGATGGACTGCTCGTTCGCAAAGGTGCACAGTCCGAAACGGTTATCCTCCTGATCGTTGAGCGCAAAGTGCTTCATGTTGACGTATGCGCCCTTCGATTGCATGCCGACGACCTGTTCCTTCGCCATGATGCCGCTGATGTAGCCGTCCTCCGAGTAATACTCGAAAGAGCGCCCGCCGTAGGTATGGCGGTGCAGGTTGGCGGAGGGACCGTACTGCCCCGTCACGCCGCTGTGGAGCATGTCCTCGCCCATCAGTTCGCCCACTTCGCGCGCCAGGCGGTTGTTATAACTTGCCGCCAGCAGAACGTTGCTCGGGAAGGACATGGTGTACCCGTCCGAATTGGTGAGATAGGGTTTGCGGACGCCCATCGGGCAGTCCTCCACCGTCTCTTTGGGTTTGGCGATGTGCGCGATGGCGGGCGTTCCGTGGGACGCATGCGCGAGCAGGTCGATCTGTTCGTCCAGCGTGAGCTGGTTCAGTATCGTTTCCCACGCGGCATGGTCGTATTCCAGCCCCTTCAGGTCGATGAGATTGAATTGGTGCGCCTGTCCGTAGAGCGGCATTTCGTCCGCCGGGTCGGCGGGGTATTCCTTGTCATAACCGACATCCGCCGCCATCTCTTTGTTCATGCGCAGCACGGGCGTTGTAGTGGGAAAAGTCCTCTCCCAGTCGCTGCGCGTCAGGTATGTGACGGTCGCTTCCGTCTTGTTTTCATACTTGTTCCAATCGGCGTCCTCGAAGCGGTTGGTGATGGGATTGCCCGTCGATTCGGACACGGAATATGTTTCGAAGTCGTCCGACGTGAACGTAAATTTCTCGGTCAGCGAGGCATCCCCCGCCGCATCCATGACGCCGTTCGTGTTGGCGGGCGTCTTGCCCTTGGCGGCAAGAATGTTGTTGACCGCCGCATGCGCGTCCGAAGCCGCGGTGATGTAATATGCCTCGTTGCCCGTCGTCTTTTCGCGGATGTAGGTCTTTTGATTCTCGTCGTCGTACGTCTTGAAGGCGTCGTCGGCGACGGTGATCTTCACGGTCTCGGAATCCTCCGGTTCGATGAGCCCCGTCTTGGCGTAGCCCGCCAGGTTGACGGAAGCCTGTTCCAGTCCGTACCGCTTGTCGTAATCGGTGTACGGCTTCTGCACATAGACCTGCACGGCATCCTGACCGGCGCGGCTGCCGTTGTTGGTGACCGTCACGCTGACTTCATAGTCGCCGTCCGAATTGCGCTCCGCGGAGAAATTGCTGTATTCAAAATCGCCGTAGTAGCTTGCCGAATAACCGAACGGGAACGCCACCTCTTCGCCGTACACCCAATCTCCCGACGAATTGACCGCCCCGGGACGGCTTGTCGCCTTGCCCTGCCCGAGCACGGCGTCCTCGTAGCGGGTCTCATAATACTTGTAGCCCACATATATGTTTTCCGCATAGACGAGATAGGTTCCCTGCCAGCCGATATTTTTCAACCCGACGTCGTTTGCATTGGTATAATAACTGTAATTTGAGTTTACCGCGGCGGGTGCGGACATGCCGCTGTAAGCAAAAGTATCGGGAAGATGTCCGCTGGGAACGGACGTTCCCGCAAGGATCCTGCCGACTTCATTCAGGCCTTCCCAACCGCCTTGCCCGATCCACATGCAGGAATCGATATCCTCTCTGTATTTCATAAGATCGGTAAAATTCAATGCCGTAGGCGTATTCAGCAGAACGATCACCTTGCCGAAGGTACGATTCTTTTTAGCGGCGATGACCTCCTCGAGCATCTTGATTTCCTGCGAACTCATGTCGAAGTAGTCGCCCGAAGCGGTGTCCGCGCTTGTCTGCGTTGCATCGAGCGCGCCGCCCGACGCAACGGAGCCTTCTCCCAGCCGACGGGAGAGCACAACGATCGCCGCATCACCGTATTGCGAAAATGAGTCGGTGACCGTCGAAGAATATTTGCTCCAGGGCACTTCGTTTATCTTTCGCCTGTCCGTTCTTTGATAGGAACTGCCGTCGCCCGATTTATAAAAATCCCATAACGTGGGATTAACGGAAAGCCCCGCCGCTTCCAACGCCGTTTTCATGGTCGGCGCGCCGTTGGTCCGTGCGTTTGCCGAACCGGAACCGGAATATACATAATCCACAGACGAATGACTGAACAGGCTTACCTTGTTTCCGCTTTTAAGCGGCAGACCGTTCGACGTATTCCAAAGCAAAGTAGCGCCTTCCCGCTGCACTTCGTCCGCTTTGGCGAGACTTGCCTCTCTCAGCGCGGCATCATCATAAATCTGATGTTCATAGCCATTCTCATCCGTTTCCGTGAGAGAAATCCCATTGGCATCCTTCTTCACATATGCCGACTTATAGTATTCGCTGTCGATCTTTTCACCGGTATCCAATGTTTCCGTTCGATAATCAAGAATATTGAGCGTACTGTTGATCGTGTTTTTATACCCGTCCAGAATGAATCCCGCCACAATGGAGGCGGCAAGCCAAAAAGCCGTATAAATTGCGATCAGGACCCAAATCGACCTCTTTTTGAATATATTCATGATTTATGATCTCCTCCCTTCCCGCTTTTCCATTCCGTTTCTTTTGAAATAGAAAAATAAACTGACTACAAACCCGACAACCGTCACCGCGTCAAGCACATATAACAAGTATACCCACCAGTTGGACAGCAATCCGTCGTCGCCGCCGACGCTCGCTATCATCATGCGGGATATAACCGTCACGGCGATGATCGCTATGGTAAAAACAGATACAAACATAGCAAAAACGCCGGCAAAAATACCCCAGGGAACTCTTTTCATGCAAACCTCCTTTTGTGCAAAACCCGCACTTGAATTTCTGCCCGCATTATAGTAAAAAAGGCAGGCTTCGTCAACAAAGCCTGCACATTATGTAGGAGTTTCTGCATTTTCTGTCAATTTTCCCGCTTCTTCCAGGGGAACAGAATATCGAGCCTGAAGATACCGTCCTTCGCCTTTACGGACAGGCTGCCGTCATACTTTTCGACGATATATCGAATGCTTTTCATCCCGTACCCGTGAATATTTTTATTTTTTTTGGATGTCTCCGGCAATCCTGTTTCATGATTGAAACGAATATCATACTCATAAAAATTATGTATGTTCACGGTTATCATATTTCCGACGGCACACACTTTCACGCCGATAATGCGCTTTTCGTCATCGGAAAGTTTTATGACTGCTTCAATGGCATTATCGATGGCATTTCCGAAGAGAGAATAAATATCCGATTCCTGCATGAAATCCAGGCATTCTCCGTCCGCCATATAGGTTAAATCGATATTGTTTTTTTCGCAATACAAATTCTTTTCGGTCAAAAGCACATCCAATGCACTATTGCCCGTCTTTACGGACGAATCGTAAACGGATATAGCCTTTTCAATGTCGTTCAATGCATCCTGATTCAGCTGCTGCATATTTCTTATGTTGTATATTTGATGCCGCATGTCGTGACACTTCATGTTGATCATATCTATATTTTCTTTCGTAAAACGATACTGCTCCTTTTCCTTCTGCAAAACCCTGCGCGTAAAATCCAGATCCGATTCCAGCTGCTGCGTGTAAATCAATCCGAACTGCCATTGCAAGAGGACGACACAGAAAAATCCGACATAGACGCAACGTATCGCCGAATTGAGAAATGTTTGCGTCTCTTCGGTATAAACGGTGAGGGAATTCAGGAGTATTTCAACCAAAAGACAAATGCCGATGAGAAAGAGCAGCGATTTGTTTTTGATCTTCAGATCTGTATCCTTTTTGATCTTTACGGCAAACAACGCATAGGCCAGGAAATACATTGTAAAGTAACAAATGATATAGACCAAAAACCACAATGCCATTTCCAAATCAAACTCGGAAAAATCGATTACGGAAATAAAATAAATTCCGAACAAAGAGCCCTGTCCTCCGCGGATCAGAATGGTGATCAACGTCGTAAACTGATATGCCAGATGCTGTGTGGTGTATGCCGCCAATCCGCAGAACAGCAAGTTGATCCACGGTTCTTTGTATGCAAATTTCATAAAAAGCAGACGCACGGAAAACAACAAAACGTATACTGCACAGGCATACCAGGCATTATTGTAAGCAGGCAAGAACAAGGCGATCGCCACAGAAATGATCAATCCGACAGCCAAACGCAGCATGAAATATCGACGATGATGCAGGCGGTAAGCATATATACATTCCGCAATACCGATGGCAATGATATAAACCAAATTTGATAATGCCATTATTTCCCCCCTGTCAAATAACCGTTCAAACTGTCGATAAACGCCGTGCGCTTATTCCTGGAAATCTGCAACTCGATGCCATTGTCCAGAAGCACCGTCGTTTGTCTGACCCCGACAACGTGTGTCAGGTTAATCAAATAACAGCGATTGCAGAGGGCAAAGGGAGCTTCCCTCAAATCTTCCGCCGCGGCGGCAATGGTACCCAGCGTTGCAATATCACCTTCCGTCGTATGATAAGTGATATAATGTTTGTCGCTTTCCACATACAAAACATGCGACGCATGCAGTTTGAACCTGCCGTCCTTATTTTTGACCCAGAACGAAATCTCCTGATTGTTTTTCAAACGATCCAACGCAGCAGAAAGTTTCAATGCAAAATGATAATAAGAAACAGGCTTTACGATAAAATCGAATGCGTGCACTTCATACCCTTTGATGGCGTATTGTGCCAAATTGGTGACAAAAATGACAAGGATTTCATTCCCGTCTCCCCGCATTTTGCGCACGATTTCCATACCGTCTCCGTCGGGCAATTCTATATCGAAAAAAATGAGATCAAAATCAGATCGTTCTCTTGCCTCAAACATGGTGGCGTTATAATAACAAGAGACAACAAAATTGATCCCTTTTTCTCTGCCGAATTTTTCAATATGCTTTACAAGGACCTCCGCCTGTTCCCTGTCATCTTCCACGATGGCAATGTATTTTTTGTCCATCTCTTCTCCCCCTGATGCTCCTTATAAGATCCGTTTTCGACTGTCGGATAAACTGTATACGCCCTTTGCCGGCAGATTCTTCCCGAATCCGGTCCGTCAAAATAACATTGTCCTCCCTGCTGTATAAATAATTATACCATGCTTTCATCGATTTTGTCAATAAGGGTGCACCGTTAACAATATCAAGAAGTGTATGATTACAATAGATATGAGACAAAGATGATAAAAAAAGAGTAACAAGCCAAGAAGTTTGTGATATAGTTTAATCACCAAAAAAAACCAAACAAACGAGGCTGTTACTCTATGAATACTATAT
>JAGHJP010000002.1 GCA_017886575.1 Clostridia bacterium
CTATCCCCCTCGCCCTTTTCCCGTCCCCGCGGGGAACCGGGCTTGCCGCAACGACGACCGCGGCGATTTTTTTCGACCCGGACACACCGATTGAAAATATATGGTCGATTTTGATTGCCAAAAGGCAAAAAATCTGCTACAATAAAAAATGTTTCTTATAAAGTACGCTTTCGGGCGACCGTGCGGTTCACGCAAGGGCTTTGCCCGACGCTCTGCCGAGGGGGACCCCGCCCGCGGAATTTCGGCAGATTACCGACGCGGGGATCGTTAAAACTTTATACGCATGCTTCCGTAGTTAAATGGATATAACAGCCCCCTCCTAAGGGGCCGTTGTGGGTTCGATTCCCGCCGGGAGTACCATCGTCAAGGGACATGCTGTCGCATGTTCCCTTTTTTTATCCTGGTGAATTATACTATTAAGTACAACAGAAGAGAGAATAAAACAAGGAGTTCATACAAATTTGTGGTAAAATAGAGTTGCGAAACAAAATTTACTACAAAGGAGATCTGTATGAACTACCACCATTTTACCATAGAAGAATGCTGTTGTCTACGAGAATATTATGTCAAAGGAAAAAGTTATCGGAAAATCGAACAGCTTTTGGGCAGGAACGTCAGTTCGGTATCGAGGGAACTGCGGCGGAATTGTACCTTTTACAGGGATACACCTCGGTATTATCCGCATACGGCGCAAAAGAAAAGCGATCTGCGCAACAGTTACCGCCACCGCGGAATGTTCCGGGGACAAGAGGTATTGGATTACATAGACGAGAAGCTGTCTTTGACATGGTCGCCCGAACAGATAGCGAACACGCCGTGCGGGATGAAGATGACGTCGTTCAAGACGATCTACCGCTGGATAGACGAAAGGTATTTGCGTTCCACCTTGAAAAATCTGCGGAGAAAAGGAAAGACGAGAAAGCGTTTAGGGAACGGGGGAAGATTTACAACAGGGAACAGCATACGGAAAAGGGATAAAAGCGTGTACAGCCGCAAAGAATTCGGACATTGGGAAGCGGACACGGTGGTATCGGTGCAAGGCAAGAGCAAAGTATGTTTTGCAACGCTCGCGGAGAGAAAGACGAGATATTATATAGCAATTAAGATACCGGACAGGAAGGGAGAAACGATGGCGAAAGCGATCATAGACACCCTTTCCAAGTATCCCAAAGGAGCGGTCAAGACGATCACCTGGCGACAGAGGCAGCGAGTTTGCCTGTTGGAGGGAGATAGAGAAAGCCCTGCACTGTGATATGTACTTTGCGGATCCGTATTGTGCATGGCAGAAAGGAACGAATGAGAATCTGAACGGGATTTTGCGGGAATTTTATCCCAAGGGCAGGAACCTTTCAAGGGTGAGCTCTGCAACGCTCAAAAAAACCTGGCGTTGATCAACGCCAGGCCCAAGAAGGTTTTACATTTCCAAACACCGCAAGATTTGTTTGAACTAAATCTCAACTACTGCTGCACTTAACTTGACAATTCATCGTACTCCCGCCGGGACGCACGAAATAACGGACTAACGGACGGACAGGAAATCGCCCTGGACAGCGGGATCGTACGATTATATAAAAAATACTTATATATATCATAAGAATTTTGCATAGAAAAAACACACGGAAAACACTATGATTTTCAATAAAAATCTGCTATTATAGAGGGGATAAATTGATGCTTCGGCACCATAAAGCAAAGGAGTAACGGTTATGAACTATGTAGAGAAAGTATTAGCAAACCTGAAGAAACAGAATCCCGGCGAGCCTGAATTTCACCAGGCTGCCACCGAGATCCTGACCAGCCTGGAAGTCGTGATGGAAAAGCACCCCGAATATGAAAAGGCGGGGCTTCTCGAAAGATTCGTCGAGCCCGAAAGAGTCATCATGTTCCGCGTTCCCTGGGTGGACGACAAGGGCAACGTGCAGGTCAACAAGGGCTACCGCGTACAATTCAACAGCGCCATCGGCCCCTACAAGGGCGGCCTCAGATTCCACCCCTCCGTCAACCTCTCCATCATCAAGTTCCTCGGCCTCGAGCAGATCCTCAAAAACAGCCTGACGGGCCTGCCCATCGGCGGCGGCAAGGGCGGCTCCAACTTCGACCCCAAGGGCAAATCCGACAGAGAGATCATGGCCTTCTGCCAGAGCTTTATGACCGAATTGCAGCGCCACATCGGCGCGGACACCGATGTGCCCGCGGGCGACATCGGCGTGGGCGGCAGAGAGATCGGCTACCTCTTCGGACAGTACAAGAAGATCCGCGACGAGCACGTCGGCGTGCTTACCGGGCGCGGCCTGACCTACGGCGGCTCCCTCGTCAGGACGGAGGCGACCGGTTACGGCCTCATCTACATCACCGCGGAGGCCATGAAGCAGCGGAACGATTCCTTCGAGGGCAAGACCGTCGTCATCTCCGGCTCGGGCAACGTTGCCATCTATGCCTGCCAGAAGGCGCAGACCCTCGGCGCGAAAGTCGTTGCCATGTATGACTCCAACGGCTATATCTACGACCCCAACGGCATTCAGCTGGACGTCGTCCGCGACATCAAGGAAGTCAAGAGAGGCAGGATCAAGGAGTATGCCGAGCGGGTGCCCGGTTCGACCTATACGGAAGGCTGCAAGGGCATCTGGTCGATCCCCTGCGACGTCGCCCTCCCCTGCGCCACGCAGAACGAGATCGACAAGGCTTCCGCCGAGCAGCTCGTCAAGAACGGCGTGAAGTACGTCGCCGAAGGCGCCAACATGCCTTCCACGCTGGAAGCCATCGAAGTCTTCCAGAAAGCGGGCGGCGTGTTCCTCCCCGCCAAAGCGGCGAACGCGGGCGGCGTTGCCACCTCCGCGCTCGAAATGGCGCAGTCCTCTTCCCGTCTCTTCTGGTCGTTTGAAGAGGTGGACGAGAAACTCAACAAGATCATGGTCAGCATCTATCAGAACATCGACTCCGCCGCGCGCAAGTACGGCCTGGAGGGCAACTATGTCGCCGGCGCGAACATCGCGGGCTTCGAAAAGGTTGCCGAGGCCATGATGGCGCAGGGCGTGGTGTAATTTCCGTCCAAAAACACGATTGTTTCAATTTTTCCGCCGCAGGCTTTGCGGCGGAAATTTTTATGCCTTTTTTGCCGCCCCCGCCGCCGCTACCGCTTCGGGCAATATCCGTCCGCCGTATTGACATCCGGCGCAAAACATGGTACAATGTTGCCGATAAGAGGTCACAAGAAAAAACATGATCGCAGACACGTTGAAAGAACTCCGCGCCCGCAAGGGGCTGACGCGGGAAGCCGCGGCGGAAAAAATAGGCATCAGCGCCCGCACGCTTGCCAATTACGAACGCGGCGAACGCATTCCGCAGGGAGAGATCCTGACGAGCATCGCCGACTTTTACGGCGTCAGCCGCGAAGAACTGCTGCTCGGCTGTCTGCGGGAACGGGAGGGACTGCCCGCCGCAGGCGCGGAGAGCGCGGAGAATGCGGAAACCGCGGCGGGACAGACGGCGGAAACGCAAGGCGCGGCGCGGGGCATGCCCGCGGGGAACAACGGCGCGGCGGGAGAAATTCTTTCTGCGGACATCCCGCCCGACACGGAAACGGACACGGCAGAGGCGCAGTCCGCTTCCGCAACAAAAGCGCGGGCAAAACGGCGCAAACTGCGGGCATGGGTCGTTGTGCTTGCCGTTCTGGGTGCGCTCATCCTGCTCGATCTGGCGCTCTTTTTCATCGAAAACCTGCCCGTCGAGAACGGCGACAGCGCCCTCGGCATCGTGCTTGACTGGCGAAACTTAGGGATCGCCCTGCTGGTACTGCTCTTTATCGCCCTTGCGGCGTTCGGCATTTGCCTTGCCGTGCGCACGCGCAGCGAGCGGCCGCGGCGAATGTTTGCCCTTGCGCTTTGCCTGCTGTTCGCGGGCATGGCAGGCGCGGGAAGCCTGTCCGCCATTCTGTGTCGCGATTGCTTTTTTGCGCCCGCCGAAGAGCGGCGGGGCTTTGCCGTCTGGCTGCGGCTCGATTTGCAGGGAGATTACGACGGCAGCGTGACCGCGCAGGCGACCAACAATTTTGCCGTCGGGTTTGACGCGGTGCAACTGCGGCTGACGCTGTATTATTCCGCCGTGCAGACAAACGACGCTGAAGATATGACCGCTGTGCAGACAGTCTTTTCGCAAGATTTGGACATCTTTCAGCGGATAGAGATTTCTGCCCCCGCCGCAGACGGCGGATACTGGCGGACGGAACTTGTCTACCGCACCAACGGAAGCGATTGGCAGCAATTGCAGACCGACACCCTGTACTTTGACGAGCGCGCGAGTCTGGGCGGCTGACCGTACCGCCGTTTCTCCACACATGCATAACAATGAGATGAAGTATCCGCCGAAACAAAACTTTTCGGCGGATATTTTTGAAGAAACCGACACAGGAACGATATTTTCCACCGAGAACGGGCAAGGGGAACGGTTTGTTCCCCTTGCATTCCTTGCAAAACGGGCGCAAGGCGTCTATAATAAAGGCGGAAAGGCGGAGAGCCCCCTCTCCGCTCCCGAAAAGGAGGAACGGGACCATGACGAAAATTTTAGTTTTTCTGAAGATCTTTCTCGGCAACTGTCTGAAAATCGCGCTGACGCTGCTCGGCATATGGCTCTTCCTCTTCGGGTGCTATCTCCTGACGATGTTTGTTGACTGGCGCATCATCGCCGCCGCCCTGCCCTTCGCCCTCGTGTTTCTCGTCCTGCTTATCGGCTGGTGCATGCCCGCGGGGAAAGTGCAAAAGCGCATATTTTTAACGGGCGGTTGTCTGGCTCTTGCCGTCACCGTAGGCATGTGCTCGATGATCGGGGTCAATCTGTACGAAAACGCCATCACTATTCACGACACCGTTTCAGGCGACATACGCTACCCCGCCAAATACCTGCCCTTCGACGACGATTCGGACATTGCGCGCCTGCCCGGCGCGGCGAGCGAACACTTTACCCTTACGGATGCACCCGTTCTTCTGACGGGTTCGGACATATACCCCCTGACCGCCGCCTTCGTCAACGCCGTCTATCCCGAGACGGAACACGAATATGACTATGAATTCCCTTACCTCGGCGTCAACCGCGCTCCCTCTTTCCTTCTGGAAGGAAAATACGACGTGTGCATCGACCGCGCGCAGTCGGCGGGCGGTTGGCTCGACGAAGAGATCGACCAAACGCAGACGCAGAGTACGGTCATCGGCAGGGACGCGGTGGTGCTGTACACCCGCGAGGACAGCGGCGTGACCGGGCTGACGAGCGAAGAGGTGACCGGCATACTGACGGGAAAGATCGCCAACTGGAAGGACGTGGGCGGCAATGATACGAAGATCAAACTGTTCACCAAACACGACCTCAGCAGCGCCGCGGACTTGCTGGAAGACTACATCGGCGCGCCTCTTGCCGACGGCGAAACGAGGTGGCAGTTCGTGTTCCCCTATTTTTCCTTTGCCAGATACACCATGGAATACCGCGACGTGCGGGGCGCGCTGGGGTTCACCTTTTTGAGCCAAATCGACGGACAGTATGAAGACGTCCGCTTCCTCGCCGTGGACGGCGTGACCGCGGACGAAGAGAGCGTGCAGGACGGCAGCTATCCGATCACAGAGGACATTATCGCCCTCACCCGCGCCGAACGTTCGGCGGAGGAAACGCGCCTGATCTCGTGGATCCTCTCCGACGAGGGGCAGACGCTGGTGCGCGAGAGCGGATTCGTGCCCGTAAACCCCGTAAAATAAAGCAATAAAGGAAAAAGCCGAAAGCCCATGCCCGCAAAAGGCAGAAAAAAGGCGCCCGCGCGTTTTGACGCGGGCGCCTTTGACATTTTTTTACCGTATTCCCCTCCCGCTGCGGGCATGCCCCGCTTGTTTTGACATTTCCGCCGCATTCGTGCCCTTCCGCTCTCCGCGCCCGCCCCCGCGCGAAAAAGAATTGACAAAGGCGGCGAAAAGGGATATAATAAATCATGATATGTTTGCGGATATGTTGGAATTGGCAGACAAGACGGACTTAGAATCCGTTGGGAAACCGTGCAGGTTCGAACCCTGTTATCCGCACCAAAAAACGCGAGAAAAACAGCGAAAACAGCACATTTTTCTTAAAAAAACTCTCTTTTTTTAGAAAACACCCAAAAACACCCCAAATAAAGTCCTTGTTGTTTTTCTCAAAGGCAGTCGCTTTGGACTGCCTTTTTTCCTACCGCGCCGGAGGCTCTTCGAGGGCGGCGCAGAACGGCGGGCGCGGCAGTCCGGTGGCGGGATCTCGGCGGGGCGCGGCGGACCGTCTCTGCCGCCAGACAGCCGCCCGCGCTGTCTCCGCCGACGGCAATACGCGCGGGATCGATGCCGTATTTTTCCGCCTGCTCCGCGGCAAAGAGATAAGCGGCAAAGCAGTCTTTCGCCGAGGCATGGTATGCGTCTTTCGGGGCGAGGCGGTAGTCGATGAGCAGCACCTTGAACCCCGCGCCGACGGCATAGACCGCCGCGTTGCGGTAATGGTAGGGCGCGGCCTTGAACACGAAACCGCCGCCGTGGAAGTACACGAGGCAGGGAAGGGCTTTTTCGCTTTTCCGCCCTTCCTGCGCCCGTTCCGGCGACAGGAGCAGGGCGGACCTGCCGGCAATTTTGAGTTTTTCCGCCCGCATGCCCCTGCCACCGATACCCTTGGGGCAGACGATCAGGAACGCCCGCGCAAAAGCGATCGCACAGCGGGAGAGGGGCGGAACGAAGTGCGCCCAAAGCCCGAAACTCTTATCGACGGCATATTTTTGCGGCATGATTTTTCTCCTCCTGCAAAGTACAATTTTGACCTTTTTCACGCAAAAGCGGCGGCTTTCAAAAAGCCGCCGCCGCGATTTGCCGAAATGATTTTCCTTCCGTTATACGGGAAGCATCTGAATGAACTGGCTGTACGTTTCAGGGAAGAAGAGGAAAACCACGATGAGCGCGAGCAATGCAAGAAAGATGATCTTAAAGATGATGTTGCGCTTGCTGATGGCTTCCAGCCCGACCACCGCGATGAGCACCAATCCGCCGTAGTTGCGAATGACGGACAAAATGTTGTAGAGGACGGGCACCTCATCCAAAAAGCCGAAATTCGCATTCAGAATGAGCACCGCCCAGGTAATGACCAGGACGACCGCCAAAATTTCGCCGATGATGTCGAAAAGTTTTTCCAATGACTTCATAATAACATCTCCTTAACATAAAGATTGATTGTCTATATTATACAAGTTGCGGAAAAGTTTGTCAATAGTTTTTCGAAATTTTCTTTTGTATGATTACAATAGATATGAGACAAAGATGATAAAAAAAGAGTAACAAGCCAAGAAGTTTGTGATATAGTTTAATCACCAAAAAAAACCAAACAAACGAGGCTGTTACTCTATGAATACTATATC
>JAGHJP010000027.1 GCA_017886575.1 Clostridia bacterium
CGGCAGGAGTGCCCGCTGGTTCTGCGGTTCGAACGGCTCGCCGCCCAAAAGGGATAAGCCGTTGATGTAACTTTTTTTCAATTCGGCGAAAATTTCCTCTTCTGTCGCGGCGGTGAACGGTTCGCCGTAGGAAAAATCCCACGCCACGGCGTTGAAGCAATTCTTGCAACGATGCGTACAACCCGAAACGAAGAGAGATACTCTGACTCCCTCTCCGTTCGCAATGTCGCATTTTTTGATGGTAGCGTAATTCATGCCCTCATCTTCCCCCGCCCTTTCCGGCAAGTTTTGTTTTGTATACCCGCTTCCGCTTTCCGAAGCAGGCGGTTTCTATCACAAATGCAGCACCCTGTCCTGTATCTCCTGCGTTCTGCCCTGGTTCCAGAACTGCGTGCCGATGTAGCCGCAGGTGCGGCGGGCGACGTTCATCTTGCTCTGGTCGCGGTTGCCGCACTTGGGGCATTCCCAGACCAGCTTGCCGTCCTTATCCTTGACGATCTTGATCTCGCCGTCATAGCCGCAGACCTGGCAGTAGTCGCTCTTGGTATTCAGCTCAGCGTACATGATATTGTCGTAGATGAACTTCATGACTTCGAGCACGGCGGGAATATTGTTCTGCATGTTGGGCACTTCCACATACGAAATGGCGCCGCCGGGCGAAAGAGACTGGAATTCCGATTCGAATTTCAGCTTGGTGAACGCGTCGATCTTTTCGGAGACGTGCACGTGATAGCTGTTGGTGATGTAGTTCTTGTCCGTCACGCCCTCGATGATGCCGAACCGCTTCTGGAGCGCCTTCGCAAATTTATACGTCGTGCTTTCAAGCGGCGTGCCATAGATGGAAAAGTCGATGTTGTGCTCGGCTTTCCACTCCTTGCACTTATCGTTCATGTGCCGCATGACGGCGAGCGCGAACGGCTTTGCCTCCTCGTCGGTGTGCGATTTGCCCGTCATGTACTTCACGCATTCGTACAGCCCCGCATAGCCGAGCGAAATGGTCGAATAGCCGCCGTAGAGCAGTTTGTCGATGGGCTCGCCCTTTTTGAGCCGCGCGAGCGCGCCGTACTGCCAAAGGATGGGCGCGGCGTCGGAGAGCGTGCCTTTCAGACGGTTGTGACGGCACATCAGAGCGCGGTGACAGAGTTCCAGGCGTTCGTCGAATATCTCCCAGAATTTATCCATATCCCCGCCCGAAGAGAGCGCGACGTCGGGAAGATTGATGGTGACGACCCCCTGGTTGAAACGGCCGTAGTACTTAGGCTTACCATTTTCGTCCACATAGGGCGTCAGGAAACTGCGGCAGCCCATGCAGGTATAGCAATGCCCTTCGCCGTTCTTGTCGATCTTGTATTTGAGCATCATCTTTTCGGAGATGTAGTCGGGCACCATGCGCTTCGCCGTGCACTTTGCCGCGAGTTTCGTCAGATACCAATATTGGCTGTCCTCGTGGATATTGTTCTCTTCGAGGACATAGATGAGCTTGGGGAAAGCGGGCGTGATCCAGACGCCTTTTTCGTTCTTGACGCCCTGGATACGCTGCTTCAAAGTTTCCTCGATGATCATGGCGAGATCTTCCCGCTCGCGGCCTTCCCGCGCTTCGCCGAGGTACATGAACACCGTGACGAACGGCGCCTGGCCGTTGGTCGTCAAAAGGGTCACGACCTGGTACTGGATCATCTGCACGCCCTTGCGCACTTCCTCGCGCAGACGCTTTTCGGTGATCTCCTTTGCCGCTTCTTCGTTCTCGACGCCGAGCAGGCGCAGCTCCTCCTCCACGCCCTTTCTGATCTTCTCGCGGCTCACCTGCACGAAGGGCGCGAGATGGGTGAGCGAAATGCTCTGCCCGCCGTACTGATTGGACGCCACCTGCGCGATGATCTGCGTGGCGATGTTGCATGCCGTAGAGAAAGAATGAGGCTTTTCGATGAGCGTGCCCGAAATGACCGTGCCGTTCTGGAGCATATCCTCCAAGTTGACAAGATCGCAGTTGTGCATGTGCTGGGCAAAATAGTCGCTGTCATGGAAATGGATGAGTCCTTCCTCATGCGCCCGCACGATGTCGGGCGGCAGCAGGATGCGGGTGGTGATATCCTTGGACACCTCGCCCGCCATATAGTCGCGCTGCACGCTGTTGACCGTGGGGTTTTTGTTGGAATTCTCCTGCTTGACCTCTTCGTTGTTGCATTCGATGAGGCTCAAAATACGGTCGTCCGTGGTGTTGGTCTTTCTGGCAAGGGCGCGCGAATAGCGGTACGTGATGTACTTGCGCGCCAAGGCAAATTTGCCGAGCCGCATGATCTCGTTCTCGACAAAGTCCTGGATCTCCTCCACGTTGAGCGCGCGGATCATGCTGCGCCCCTTGTCCGTGACGGTGTCCGCGATCGCCTGTATTTCCTCTTCCGTCAGCTTATCGCCGTCGAACACTTCCTTGTTCGCCTTCTTGATGGCGTTCACGATCTTCTCTTCGTCGAAAACCGTTTCTTCCCCGTTCCTCTTGATGATCTTCATAACGGCTGCATCTCCCTCGGTAAAAACTCTCCCCCGCAGTCCTTCCACGGGAGAGTGCCTTCATTATACACTATATATTGTGGTCTTGTCAAGTATATAGGGACAATATATAGTATTCATTTTTAATATGGAGACTTTAAGCTTTTCTATTCCGAGTATAACAAAATATTATAAAACAAAATTTTTGTCACACGTTCGCAACGACGCCCGCGACGCGGCGGCGGCACTCCTCCGCTCCGAGGATGCGCATGATCGTGCACAGGTCGGGCGTATTGGCGCGTCCGGTCAGCGCGACGCGCACGATCTCCGCGACGTCGCTCACGTTTCCTCGGTAATTTTCGGGCGCGGCTTTGTACGCCTTCATGTCGGAGGCGAAGCCGAGCGCGCCGGCGACTTTTTTCAGCTTGTCGAACCAGGCGGCGTTGTCGTCCGCGGGATCGTAGACCGCCATGAAGTTTTGCAGGACGGCTTTCACCGTTTCCCCATCCGCACGGAACGCGGGGTTCTCCTCGGCGCGGAAGAAATAGGAGATGACGTCCGCCGCCTGTTTTGCCGTGACGAAGTCCTTTCTGCGCTTTTTGGCGCCGACGCCCATGCACAGCGCGAGCACCTGCAACAGGTAGTCCCGGTCGGTCAGCCAGCTCTGCTGCTCCGCCGTGCCGTAGCCCTCCGCCCATGTCTGCAAGAAGTCCGCCATCTCCCCGGCGGAGAGACGGGCGAGGACGTCCTTGGACACGTCGTTGAGTTTGTCGAGGTCGAAGAGCGCGCCGCTTTTACCCATCTTGGCGATGGAAAAGCGGAATTCTTCGACGGGCTTGTCGGGGAATTTGAGATGCCATTCCTCGAAATTGGAGTTGAGCAGGGTCATGAGATAGATCCTGACCGCCAGCGGGTGATACCCCTCTTCGCGGTAAAAGACGAGGGAGGCTTCGGGATCCTTGCGCTTGGAGAGTTTCCGCCTCGTCCCGTCCGTCTCATCGATCTTCTGGATGGAGCAGTTGTGCCCGTAGCGGGGCATGCGGAACCCGAGCGCCTTGAAAAGCTCGATGTGGATGGGCAGGGACGCCAGCCATTCCTCCCCGCGGATGACGAGGGTCGTGCGCATGAGGTGATCGTCGATGACATGCGCGAAATGATAGGTCGGGATGCCGTCCGATTTTAAGATGACGACGTCCTGATTGTTCTCGGTGACCGTGATCTCCCCCTTGATCTCGTCGTGAAAAACGGATTTTTTTTCGACGTCCCCCTCCGAACGGAAACGGATGACGTACGGCTTGTTCGCGGCGAGGTTTTGATAGATCTCCGCCTCGGAGAGGTCGCGGCACTTGGCAAATTCGCCGTAATAACCGGGCAGAAGTTTGTTTTCCGTCTGCTTTTCGCGCACGGCAGCAAGTTCTTCCTCCGTACAGAAACAGGGATACGCCCTGCCGCGGCGGATGAGCTCCTTGGCATACGCGCGGTAAATTTTGGCGCGCTGCTGCTGGTAATAGGGCCCGTATTCCCCGCCGATCTCCGCTCCTTCGTCGAAATCGATGCCGAAATAGCGCAGGGAAGATTGAATGACGTCCACCGCGCCCTCCACTTTCCTCTTGCTGTCGGTGTCCTCGATGCGCAGATACAGGACGCCGCCGCTGCCGTGGGCGATGCGCTCGTTCGCCAGCGCGACGTACAGGTTCCCCAGGTGCATGAACCCCGTGGGACTGGGCGCGAGGCGGGTGACTTCCGCGCCCTTTTTCATTGCGCGCGGGGGATATTTTTCTTCGTAATAGGCGGGCGGTTGCAGGTCATCGTCGGGGATGAGCGCGTCCGCAAGTTTGTTCAGATCCATATTCTGTCGTTTTTCTCCGGATTATTTTTTATGTTCGGCATGCGCCGCCTTTTTCATGCGTCGTCTTTCAGGCTGATGAGCACCTCGGTGCCCTTCTTCTTTTGGGAAAACTTCTTGCCCTCGAAGAATTTGCTCGCCTTGCTGACGCCGTAATCTTTGGGCTCGAAATCGGGATACGCCTGAAATATCTTCTGCATGATGAACGCGAGCGGCAGTTCGGTGCGGTCGCTCCCTTCCAGAAGGGATACGACGAAATCTTCGATCTCTTCGCGCGGGATGAAAGGATCTTCCTCCTCATGCCGTTCCGGTTCCTCGTCGCGCTCCTCTCTCGGCGCGGGCACGGGCGTGCCCTTCGAGGGCTTTGTCTCCTTTATCTCCTGCGCCTTCTTGCGCGCGGCGTTCTGCCCCTGACCCGAAGCCGTTCCCGTCCGGGACGGCTGGGCGGAAGATGCTTTTGCCTTCTTCCCGTTCGCCTGCGGCGGCTCTTCCTCCGCGGCGCGCTCCTTTTCCTTCTCCTTCTCTTTTTCCGGCTTGCGGCCGTGGCGCGTCAGGCTGTCCAGCTTGAAAAAGCGGTCGCAGGCATTGATGAAGGAGCCGGGCGTCTTATTCTCCCCCGCGCCGATGACGAACATATTGGACTCTTTGAGCCGCTTGGCGAGCCCTGTAAAGTCACTGTCGCTCGACATGAGGCAGAAGGCGTCCACGTTGCCCGTATACAGGATGTCCATCGCGTCGATGATCATCTTGGAATCGGTCACGTTCTTGCCCGTCGTATAGGAATATTGTTGCACGGGCATGATGGAAAACTGGTTGACGAGGTCCCGCCAGCCCGATTTGGCAGGCGTGGTAAAGTCCCCGTACATGCGCTTGTAGGTCACCCTACCGAGGGCGATGAGCTCCTTCATCAGCGCGTTCAGATATTTTGAAGAAACATTGTCCGAGTCGATGAGCAACGCGATCGTATAGTTTTTTTCTTCCATATTTGCCTCTGATTTAATTTCTTATCCACGCAGCATAAAGCTTCGTTTCCACAAAATCTGTTACATATCCCTCTTCGTCATAGGTCGCTTCGGGCAATCTGTCCGTTGCAAAATCCCATTTGTTGATACATTCCGCTTCTTTATACCAGCCGCCGAAAGTATATCCGTCCCGCTGCGGCGCATAGGGCGTATCTTCAATCAAGCCGCCTCTTTCAAAGTCATTGATAAAGAAATATCCGTCGTTTGGTGCTCCGTCATAGTTAAACATATACGATGTGTTTGCTATTTGGTAGCGACCTGTGCCGCTATTCCACTCTCGAACATATTCATATTTATCTGTGATACCATATATCGATTTTTTATAAAATATCGGAGTATAATATAATATTTTGGGATAATTTCCTCCATGCGGTATCGTACTTAATCGAGTAATATGCGCATTGCAAATAATAAAGTATTTTTGCGGACTACCTAATTGTACATCTTCATACCCTGAAAGATTGTAATATTCATCAACAAACTTAAAAAATTGTGATTGCTTAATAAATGTGTAAGGGACCCAAACTGTTTCCACACCGAGCAAAGACGGGCCTAAATATTTATTTCCCGCAATTATTCCTGTCTGTACTTGGTAATACACATCTGTTATCTCTTTTCCTTTATAATACGCCGGAATTGCAAGCGTTTCGGGATATGGTATGTCACCGTCACCAACGATCGCATAACTGTCCGTTTGCTTTATATAGTAATACTTAAAATACCCGTCCACAAACGAATTTGCCTCAACTCTTTCCGCTTCCGTCTGACATCCGCCGAACAAAAATAATCCGCTCAGACAAACGACCGATAAGACGACCGCCAATATTCTTTTGAACTTCATCTTATCCCCCTTCGTTTCAATCGCGTCTATCTCATTTATCCGATGAGTGCGGAAAATTCCCGCAAATTGTCCGTCGCGATCTGCCGCTTGCCGTCCTCGATCTCATGCACCAATGCGCAGATCTTGTCGCAGACGGGCGTCACGACGCCGTATTTTCTGCCGAAGTCGCAGACGACGCCGTCTATGTAATCGATCTCGCATTTCTTGCCCTGCCGCAGGGATTGCAGCATGCTGGAGATGAGCGCCGCGTGCTTCTTCATGGCAATGGGCAGAATGAAGAGCGCGAGCGCCTTTTTGACAGCGCCGCGGTAGCCGAGCAGTTTTTCGATGTCATGCCCCTGGATGGGTTCGATCTCGATGTTCGCCGCGGCGGCGACGCGTATGCACTCCTGAATGACTTCGAGCGCGACGCGCTTGCCCGTCTTATGTTTTGCGATCTCCCCGAAGGTCAGCCCCGTGAAGGTAGAGATGCCCGAAAAGGCGGCGTTGATGAGCAGTTTGGACCAGCGCGCGCCGATGAAGTTCTCCTCGACCGTCACGGGCCCCATACATTCGAGATAGGCCTTGATCTCGCCGAGCCGCCCGTCCGCCTTGCCGTAGGCGCCCAGAGAGAAAGTGAGCGCCTCGGGCGAGGAAGTCAGTTCGCTCTTCCCCTCGCCGAGAAAGGTCGCACCCCAGGCGACGGCACAGCCGTAGGTGTTGTCCGCGCCTATGATCTCCGCGATGAGCGCTTCGGGCAGCCCGTTCTGCATGGTGCAGATGACGCCGTTTTCGCTCAGGTGATCTTTCAGAAACGCGACGATGCGCGCATTGTCGCTCTGCTTGGTCATGAGAAAAATGAGATCGTATTTCCCCGTCATCTCTTCGGGCAGGAGCGCCGTGACCGGCTGGACGAAATCCACCGTGCCGACGACGTGCGCACCCTCCTTCTTCATGGCTTCGATATGCGCGCGGTTGCGGTTGATGAGGTCGATCTGTTTGCCCGCCCGCGCGATATATGCGCCGAGCACCGTGCCCATCGCGCCCGCGCCGTAAATGGCCGCTCTCATAGTATAATTATCCTCCTTGATTCTTCATAAATTTTCGGAACGACGCCGTAAAAAAACAAAACGGCGTTTCCGCTTTATTTATTATTATGTATCCGTTATTCCCGCTTGTCCCCGATTTTTTCCGCAAGCGCGCAGACGGCGTGCACGGTCTCTTCCACGCCGTGCGCGTCGCAGTCGATCGTATAGTCGGCGTATTTTTCATAGAGCGGTACGCGCTCATCGTAGAGATCGCGCAGGGATTCGCCCCGCCGGATGACCACGCCGCGGCCGAGAATGATGTTGCCGAGCCGCCGCTCGATCTCTTCGAAAGACACTTTCAGATAGATGACCGAGCCGATGCTTTTGAGGTGCTCCATCGCCTCCGCGCCGTAAATGACGCTGCCGCCCGTGGCGATGACGCAACGTTCCGCCCAAATGGCGGCGTTGACGCGGTTTTCCACGTCGATGAACCCTTCCATGCCGCGTTCTTCGATGATCTCGGACAGGAGCTTTTTTTCCTGCGTCTGGATGACGAGGTCGCTGTCGATGAATCCGTAGCCGAGCGTCTTTGCCGCCAGCACCCCCGCCGTGCTCTTGCCGCAGGCGGGCATTCCGATGAGAATGAGGTTGTCCGTTGCTCTTTCCATGTTTTTATTATACCACCGCCCCGCAAAAAAGTCAAAGAATAAGCAGGCCGTCCCCCGAGCGATTTTAAGAACTTGCCGCTTTCCGCCCCGCCGCATCAAAAAACGCAAAGCAACGCCGCGGGAACGGGAAGAAAACATATATTATTATGTCAGACATAGTACATCGCATTTTTCGATAGAATTCTCCTTTTCGCTTTTTCTGTGTCGTCCGCGCGAAAAAAACAGAATTCACGCGAAAAATATGAAAAAATAACCTTGACCTTACGGTTTTTTTCTGTTATAATTTTCGTATGATGAAATATATGCAATTTTCCGCTAAAAAATTGGCGATTTTATCCGTACTCACGGCGCTGGGTCTCCTCTCCTTTTTGCTGGAAAATCTGCTGCCGCCCCTGTTCGTTCCGGGGGCAAAACCGGGGCTTTCCAACCTCTTCACCCTGCTGGCGCTGGTATGGTTTTCGCCTGCCGAGGCGTTTGTCGTTCTGATCTTGCGCACTGTGCTCGGCGGCGTGTTCGGCGGCAACGTCTCCGCCCTTTTGTATAGCCTGACGGCGGGCGTCGTCGCCCTCACGGCGTCCTCTCTGCTCTTCAAATTCTTTTCCCGGAAGATCACCGTCGTCGCCGTCAGCGCGTTTTCCGCTTGCCTGCACAACACGGTGCAACTTGCCGTATACGCCCTTCTCACATCCAACGCGGGCGTGTTTGGCTATTTGCCCATTTTACTCCTTGCGGGCGTGCTTTCGGGACTCGTTGTCGGCGTCCTGACGGTAGCCGCCGTCAGGATCGTTCCCCTGAAAGCAGTCTATCCCGCCCCGCTCCTCCTTCCGGAGGATGGCGCGCCTTTTTCCTCTCCCGCCGAAAAAGCGCGGGAACACGACGAAACCGGCAAATAAAGGCGCCCCGCACGGAAAGAATGAGAAAATATAACGGTCTATTATCCGCCGTATAATATTTTTCTATCCGATTTTATTTGATTTTCCTTTTTCCTTATTATATAATAAACGTTATGTGATGGTTTCACGGTATATCGCGGCGGCAAAACGCCGCTCTTACGGCACGATTTCATCTCTTTTACGGAGGTCATTGATAGTATGCAGATAAAAGGCAACCTGCTCCGCCACGGCGTCGCTTTGGCGGACAAAAAAACGGCATCCAGGGATCTGCCCGTGGAAGTCCTCCCCGCGCCCGACGCGGTGGCGGTCTGCATGTCGCAGCACATCGGAAAGCCGGCGCAACCCGTCGTGCAGCCGGGCGACGCCGTCGCACAGGGGCAGCTCATCGCCCGTGCGGACGGCCCCGTCAGCGCGAACATCTTTTCGCCCGTGAGCGGGACGGTGAAGGCGTTGGAAACGCGCAGGGACGACCGCGGCGCTTCCGCGCAGTACGTCGTCATCGAGAACGACGGGCAATATACGCGCGCCTTTCTCCCGCCCGTCACGGAAAAGACAAAGGAGAACATTTTGAGCCGCATCCGCGAAGCGGGCATCGTAGGCCTCGGCGGCGCAGCGTTCCCGACCTATGTCAAGGTGACGCCCAAGACGCCCGTGGACACGCTCATCATCAACGGCGCGGAGTGTGAACCGTATCTCACCTGCGATTACCGCCTGATGCTGGAAAAATACGCCGAATTGCTGCGGGGCATCCGCTATCTCGCCACCGCCCTCGGCGTGGAAAAGATATACGTCGGCATCGAAAAGAACAAGCCCGACTGCATCGAACGTTTTTCCGCCGAAGAGGACGTTATCACCGTTCCCCTGCGGGAACGCTACCCCATGGGTTCGGAAAAACACCTCATTTACTCCTGCACCAAGCGCAAAGTCCCCTGCGGCAAACTGCCCGCCGACGTCGGCTGCGTGGTGCAGAACGTCGCCACCGCCTATGCGGTGTATGAAGCCGTCGAGCTCGGCAAGCCACTCTTCGAGCGGGTGCTGACCGTATCGGGCGGCGCGGTGAAAGACCCTAAAAACCTGCTCGTGCCCAACGGCACTTCCTTTGCATACATATTGGATCGGTGCGGTTTGGAAGAAAATTGCGCGATGGTCGTGGACGGCGGCCCGATGATGGGCGTTGCCGTTTCCGACCTGAACGTCGTCACCAAAAAAGCCACATCGGGCGTCCTGGCGCTGACGAGAAAGGAGATCGACGGCAGGCTGCCCACCCCCTGCATCAGCTGCGGCCGTTGCGCACGCGCCTGCCCCATGCACCTCATGCCCATGGACATCGACTTCTACACGCAGAACGAGGACTACGAGGGCGCGCGCGACCGGGGCGGCGTGCTCAACTGCATCGAATGCGGCTCCTGCGCCTATGTGTGCCCCGCCAAGCGCCCCATCGTGCAGAGCGTGCGCACCGCCAAAGCCAAACTGCGCGAGTTGAAGTAAAGGAGAAAGAACATGGAACAGGTTTTTATCGAACATTCTCCGCATCAGAAATCTTCCCTGACCACGCGGCGCATCATGCTGGACGTCCTCATCGCCCTGCTCCCCGCCGCCGTCATGGGCTGCATATACTTCGGCTGGCGCGCCGTGCTCGTGCTCGTCCTGACCGTCCTGTCCGCCGTCCTCACCGAAGTCATCTGGCTCCTGATCCGCAAAAAGACCTTCCGGGAGATCCTGGCGCAATTCGACCTGACTTCCGTCGTGACGGGACTTCTCCTCGGGATGTGCTTCGGCAGTCAGACCGATTGGTACATATGCCTCCTCTCGGGCGCGTTTGCCGTGGGCGTCGCGAAGATGCTCTTCGGCGGCACGGGCCGAAACATCGTCAACCCCGCCCTTGCCGGCAGGATCTTCGCCTTCATCGCCTTCCCGACCATCGTTGCAAGCGGCTGGCTGGGCGCAAACTTTGCCGAGGGAGCGGGAACGGTCATTACGGGTTCCACGCCGCTCACCGACTTTTTGACAAATGACGGCGTGATGAACACGGAGCTTTGGAAACTCTTCCTCGGCTACGGCGTTCCCGGCTGCATCGGCGAAACCTGCAAACTCGCCCTGCTCGCCGGCTATATCTACCTCATCGTGCGCAAGGTCATCGATTGGAAATATCCGCTTATCTACATCGCCGCGACGGGTGTGACGACCATGATCATCTATCAGAGCTTCGAAGTGTTCCTGCCGAGCATTCTCTCGGGCGGCCTCTTCCTCGGCGCGATCTTCATGGC
>JAGHJP010000028.1 GCA_017886575.1 Clostridia bacterium
AGTCAAAGGCGACGAGGTCGCCGTTTTCAACGTCCGGTTTGCCGGTCGTGGAACCGCTGGCAAATTTGCCGTAAGTCGGCATGGGATTTTCCGCCGTGGCGTCTTTCGGCTCCACAAAGGACTGCGCAAGATCCGCGCCCAGCGCGTCGTTGGACACAAGCTGCAAGTCCTTGGGATAAGTGCCTTGCCAATCCTGCCTGGAAAGGTAGGTCACCTGATTGGTGCCACGGTTCTCATAGCGGTTGATGTCCATGCCGTCGAGCTGGTTATAGACCTTTTCTCCCGTCTGCGTGGACACGGCATACGTCGTTGCGTCCTCACTGAGGGAAAGTTTTGCGGCGAACGCGCCGGACAGCCCCGCGTCCCTTGCCTCGCCCGTCATCAGTTTCTGACCGGAAGGCGTTTCTCCGCGGGCGGAAAGCACGTTGTTTGCCGCCACGTGCGCGTCGGTCGCCGCCGTGAGATAATAGTCGCCCGCTTCCACGACGTACCTGCCGTATGTACCGTCGCCGTTATCGTAGTTCGCGTCGTACGTCTTGAACGATTCGGCGGGAACGGTGACCTTCACCGTCTGGCCGGCCTTGGGAGCGAGTTTGTCGGTCTTGGCAAATCCGACCAGCTCCACGCCCGCCACTTCGATGTCGTTCTCCTTGTCGTGCTCGGTATACGGCTTGGAGAGATAGACCTGCACGACTTCCTTGCCCGCGACCGGGCCGTTGTTGGTGACGGTCACGGAAATTTCGTAATTGTCGCCGACTTTCTCCTGCTTGAAGTCGCTCCAGGTGAAATCGGTGTAACTGCCGCCGTAACCGAACGGGAACGCCACCTCTTCATCGTAATTCCAGCCGGAAGCCGAATTTTTGGCGCCCGCCGTCGAAAGCGCGTTGGTCCCCTCGGCATCGAGAACGCCGTCCATATATCTCGTCTCGAAATATTTGTACCCGACATAGATACCTTCCTGATACACCGTATAATGCCGGGAATGATCCCAATTGCCGCAAGACGGGCTATTGAAGTTGCTGTAAGAATCGGTCGGCACATCCTCCGTGGACGGATGTGCGAACACATTGTATGCCAACGTATCCGCCAGCCTGCCGGAAGGATTTTCGTTGCCGACGAGGAGTTCCGCCAGCGCGTTGACGCCCGAAGTCCCCGCCTGTCCCATATAGATGGCGGCGTCGATGTTGTCGATATACGGCGCAAAGTCGCCGAACTGAATGGTGTTGCCCGTATTGACGACGAGGATCACGCGCTTGAAGACGTTCTGTTCACGGTACTTGCAGACTTCGTTCAGCAAATCCTTTTCCTCCTGCGTCAGGGCAAGATAGCTGCCCTGTTCGAGGGAAACTTCCGAACTTTTGTACAGATCGCTGTTTTCGCCGCCGACGCGCGAAATGACAACGATGGCGGCGTCGCCGTATTCGGCAAAAGTGTCGGTGATGCCGTTGGACGTATAGACGCTCCAGGGCACTTCGTTGACATACCACGACGTATTTGCATTGGGCCAGGGACGATGCGTCCGCCGCGAATACGACGACCCCGCACCGCTCTCATAGAAACGCCAAAGTTCGTTGTTGACGGCGTAGTACCGGTTCAAAGCATCCCGCAGCGTCGTAACGCGGCCTTCCTTGGGCAATGTGTTATTATCATCGATAGCGCCCGAACCGCCGCCGCATTCGGCAATGTCCACGGCAGAGTGGCTCAACGTGCTGACCCAGCTGCCCTCGGGGAGAGGCAACGCATCGCTGCCGTCTTCGATCGGCTTGTTCCAGAGCAGGGTCATGCCTTCCGCCGCCGCTTTGCGGATCATGATCTTATCCTCGATGAACAGTCCCTTACCGTTGACGTCCGCCCAATCGGACTCAAAACGCATGTTTTCCGTTTCGCCGACGACGCGGGTCGGATCGACGCCGAACACCATGTTGATTGCCGCCGAAGCAAAATTGACGGCAATGAAAGTCCCCACGATGAAGACCGCCAGCAACAGAGCGCAAAGCGAAGTGACCACCGTCCAAAGCGTGCGGCTGAACAACTTGCTCTTCTTTTTTACCGTGCGTTTCACCGTCGCGCTCATACGGCTACCTCCTTCAAAGCATTAAGATTTTGCATAAAAACCTCCAAAAAATTTTTTTTCGCCCCCGTTATCCGGTTGCGCCCCCATCATAAAACGCAACCGAAAAAAAGTCAACGTCACTTTCATAACTGGGCGATGAAAAAACATAACTTGCAAAAGCGGCGGTATCGCCGCGGATATGCAAAAAGCCGCAACTTACGTCGCGGCTTCTACCTTTTCCGCCCCTTCCTTTTCCCCTTTAACGGGCAGCGGAAAGACGAAATCGAGACTGAAAATGCCGTCTTCCGCAGAAACGGTCATGCAACCGTTATAGCGGCGGGCGATATAATCCATGCTCTTCATACCGAACCCGTGATAGTTTCGGTCCTTGTCCGTCGCAGGCAGACCGTCCTCAAAATGCACCTGTCCGTCATAGAAGTTTTCGATGTGGATGAAAAGCACGCAGTCGGAGGCGTTCACGTTGACCGATATGCAGCGGCGGCTCTCGTCTTCGATGAGTTTTACCCGCTCGAAGGCGTTGGAGAGAGCGTTGCCAAAAAGAGAATAGATGTCCATATCGTCCATGAAGGAGAGGTCTTCCCCGCGCGCCATACAGGTGAAAGTGATGCGGTTCTGCTCGAAGAGCAGCGTCTTTTCGGTGAGAATGACGTCCAGAACGTCGTTGCCCGTTTTGGCGACGGAGTCGTAGAACATGACGGCGTCCTCGATCTTCTTGATGTACGGCTCGGAGGCATTCTGCCGCAGCGCCTGGATCTGGTGTTTCAGATCGTGGCATTTGATGTTGATGAGATCGATGTTCTCCTTCGTCAGTTTGTACTGCTCCTTTTCCCGGCGCAAAAGCTCCTTCATGATCTGCATGTCGCTCTGCGCCTTATCCCTGTCCGTCATATCGAAGAGATTGGAGAGGATGAATACGCAATTGACGATGGCGGCAACCGATTCGGCGACCTGCGCAAGCACGTCGCGGTCGGGATTGTCCGTCGTAAAGCGGGAGATGACGATGCAAATAAAAATGACGGCGAGGAAAAGGAGCACTTTGCCGCGGATGTCCTTTTTCAGATCGGGCGGATTGCGGCGGCGGATAAAGAGAAAATATATCGCCGTATAGAGCAGAGCGCAGACGGCGATCTCGATGAGAAAGGAGAGCCAGATGTTGACGGGCGGCAGTCCGCAGACGATCACCGTAACGCCGATGAGCGAACAGAGATTTTTGGCAATGTGCTGCATGGCATACCCGCCCGAGCAATAGAGAAGCACCGCCCACATGGAACCGCGGTAACTATACCGCACGGCGGCAATGGTCATGACGAACACGACCACATAGTAGATGAACTTGAACAGGGAATCCTGCCAGCCGCTGACGCCCTCGTATGTAAATTCAGTCCCCGTCAAAAGACTGTAAATGATTTCGATCCAAAAGGCTGTAACCAAACAGACGAGCGCCGAACCGAAAAAGCGGAGATAAAAATACGGCTTACGCTCAAGAAAGCGCCCGAACACAAACTCCGCGGCGAGAAGTTCGATCACCATGAGCCCGAAAGCAACGATCGTTTCCGTCATTTACTGCCTCCGCCGTACTTTGCGAACTCGGACAGAAAAGATTGTTTTTTGGAGCGGCTGATGCGCAATTCGTGCCCGCCCGCTACAAGATATTCCCCGTAAAGCGCGGTGATGTAGCGCATATTGACGAGATAACAGGCATTGCACCGCGCAAAATGGTGGGACTCGAGTTTCTTCTCCCATTCGTTCATCGTACCCGTGATATGTATTTCACTCTCGTCCGCCATGTGAAAGACGAGGTCGTGCTGGCTGATTTCGATGTACACGATATCCGATACCCTGACCCGCCGCTTTTCAAAGCGCGTGGAGAGCGTGCAGACGGCGTCCGTCGATTTGTGTGCGAGTTGTTTCAATATGCGGCGGAACTTCATGTAAAAGTTGCCGTATGTGAGCGGTTTCAGAATAAAATCATAGGCATGCACTTCATAACTCTCCAAAGCGTACTGCGCCATATTGGTGACGAACACAATGAGCACGTTTTCATCCTTTTTGCGTATCTCCCGCGCCGCCTGCATGCCGTTCATGCCTTCCATCTGAATGTCGAGAAAGACAATGTCGTACACTTCCCGTTTCACGAGAAAATTGTACGCATCACAAAAAACGGACACGCGATATTCGTCCATGGGAGCATTCTCCGTTCTGTACCGCTCCATCATGGTGCGCAGTTCCTTCGCGGCGGCGGCTTCGTCCTCCACGATCGCCATTTTATAAATCATTTTACCCCTCCTTTCCCGAAGACAGATGTTTTTTGCCGAACGAACGCCGCTAACGTCGCCCTCTAAAACCGATTAAAATCTAAATCTCCTTTATTATATCCACACCGGGGGCATTTGTCAAGATACAATTTTAATAAATTTCCAAACGTCAACAAACACCTCGTTGCCATGGGGCATGTCTGAGATCAAGACGAAATCAGAAAAGACGGCGCGCACCTGCCGTCTTTTAGAATTCTATAAATTTTTACTGCATACTATTTTAATTTATGCTATCAGAGGACCGAAATGAGCATACTATCGCCGGCGGATGCCCGCCGTTCTGCGATCGATCGTCCCTCTGCCGATGCCGGGTGCGGCGCAAACTTGTGATTGCATCATTCTGTTCATGCAGCCGTTTAAGATTTCCGATTTTTGTTCTGACAGATGAAGAACTTCTATAAGAGTTGCCGTACTTACTATCGTTTGTCCGTTCATATTCAAAGCGGTTAACGGGGTCAGGGATAAATCCTTGTAATCGGTAACAATAGATCCCGTCTTTTCGGCTTTTCCGCGAAGTTTGAAAATTTCTCTGTCTGTTTCCCTGTAACAGGCCTGTTTTATTGAAACTTCGATGCCTTTTTGTCTTTGCCGTAGACGTCGCGACGAAAAAACATGCGATTGAACATCAAAAAAAAAACGAAAGCGGGTTTTCAAGCCGTTTTTGACCTAAAAACCCGCTTTTCTGGTCGAGGCGACGGGATTCGAACCCACGACCTCTTGGTCCCGAACCAAGCGCGCTACCAAACTGCGCTACGCCTCGACGTGCATGCCTATATATTATAGCAAACGCTTGCCGTTTTAGCAACTGTTTTTTCAGGCATTTTATGCGCCTTTTCTCTGTTTTTTTGAATATTTTTCCGCGCAACTCTTGACAAGCACGCACGGCGGGGGTATAATAAAAAGAAAAAATTTATTTTCATCACAGCAAAGGATACGGCGAGCCCCGGCGTTTCCGTACCCGAAGGAGTTCAATATGCAAAAAGCCAACATCGATTGGGAAAACATCGGCTTCGGTTACATCAAGACCCCCTACCGTTTTGTCTCCAACTACAAGAACGGCGCGTGGGACGAGGGCGCGCTGACCGAGGACGATAAGGTCGTCATCAGCGAGTGCGCGGGCGTGCTGCAATACGCGCAGACCTGCTTCGAGGGGTTGAAGGCGTATACCACCCAGCACGGACACATCGTGTGCTTCCGCCCCGACCTGAACGCCGAACGCATGCACGACACCGCCCTGCGCCTGGAAATGCCCCCGTACCCCAAGGATAAATTCGTCGAAGCGGTGAAAAAGGTCGTCAAAGCCAACGAAGCTTACGTGCCCCCCTACGGGAGCGGTGCGACCCTTTACATCCGTCCCTACATGTTCGGCTCGGACGCCGTCATCGGCGTGAAACCCGCCAACGAATACCAGTTCCGCGTGTTTACCACGCCCGTGGGGCCCTACTTTAAGGGAGGCGTGAAGCCCATCGTCATCAAGGTTTCCGACTTTGACCGCGCGGCGCCCCGCGGCACGGGGCATATCAAGGCGGGTTTGAACTATGCCATGAGCCTGCACGCCATCGTGACGGCGCATAAAGAAGGCTTTGCGGAAAACATGTACCTCGACCCCGCGACGCGCACCAAGGTGGAAGAAACGGGCGGCGCGAATTTCCTGTTCGTCACCAAGGACGGCACCATCGTCACCCCCAAGTCGGACAGCATTCTCCCCTCCATCACCCGCCGTTCGCTGTGCTATGTGGCGGAACACTACCTGGGGATGAAAGTGGAGCACCGCGAAGTGCTCTTCTCGGAAGTCAAGGACTTCGCCGAATGCGGCCTATGCGGCACCGCCGCCGTCATTTCACCCGTCGGCAAGATCTTCGACCACGGCAAGGAGATCGATTTCCCCTCCGGCATGGAGAAGATGGGCCCCGTCATTCAGAAACTGTACGACACCCTCACGGGCATCCAGATGGGCCGCATCGAGGCACCCAAGGGCTGGATCGAGGTCATCGAATAAACAAGGCAAAGAAAAAGGGAAGGATTCCCCCTTCCGCGAAAAACATTTGCCTGCGCAAAATCGTATCCGAGGCGGGTCCCGCGCCGAAAACGCGGGGCCTGCTTTTTTATTCTTTCTTCCCCGCATGCAAAGAACGGAAATAGCGGACGTTATAAAGATAAGCGGGATCGTCCGGTTTGCATTTGCCCGCCAGAGCGTTGTATTCCTCCGCCTTTTTTTCGTCGCCCAGACGGGAGTAGCAGACGCACAGCCCGATATAGGGGAGAAAACCGTAGCAGTCGGGCGTAAAAAAGCCGCCCGAAGTTTCGTCCCGTTCGCAGAGCAGACAGGCACGGTAGTAAAAGACCGCCCGCCGCCAGTCCCCCTCTTCCGCCGCCAGCCCGCCGAGTTTACAGAGAAGTTCGGCGCGGGGCGGGGCAAAGAGCAGTCCGTTCAAAAGCGTCCGCTTCGCCCGTTTCTTCTCGCCCAGGGCTAAATAGCAGTCCGCAAGGTGTTCGCTTGCGGAGATCTTATTTTCCGCCCAGCCGTCGGGGCGGGCAAGGAATTCTTCGAACCGTGCGGCGGCTTCGCCGTATGCCGCATGATAAAAGAGCTCGCGCGCGAAGTAAAATTCGTCCCGTGCGGAAAAGGGAGCCCCCTCCGCCTGCATTTTGCGGTAAATATCCAAATTGCGGGTACCCATGCCCGTATTTTCCTTGCAATGCGTGATGGTGATGTCCTCATAGGATATCCTGCCGAAGGGCACGATCGCCTCGTGCACCCGTCCCTGCCAGACGGCGTTTTCACAGTTGCGCACGATGCGTTCGCGGTAATAAAAAAGCCCGCCCGAACGGTAACGGAGCATGAAGGTATCGGCGGAAGCAAGGCGCGCTTTGAGGGCAACGATCTTTTCGGCCTCTCCGTCCTCTATCACATCGTCGGCGTCCAGCCACATAAGGTAGTCCCCGTGCGCACAGGAAAAAGCGTAATTGCGCGCGGCGGAAAAATCGTCCCGCCAGGCGAAAGAAAAGACGTGCGGGGTGAAGGCGCGGGCAATGGCGGCCGTTTCGTCCGCCGAGCCCGTGTCGGCCACGACGATCTCGTCGGCAAATTTTTGGGCGCAGGCAAGGCAGCGGGCAAGGACGGCCTGTTCGTTTTTGACGATGAGGCAGACGGAGAGTTTCATATACTCCAATGTATGACGGCATGAAAAAAGACGTGAACGGAATTTTCCGTCCGCGCCTTTGTTTTTATTACACAAAGATGCCGCCGTTTGACCGCTTTCTACATTTTGGAAAGCAAATCGCGCAAGACGGCGTCGATCTGTTTGATGTTGATGTTCCTGCCCTGCAACTGCTTTTTGACCGGCCCGTAGAAGGAAGTGACGGCGGAATCCCTTCCGTTTTTGAAGTCGGCGACTGCCTGCGGGCGTTCGGCGATCGCACGGGCGCAATATTCGCGCAGCACGTCGTCGGGCAGGTCTTCGAGGTCGGACGCCCTGATATAGTCGGAGAGCCTGCCGCCCTCTTTGACCATCTTCTGCAAGGTCTTGCGCGCGACGGTGAAGTCCACTTTGTTGTCGTCCACATATTTGACGAGCTGCGCAAAGTCCCCGGGCGTGACGGGAATGTCGAAATTCTCCTTGTCCTCTTCGGTGGCGAGCAGCGCATAGACCGTGCCCGTGATGAGGGTCGCCGCCTTCTGCATGTTGCCGCCCAGGCGCACCGTCTCGTCCAGAAAATCGGTGACCCGCCTGTATTTATAGAGATCCTCCACGATCTGTTCGGAGATGCCGCTCGCAAGATAGCGTTTCTTCTTTGCCATGGGAAGTTCGGGCATGCCCCCCTGCACTTTCCCGATGAACGCGTCTGAGATGCGGAAGGAGAGAATGTCCGGTTCGGGGAAATAGCGGTAATCCTGCGCGTCCTCTTTGCGGCGCATGAGCGCGGTCGTGGACGTCTCTTCATCGTAACGGAGGGTGTCTTGCGTGACCTTTTCGCCGCTGTCGAGAAGATCCGCCTGCCGCTCGTACTCATAGTTGAGCGCCTTGACCACGAAGTTCATGGAGTTCATGTTCTTGATCTCGGCGCGGGTGCCGTATTCCTTCTGCCCCCACGGGCGCAGGGATACGTTGACGTCGCAGCGCATGGAGCCTTCCTGCATCTTGCAGTCGGATACGCCGATGTAGCGCATCAGGATCTGCAATTTGGTCATGTACTCCTTCGCCTCTTCGGGGGAGGAGATATCCGGTTCGGAGACGATTTCGATGAGCGGCACGCCGCCGCGGTTATAGTCGATATACGTCGAGCCGTTCTCGTGCACGAGTTTGCCCGCGTCCTCCTCGATATGGATATGATGCAGACGGATGTGCTTGCCGCTGTCGAGTTCAACGTATCCGCCCACGCTGATCGGCTGATCAGACTGGGAGATCTGATAGGCCTTGGGAAGGTCGGGATAGACGTAGTTCTTGCGGTCCATGCGGCAGAGATGATTGATCTTGCCGTGCGTGGCAAGCCCCGCGCGGACGGCATACTCCACCACCTTCTTGTTCAGAAGGGGCAAGGTGCCGGGCATGCCCGTGCAGACGGGGCAGCAGTGCGTGTTGGGCGCGCCGCCGAACGCCGTCGTGCAGGAGCAGAATATTTTGGTTTTCGTGGAGAGTTCGACGTGCGTTTCCAGTCCCACGACCATTTCGTATTTGCGTTTCTCGCTCATAACTGCCCCCCTCCTTCCGGTTCGGGAACGCCGCTGTCGCCGTTCTGTTCGAAAAAGTAGGCGGCGTTCAGAATGTCCGCCTCGCCGAACTTTCTGCCGATGAACTGCATACCGACGGGCATGCCCGCCTTATCCGTGCCGCAGGGGATGCTGACGGACGGCACGCCCGCAATGTTGACGGGCACGGTGCAGACGTCGGAGAGATAGGTTTCGATCATGTTGCTGCCCGAATAATGGAGCGGGAACGCCGTGTTGGGCGCGGTGGGCGCGAGCATGACGTCGCACTTTTCAAACGCCGCGCTGAACGCGCCGACGATGCGCTCGCGCAGGCTTCTCGCCTTCTTGTAATACGCGTCGTAATAGCCCGAGCTGAGCACATAAGAGCCGAGCATGATGCGGCGCTTGACTTCCTTGCCGAACGCCTCCGAACGGACGGTGATGATCATGTCGTCCACGGTCGTGTATTTTTTCGCCTGATACCCGAAGCGGATGCCGTCGTAACGGCCGAGGTTGGAGGAAGCCTCCGCGCAGGCGATGATATAGTAGACGGGCAGCGCAAGCTTCAATTCCGGTAGCGAGAAGCGCACGATCTTGGCGCCGTTTGCCTCGAAGAAGGCGAGCGCCCTTTCGATGGGCGCGCGGATCTCAGCGCCGATCCCCTCGAAATATTCTTCCGCCACGCCGATCCTGAGCCCCTTCACGTCCCTGCCGAGCGCGGGCGTCACCGCGGGCATGGGTACGTTCTCCGACGTATTGTCCCTTGCGTCGTATCCGGAGATGGCATCGAACACGATGGCGGCGTCTTTGACCGACGCCGTCAGGGGCCCGATCTGGTCGAGGGAAGAGCCGTAGGCGATGAGCCCGTAACGGGACACCGCGCCGTAAGTGGGTTTGAGCCCCACGATGCCGCAGAACGCCGCCGGCTGACGGATGGAGCCGCCCGTATCCGAACCGACGGCATACGCCGCCAGCCCCGCGCAGACGGCTGCCGCGCCGCCGCCCGAGCTGCCGCCGGGCACGCGGGAAGTGTCGCGCGGGTTGAGCGCCGCGCCGTAGCAGGAGGTCTCGCAGGTCGAACCCATGGCAAATTCGTCCATGTTGGTCTTGCCGAGGAGCACCGCCCCTTCCGCCTGCAGTTTTTTCCACACGGTCGCGTCGTAGAACGGCCTGTAATTTTCTAGGATCTTCGAGCAGCAGGTCGTTTCCAGCCCCTTGGTGCTGATGTTGTCCTTCAAGGTCATGGGAATGCCGCAAAGGAGAGGGGCATGCCCCTCTTTCAGCCGCTTGTCCGCCCCTTCCGCCTGGGCAAGCGCCGTTTCGAAGGTGGCATGCACATAGGCGTTGAGGACGGGATTGGATCTTTCGATCTCCGCGATGTATTTTTTGGTCAGTTCCACCGAAGAGATCTCCCCCGCGCGGAGCAGAGCGGAGAGGCGGGATATTCTTTCTTTCATTTCGTACAGTTCCTCCGCACCACAAAGAAGCCGTTGCTGTTTTCGGCGTTGGACAAAATTTCCTCGTTCGGATAAGAGGGCCTGACCTCGTCCTCGCGCAGGTCGTCAATTTCCATGACGCGCGCGCTTTCGGGTTCGGACGTGAGGCCGCCCACGTTGCGGTTGATGGTGTCGGCAAATTCGATGATCTCCGTCATCTCCCGCGTGAAGCTTTCCAACTCCTCGTCCGTGAAGCGGAGTTTGGAAAGTTTGGCTAATTTTTCCACTTCCTGTTTCGTGATCATAGCGTTACCTTACCTTAATGTGCGCCTCGCGCAGCTGCTGTTCGGTGACGGCGTTCGGCGCGCCGAGCAGGAGATCCTGCGCGTTGCTGTTCATGGGGAAGGCGATGATCTCGCGGATGTTCTCCTCCCCGCGCAGCAGCATGATCATGCGGTCGATGCCGGGCGCCATGCCCGCGTGCGGCGGGGCGCCGTAATGGAAGGCGTTATAGAGAGAGGAAAACTTGGTCTTTAACGTGTCCTCGTCATAGCCCGCGATCTCGAACGCCCTGACCATGATCTCGGGGTCGTGGTTGCGGACCGCGCCCGAGGAGAGCTCGACGCCGTTGCACACGATGTCGTACTGATAGGCGAGAATGTCCAGGGGATCCTTTTTGTTGAGCGCCTGCAAGCCCCCCTGCGGCATGGAGAACGGGTTGTGCGTGAAACCGATCTTGCCCGTTTCCTCGTCCGTTTCGTACATGGGGAAGTCGTTGACGAAGCAGAAGCGGAAGGCGTTCTTTTCAAAGAGGTCGAGGCGGCGCGCCAGTTCGTTGCGGACCTTGCCCGCCGCGTCCGTCGCCTTCTTTTTGTCGTCGGCGATGAAGAAGATGACGTCCCCGATCTCCAGCCCCGCGATCTTGCGCAGTTCGGGCTTCAGCTCCTCGGGAATGAACTTGTCGATGGGGCCGAGATATTTATAATCTTCCGCGACCTTGAAATAGCCGAGCCCGCCCAGCCCGAGGACCTTTTTGGCATAGTCGTCCTCCAGGGCGTGGAAGAATTGGTTGGGCTTGCCCGCGATGCCCGGCACGCGGATGGCTTTGACCGTGCGGTTTTTGAACGCGCCGAAGTTGCACTTGGAGAAAAAGTCGCTCACGTCCACGATGCGCAGGGAGTTGCGCAGGTCGGGTTTGTCCGTGCCGAACTGCTCCATGGCGTCCTTGTAGGAGATGACGGGATAGGGCGCCTCGGTGACGGCGCTGCCCGCGGGAGCGAACTCTTTGAACACGGCGGAGAGCACTTCCTGCCCCACCTCGAACACGTCCTCCTGCGTGGCGAAACTCATCTCGAAATCGAGCTGATAGAACTCGCCGGGCGAACGGTCGGCGCGGGCGTCCTCGTCGCGGAAACAGGGCGCGATCTGGAAGTACTTGTCGAAGCCCGAGACCATGAGGAGCTGCTTATAGATCTGCGGCGCCTGGGGCAGCGCGTAGAACATGCCCTTGTGCTTGCGGCTGGGCACGATGTAGTCCCGCGCGCCTTCGGGCGAGGACGCCGAAAGGATGGGCGTCTGGATCTCCGTGAAGCCCATTTCGGTCATCTTTTGACGGATGAAGTGCAGGACGCGGCTGCGGAACACGATGTTCTCGTGCACCTTGGGATTGCGCAGGTCCAAAAACCTGTATTTGAGGCGCAGGTCCTCTTTGGTCTCCCGCGAGGTCGCGATCTCAAAGGGCACGGTTTCGGTCACCTTGCCGAGAACGGCGATCTCCTTGGCGTTCAGTTCGATGGTGCCCGTGGCGATCTTGGGATTGTACGTCTCCTCGTCGCGGCGCTCGATGACGCCCGAAACGGAGATGCACGTCTCCTTGACGATGCCCTTCAAGAGCGCGGCGTCGTGCAGGACGACCTGCATGACCCCGTAGTGGTCGCGCAGGTCGATGAAGGACACGCCGCCGTGGTCGCGGATGTTCTCCACCCAGCCCGCCATTCTGACGGTCTTTCCCACGTCGCTCTCGCTGACCTGGCAAGCGGTATGTGTACGATATACAGTGCTCGGCATAACTCGGTTTGCTCCTTTTGAAAAGGGGGCGCTCGCACCCCCGTTTTTTGTAAATTTTTCCATGTAATAGAATACCCCATTTTGCCGAATAAGTCAAATAAATTTGACCGTTTTGCCGATATTCTTTCGCCCGTGCGCACGGGAAGCTCCGCCCTTTGCCCGCCGGGAATAGGGACGCCCGCGCCGACCGCGCCGCGCCCCGTCCGGCGCGCCTGCCTGCCGCCGCCGTAAAAACATTCTGCGCCTTTTCCCTTTCTTCCCGGGCATGCCCCTTTCGTATATACCGTTGATTGCTTTTTTGCGAAAGCAATGTACGCCCCCGCGCGTTGCACGGGGGCGTATGCTTGAATAAAGTATGATTTTATGCGCGGATATGTTTAGGCATCGACCTTGGGCAGGCTGGCAAAGCCCTTTTCGAGGTCGGCGTCCGTGGGGACATAGTCCTTCATCGTGCCCTCGTTGTAACTTCTGTACGCCGCCATGTCGAAATATCCCGTTCCGGTCAGTCCGAAGAGAATGTTTTCGGCCTTGCCCGTTTCCTTGCAGCGGAGTGCCTCGTCGATGGCGACCTTGATGGCATGACTGCTTTCGGGCGCGGGGAGAATGCCCTCGCAGCGGGCAAAGTTCTCCGCCGCCTTGAACACTTCCGTCTGTCTGACGGCGCGCGCCTCCATGTAGCCGTCCGCATAGAGTTTGGACACGACGGGGCTCATGCCGTGATAGCGCAGGCCGCCGGCATGGTCGGGCGAAGGCATGAATTCGCAGCCGAGGGTGTACATCTTGGCGAGCGGCGTGATCTTCGCGCTGTCGCAGAAGTCGTAGGCATACTTGCCGCGGGTCATCGACGGGCAGCTCGCGGGCTCGACGCCGATGAAGCGGATGTCGTTCTTGCCCTGCAGCTTTTCCGCCATGAAGGGCGCAATGAGCCCGCCGAAGTTGGAGCCGCCGCCCGCGCAGCCGATGACGACGTCGGGCTGCACGCCGTATTTATCCAGGGCGATCTTGCTTTCCAGACCGATGACCGACTGGTGGAGCAGGACATGATCGAGCACGGAGCCGAGGACGTAGCGGCAATTCGGCGTCTTGACCGCCTTTTCCACCGCTTCGGCAATGGCGCAGCCCAGAGAGCCGCCCGTGCCGGGAAATTCCTTCAATATCTTGCGGCCCGCCTCGGTCGTGTCGGAGGGCGAAGGGATGATGTTGGCGCCGTAGGTGCGGATGACCTCTTTGCGGTACGGCTTCTGCTCGTAGGAGCATTTGACCATATACACGTCGAGATGCAGTTTGAAGTACGCCGCCGCCATGGCGAGGGCGGTGCCCCACTGCCCCGCACCCGTTTCGGTGGTAATGGACGTCAGGCCCTGTTTTTTGGCATAATACGCCTGCGCCGCCGCCGAATTGAGTTTGTGGGAACCGGACGTGTTGTTGCCCTCGAACTTATAATAGATATGCGCGGGCGTGCCGAGTTCTTTTTCCAGGCAATAGGCGCGCACGAGGGGCGACGGACGGAACATGCGGTAAAAATCGACGATCTCCTGCGGAATATCGATCTCCTTATCCGTACAGTCGAGTTCCTGTTCCACGCATTCCTTACAGAACACGGCTTCCAGCTCTTCCGGCGCGCAGGGCTTACCCGTGGCGAGGTTGAGGAAGGGGGCGTGCTGTTCGGGCATGAATGCTTTGAGATTGAGCCATTTTTTAGGCATTTCCTCTTCGCTCAGATAGATTTTGTAGGGAATGTTTTTCAAAGACATGATTTTTACCTCCTGTATGCCTTTATTGTTTTTTTGTAACAAAAAAACACGGTAAAATCCGCCTATGGGACGAATTTTATCGTGTTGCCACCCAATTTTACGATTCCGAATAAGAACCGACTTATTACAGGCACTGACATGCCCTCTTTCTGTAACGGGAAAGCCCCGACGCGGCTACCTTTCCTACGGGGAAAATCGCCGTCGTCCTCCGCGGTCCATTCGTTTGAGGGAAAAACGCCTTCTTGCACCGGGGTGAAGGCTCTCTGCAGATTCTCCGCACCAAATTACTACTCCGCATCTTCGGTTTGATGATATTATCATATTCCTTTTTTTTCCGTTTGTCAATGATTTTTTCAAACTTTTTTTGGAAAATCTGAAAATTTTTTATTTTTCTGAATTTTTTTCACAAACGCCGAAAAAAGGGTTGACTTTTTCCGCAAAAAATGGTTTAATATACTTATCCGTTTCGAAGGTGTAGCTCAGTTGGTTAGAGCGCTACCTTGACATGGTAGAGGTCGTAGGTTCAACTCCTATCATCTTCACCACATTCTGAAAAAGCGGGGATCGCAATCGTTTGCGGTCCCCGCTTTTTCGTGTCTGCAGCGCGGACAAAAAGGAAACCGACAACGAACGAAGGCAGACGCTCCCCCGTCCGCTCCCCTGCAAGCGCTCCGCGTTCCATAAACCAAAATCCGCATTTCAAAACAACTTTGGGTTTCGGAAACACAGCCCCACGTTTCTAAAAAGAAAAGACGGGATCCGCCGGAAAAAGCGGACCCCGTCCCGTTCTGACTGTAAATGATTGACGAAAAAGAGATTATTACTTCTTCATACCCTCTTCGACCGCAACGGCGACGGCGACGGTGGCGCCGACCATGGGGTTGTTGCCCATGCCGATAAGGCCCATCATTTCAACGTGCGCGGGCACGGAGGAAGAGCCCGCAAACTGCGCGTCGGAGTGCATGCGGCCCATCGTATCGGTCATGCCGTAAGAGGAAGGGCCCGCCGCCATGTTGTCGGGGTGGAGCGTTCTGCCCGTGCCGCCGCCGGACGCGACGGAGAAATACTTGACGCCGTTCTCGTTGCACCATTTCTTATAGGTGCCCGCGACGGGGTGCTGGAAGCGGGTGGGGTTGGTGGAGTTGCCCGTGATGGACACGCCGACCTTTTCGAGCTTCATGACGGCGACGCCTTCGGGCACGTCGTCCACGCCGTAGCAGCGCACTTTGGCGCGGTCGCCTTCGGAGAACGCCTTTTCATAGACGATCTTGATGGTCTCGGTGTAGTGATCAAACTCCGTTTCGACATAGGTGAACCCGTTGATGCGGGAAATGATGTAGGCGGCGTCCTTGCCCAGGCCGTTCAAAATGACGCGCAGGGGCTTGACGCGGACCTTGTTGGCGTTCTGCGCGATGGAGATGGCGCCTTCCGCCGCGGCAAAGGATTCGTGCCCCGCGAGGAAGCAGAAGCACTCCGTGGATTCGGAGAGGAGCATGGAAGCGAGGTTGCCGTGGCCGAGGCCGACCTGACGGTTCTGCGCGACCGAGCCGGGGACGCAGAATGCCTGCAAGCCGATGCCGATGGCGGAAGCGGCGTCCGCCGCCTTCTTGCAACCCTTCTTGATGGCGATCGCCGCGCCGACGGTGTATGCCCAGACGGCGTTTTCGAAGCAGATGGGCTGGGTGCCCCGCACGATCTTATCGCAGTCGACGCCCTTGGAAAGGCAGATGTCCCTGCACTCTTCCACGGAGGAAATGCCGTACTCTTTGAGCACGCCGTTGATTTTATCGATCCTTCTCTCATAACCTTCAAATAAAGACATTTTTTTCTACCTCCACCATTATTCCTTGCGAGGGTCGATGTACTTGACCGCACCCTGTTCGGCAGTGAATCTGCCGTAGTGTCCCTGGGACTTCTTGTAAGCCTCATTGGGCTCCATGCCGTTCTTGATGAAGTCGGTCATCTTGCCGAGGGAAACGAACTCATAACCGATGACCTCGTTGTCCTTGTCGAGGGCGAGACGGGTGACATAGCCTTCCGCCATTTCCAGGTAACGCACGCCCTTCTGCAGGGTGGAATACATGGTACCGACCTGGGAGCGGTGCCCCTTGCCGAGGTCTTCGAGCCCCGCGCCGACGGGCAGGCCGTCTTCGGAAAACGCCGACTGGGAACGCCCGTACACGATCTGCAAGAAGAGTTCGCGCATGGCGGTATTGATGGCGTCGCACACGAGGTCGGTGTTCAACGCTTCCAAAGGCGTCTTGCCGGGGAGGATCTCCGCCGCCATCGCCGCGGAATGGGTCATACCCGAGCAGCCGATGGTCTCGACGAGCGCTTCCTGGATGATGCCCTGTTTGATGTTGAGGGTCAACTTGCAGGCGCCCTGTTGGGGAGCGCACCAGCCCACGCCGTGGGTAAGGCCGCTGATGTCCTTGATCTCTTTGGCATGCACCCAAAGGCCTTCTTCGGGAATCGCCGCATTTTCATGCTTGGCGACGCCGGCGCCCTTGGCAACGCAGACCATTTCTTCAACCTCTTTCGATATAATCATTGTTGATTCCTCCAATAAAAATTTTCGATCCTGACAATGTCTGTTGAATTCAGTATACCACAAGCGGAAAATTTTGACAAATTTATTTTACGGCTTGTCCGCAAAATTTTTTCATATTTTTCCCGGGAATGCTCCTTTTGGCGTTCACAGATATTTTACGGCGTCGTTCAAGGAGGGCAATACCCCTTCGGGGCGGTCGGGCGAGGACGCAAGATCCTCCTCCTTCGTTTCGCCGCTGAGCACGAGAATGGTGTGGAAGCCGTTGTTGACGCCGAAGCGGATGTCGGTGTGCAGCCGGTCGCCGACCATGACCACCCTGTCCGCGGACGCCTTCATGCGGCGTTTGATGCAGTCGCCCATGACCGTGAAGGGCTTGCCGCAGATGACGGCGGGCGTCTTGCCCGAAGAAACTTTCAAAAGGGCAATAAAAGAACCCACGTCGGGCGGGAACACGTCCTTCGAGGGGCAAACGTCGTCGGGGTGGGTGGCGATGTAGAGCGCGCCTTCCGCGATGAATTTGTTGATTTTTTTGAGCTTTTCGAAGGTGAGCGTGGTGTCGTAGGCGAGCACGCAGATGGCGGGATCTTCCTCAGTGAGCGGGACGCCCGCCGCCGCGAACTCGGCTTTGACCGCGTCGGTGGCGACGAGGTAGACCGGTTTGCCGGGATAAAATTCCGACAGGTATTCGATGGTCGCCATGGCGGAAGTGTATACCAGGTCGCCCGCCCCCCACAGCCCGATCCGTTTGAGTTTTTTCTCGTATTCGTCGGGGGTCTTGGAGGAATTGTTGGTGAAAAAGACGAGTTTTTTGCCCGCGCGGCGCAATGTGGTGAGCGTCTCCGCCATGCTTCCGATGGGCGCGTCGTCGAAATAAACGGTGCCGTCCATGTCCAAAAGAAAGACGTCCGCGTGTTTTATGATCTCTGCCGTCGTCATCTGTATTTTTCTCCGTAAAAACGTATTGTCTTATCTGCCTTCTCCGCGGGCATGCCCCTTCCGTTTTTTCAAAAGTCGAACAGACCGAGGTCGCGCATAAGGGCGGTGAGCCCGTAGGCTGCATGCCCCTCGGGCAGGTATTTGAGGGCGGCGTTCAGAAGGCGGTTCTCCACGGGAAATTTTTCCCTGTACGCCCCGACGTTGTCCTCTATCCAGGCGGCGCGGCGCAGAAGTTCCTGCGAGGCGCTTAAAAAATCCGCACGCACGCTCTCCAATACCTGCGCATACAGGGCGAGTTTTTCCACAGGCGGCACGGTCTGCCGCGCGCTCAAAGCCTCTTCGCTCGTTTTATACAGCCCCGCCGCCTGCCGGATGCGGGCATGGTATGGCGGCGTGTAATACTTGCGGTACTTGCCGCAGGTGAAAAAGACGTTGTAGACCTTGGAAAGCTTGTCCATGGCATAAAATCCGGCCAGGGGCCCCGCGCCCAGGCGGCGGTAATTCTCCGCCAGCGTCTCCGCCTCGCTTTTCGGGAACCCCTGCGCGCGGCAGAGGGACGCGAGGAAGGCGGCGGAGAAAATTTTGCGCCGCTCCGCCACGGCAAAGGGCACGTCGGTGCACTCCGCGGCGGCGGCGGAAAGTTCTTCATACGTTTCCCGGTCGTACGCCGTCTGCAAAATGATGCCGTCGAAGCGCAGTTCGAAGAGGGAAACGCGCAGGAGCGCCGTGTCGGTGTACGCCGCCAGAAGCCCCGTTTTGTCCAAAAGGGTCATGTCGGCGAACACATATTCGGCGGGCTTTGCGGGATAACGCGCCGCCTCGCCGCCCACGACGACTTCCGTCTCCCCCTGCGCGAGGGCGCGGGAAGAGGCGTCATAGGCGAACACCGCACAGGGCAGACCGCGCACGGCGGCAAAATAGCGCGCCGCAAAGAGGGCGTAATCCTCGCCGTAACAGAGGACGAGGGAGACGTCGTCGGGCAGGGCGAACAGGTTTTCCGCACCGTCCCGCGGCAGCAGCACCATGACGGTCGCCGTCGGGAATATCTTGCGGAAGAAGGAAAACTTATCCGCCGTTTGCAGGCTCAAAAGGAGCAAAACGCCCGCGAATGGATATTTTTTGGCGAGGATGTCCCCCGCCTCCTCGGCATTGCCGAAAAAGAGTTCTCCTTGGTACTTCGACTGCACCATCTTTTGTACGGAAGAATCGGTCAGCCGCATGGTCGTTTACCCTGTCTATGTGATTTACGTATTATGATTATTTTAAGATGTCCGCGAGCGCCCGCAAAAGGGCGTCGTTCTGTTCGCGCGTGCCGACGGTGATGCGGCAGAACGCGGAGATCTTCGGTTTGTCCCAATACCGCACGAGCACGCCGCGGGCGCGGAGTTCGCGGTATATCCGCCCGCCCCCGGCTTGGCGGTGACCCGCAAAGACGAAATTCGCCTTGCTGTCGGGGACGGTAAAGCCCATACCGCGCAGAGCGAGCGTCAGCCGCTCGCGTTCGGCGACGACCTTTTCGGTACATGCCGCATAATACTCCCGCGAAGAGACCGCGGCGGCGCAGACCGCCTGGCAGACCCGGTCGAGCGGATAGGAATTGAAACAGTCCTTGACGCGGAAGAGGGCGGAGATCAGTCCCTCGTCCCCCACCGCATAGCCGCAGCGGATGCCCGCCAGCGAATAGCTCTTGGAGAAAGTCTTGACGACCAGGAGGTTTTTGTATTTCCCGACCCCCTTCGCCGCCGATCGTCCGTAGAAGTCCATGTACGCCTCGTCGACGATGACGATTTTATCGGGATGGGCGGCGACAAAGGAAAACATCTGCTCCTCGGGGATACCCATGCCTGTGGGCGCGTTGGGATTGGCGATGATATAGCCCTGGCAGTCCGTCCTTGAAAAGGCGTTCAGGTCGAGGGAAAAATCCTCCCGCAGGGGCACGATCTTCTGCGGCACGGCGTGAAACTCGCAAAAGACGGGATAAAAGGAGTATGTAACGTCCGCAAAGCACGCGCCCTTGCCACCGGGGTCGAAGAACGCGGGCACGGAGAGCGCGAGCACCTCGTCGCTGCCGTTGCCGCAAAAGACGTTCTCCCGCCGCACGCCCTCCGCCGCGGCGATCGTATCGCGCAGCGCGTCGGCATCCGGCGCGGGATAGAGCCGCAAACTCACCGCGTCGAAATTTTTGAGCGCCTCATACACCGCCGGAGCGGGCGGATAGGGATTTTCGTTGGTGTTCAGTTTGACAAACTGTCTGCCGTTTGGCTGTTCCCCCGCCGTGTAGGGGGTGATGCCCGCCGCCAGACGGCTGAAAAACGCCGTGCTTTTTGTCTTTTCTCCGTCCATAGTTCTTTATCTCCCGTCCGCCGCAAGCGGACAATTCCGACGGGGCATGCCCGCGATAAAAGGGGCTGACGCCCTTGCCGCGAGGTTATGCCAGTTATGCCGCGGCCGCCGCGACGGCGGCTTCGACGCCGTTGACGCAGAGCCCGACGGCGACGGCAACGACATACATGCCCGCAAGGAGCGCGAGATTGCGCTTCCATTCCTTTGTATTCTTCAACAGCACCACAAACCCCAGTCCGGCGTTGGCGCACAGGCCCGCGGTCAGGCTGCCGAAGGAGATGCCGCCCACCAGAAAGCTCTGCGTGAGGATGACGCTGCTCGCGCAGTTGGGGATGAGCCCGACGAGCGCGGCGATGAAGGGCTGCACATAGATGTTACGGCTCATAAAATCCATGACCCTGTCTTCCCCGATATAGCCCACCAACAGCCCGAACGCCAGCGTCACGAGATAGATGTACAGCGCGATCTTCAGGCTGTGCAACAGCGGATTGACGAAGTAAGTGACGAGCGGATGCTTTTCGTCGTGCGCCCTGCCGCAGGAAGTGCACTCTTCGTCCTTTTCGCCCTTTTGAACAAAAACGTGGGCATGATAGTCCGCCTTCATCGCTTCGGGAGAAGGCGCGGGCAGGGCGAACGCCTCTGCTTTTTTGCGCTTTTTCACCGCGGAGATGACGGCGTTGACTGTATAGCCGACCGCGACGCCGACCAGAATTTTGATGAGGATGAGGGGCAGGAGCGCGAGGGCGCCCTCGCCGCTCGACAGCAGGATGACGAACGCCTCGTCGCTCGTGGAGATGAACACCGCGATGAGCGTGCCCGCCGCGATGAACCCGCGGTCGTAGAGTTTTGCCGCCATGACCGAAAAGCCGCACTGCGGGATGAGGCCCGTGGCGGCGCCGATGAGGACGCCCAACCGCCCGCTCAAACGGCTGTTCTCGGACGCCAGAGAGGTCTTATGCTCCAACAACTCGATCAGGATATAGATAACGATGAGGAAGGGAAGCAGTTTGAGCGTGTCCAGGAGTGCGTCGAGGGCCGTTTCCAGGAAAATTTCCATATCCGTTTAAGCCTCGGCCGCCCCGCCCGCCGTCTCCTCCGCGCCGTCCCCTTTTCCGTCGTATTCTTCGGTCATCGCGGGCATGCTGCCCATGATCTCCGCGACAAAGCCGTTGGCAGGATGCGCAAAAAGGTTCTCGGGCGTGTCGCATTGCAGCAGTTTGCCCTCGCTTAAAATTGCCACCTTGGTGCCGACGGTCAGCGCTTCGCGGATATTTTCGGTCGCATAGACGAAGGTCGCGCCGAGGCGGACCTGCACGGCGGCAAGGTCTTGCAGGCTCTGCGCGTACAACTCGGGGTTGAGCCCCGAGAGCGCCTCGTCGAAGAGGTATACTTTGGGGTCGCGCACGATGACCCTGCCGAGGATGACGCGGCGGCGCAGCGCGGCGGAAACGGTTTTGGGCTTGCGGGAAAGCACGTCCGTCAGGCCCAAAATTTCCGCGACGGCGCGCACCTTTACGTCGATGACCGCAGCGGGAGATCTGCGCACTTTCAGGCCGTATGCCAGGTTATCGTACACGCTCTTCTGCATGTCGAGGGAACTGCTCTGAAAGACATACGCCATATCGCGTTCCTTGGACGGGAGATCGGTGATGTCCTTGCCGTCGAGCACCACCTGTCCCGAAGTGACGGGTTCCAGCCCTGCCAGAATGCGCAGGAGGGTGCTCTTGCCGCTCCGCTCCAGCCCGAACACCGCCAGGCTTTCGCCCTTGCCGACGGTGAGGTCGATGCCCTGCAGCGCCGTGACGCCGCTGGGATATTTTTTGGTCAGGGAAATGATTTTGAGTTCAGCCATGCCGATCGTATCCTCCGTATGAATGTGGTCTTCCCGAATTTTATCCATAATATTATAGCACGTTTCGGCGTTTAACGCAACGCCCGACGCATACAAAAAAAGGAGTAAATTGTAAATATTTACCCCTTTTTCGTGAAATTTTTGTTTTTCATTCGTTTACACGGCGAAAAACCTGCTTTTTTACGCCATACTGCTTCCGCCGGAGGAATCGCTGCCCGAAGAATCGTCACCCGAGGACGCACCGCCCGAAGACGCGTCGCCCGTGTCCCCCGCGGAGTCCCCCGTCCCCTTGACGGTCACTTTGCAGGAATCGCTCTTGCCGTTGCTCGTCACGGTGATGGTCGCTTCGCCCGCGGCGACGGCGGTCACCAGCCCGTCTTCAACGGTCGCCACTTTTTCGTCCGAGCTCTTCCACTCGACGGTCTTATCCGCCACGTCGGCGGGATCGACGGATACGGTCAGTTTCTGCGACTGCCCCACTTCCAGTTCGATCGATTCGCGGCTGACGGTGACGGTCACGCCCTCTCCCGTCTCCTTTTCCGTGCAGGCGGCGAACGCCGCGATCGAGAACGCCGCGACCGTCAATGCCAGAGCCATGGTGAAGATCCTGAATTTTTTCTGCATAACTTCTGTCTCCTTTTCGCTGTAATTTTTCGATATATTTACTTTGCTCTTTCCCCCGCCTTTTTATACCGCAAAAAAGGAAATTTCTTCCGCCCGGGGAGAAAAAACACCCGCCGCACAAACGCCGAAGGCTTTTTGCGGCGGGGCATGCCCGAAAAAAATACGGTTAAAAGAGGCGCGCCCCTGCTGCGGGCGCGTCCCTCTTTCATTCCGCCAAACGCAGGCGGAAGTCCTTCATGATCTTTGTTTCGATGCGGGAGATCTGCACCTGCGACACACCGATCTGCTTTGCCACTTCGCTCTGGGTCATGTCGCGGAAATACCGCAAAACGATGATCTTTCTCTCCCGTTCGGGCAAGCTCTCGATGGCGGCGTGCAGCTGCAGGTTCTCGATGAGCTCGTCCTGCCCGTCCCGCGCGGGCAGCTTTTCGATGAGTTCCTGCGTCTTTTCGTCCTTATATTCCCCCTGGTCGTAGAGCGACAGGGGCATCTTGCAGGAGTCGAGCGCAAAGACGACCTCGCCCTCCTCCATGCCGAACGCCTGCGCGATGGTGCGGATGTCGGGCTGTTCGCCGTGGGCGACCGAATAGTTTTCGATGTAGGCGTTGATCTCTTTCGCCGTGCGCTTGATGGCGCGGGAAACCTTGATGGAGCCGTCGTCGCGCATGAACCGCTTGATCTCCCCCGCGATCATGGGCACGGCATAGGTCGAAAGGCGCACCCCGTAGGACTCGTCGAACCCGTTGAGCGCCTTCAGAAAGCCGATGGAGGCGAGCTGCATCAGATCGTCGTATTCCACCCCCTTATGGAGATAACGCTTTACGATGCACTTCAAAAGAGAGGTGTTCTCCACCAACAGGATCTCTTTTGCATGCTTGTCCCCCTGCTTTGCCAGGCGGACGTATCGGAGCGTCTGTTGTTCATCAAGCATTTTCCTTCTTACCTGCGCCTATTGCCTTGCTCATGAATACCGTCGTACCCACGCCCAAGGCGGATTCCACCTTAAAATCCGACATGAAGGTCTGCATGATGGTGAACCCCATGCCCGAACGTTCCTCGTCCGGGAGCGTGGTATAGAAAGGCTGTATCGCCTGTTCCACGTCGGGGATCCCTCTGCCTTTGTCCGTGATTTTAATATGTATCGTGCGCTCCTCGAGCGTACATTCCAGCCCGATCGTTCCGCCCTGTCCCCGATAGGCATGGACGATGCAGTTGGTGACCGCCTCGGAGACCGCCGTCTTGATGTCGGACAGTTCGCTGACGTCCGGCCCGAGCGGCAGGACGAAGAGCGCCACCGCGTTGCGCGCAAAGAGTTCGTTTTCGGAAATCGCGTCGCATTCCAGACGCATATGATTGGTCATCTGTCTGTTCTCCTTCTCAGATTTTCGGAATGAGGGTATAGACGCCGCTCACGGCGAGCACCTTATCGGCGGAAACGTTGGGATTTTCCAGGCACATCTTCCCGCCGTAGCGGGCAATCTTCTTGTACCGCCCGATCAGGAACCCGATGCCCGTGGAATCCATGAACCGCACCCCCGCGAGATTGAAGACGAATTTTTTCGCCGCGGCGTGGCGTTCAATGAGTTCGTCCGCCGCGCGGCGGAGTTCCGCCACGGTGCATTCGTCTATTTCGCCGTCGAGGTACAGGTAAAGCGCGCCGCCCGACGCGCGGGACGTTATTTTCATGATCGCATCCATGACCTCCTCTTTGTATTCTCATCCGTGCTTCCGCCGCGGCGCGTTCCCTCGCCCCCGGCGGGCGTCGGGCAAAAGATCCCCTTCGCCCGACGGATACAAGTGTATAACAAAACGGGCGGAAAATAATGGGAAAAATGCGGAAAGAAGGGCGAAAAAAGACGGAAAAATTTTTTATGAAATTTTTTGTCAAACGGACAAAAAAACGCTTGACTTTTAACGCGTTTTATACTATGATAAACAAGCATTGTGTGAGAACAAAGCGCCGTGCTTCAAACGGGCCTTTAGCTCAGTTGGTTAGAGCAGTCGGCTCATAACCGATCGGTCCGCGGTTCGAGTCCGTGAAGGCCCACCATGCAATTATATCTATGATTTATGGCCCAATAGCTCAGTTGGTTAGAGCGCCAGCCTGTCACGCTGGAGGTCGACGGTTCGAGCCCGTTTTGGGTCGCCATTTCTTTTTATGCTCTGTTTTTGCAAAAACGGAGCCATGCGCCTTGGTAGCTCAGTTGGTAGAGCGGAGGACTGAAAATCCTTATGTCGGCGGTTCGATTCCACCCCAAGGCACCATTTTTTATCCGCTGGTGTAGCTCAACTGGCAGAGCAGCTGATTTGTAATCAGCAGGTTGTGGGTTCGATTCCAATCACCAGCTCCAATCGCATAAGATCGTATATGGGCAGATTCCAGAGCGGCCAAATGGATCAGACTGTAAATCTGACGTCTCCGACTTCGGTGGTTCGAATCCACCTCTGCCCACCAAAAAAAAGCGGGTTTTTACCCGCTTTTTTTCTTAAAACTACTTATTTTTTAGAATTTTTTTATCTCTTGAAGGAATGTTTTCTGCTTTTTCCCGACCATATTCCCGATAAAAATATAAATATAATGCCCGCCGCCCGCCGAGAAAAACGCGGGAACGGCCTATGTCCGATGCGCTATTCCGATATAAACACCTGCGCTTGATAATTCCATTGCAGGATGCCCGAAACGACCACCAATTGCAGCGCAAAGCCGGGCGTGACTTTGTATTCGGTCTGCGCCGTCTCTGTCAATCTTTCGGTGGTCTGCCTGCGTGTTTCCTCCGTACAGTCGGCGCACAGGTAGTTGCCTTGCGGCAAACGGACGATGCCGTCCGTCGGCTCATACCTCGTGCACACGGCAAACAGGCGTTGCCGCCCTTCGCTCTCGTAGATCCCCGCCAGATCTTCAAAGGAAAATTTCTCTCTTAAGTCCTCCGGCAGTTGCTTGAAAAAATGACGGTGATAGTTCCATAAATTGTCCAGCGTGGGCGTTTGCACGCTGTCCGACAATAAAATGATCCGCTCGGGCAGGCGCTTCACGAACGGTCCGTTTGCCGGCGGCTCTTCGCGCAGTTTGCTTTCGTAATAAGTGCGGGCGCGCGCAATTCTTTCCTTTGCCTTTTGCAGTTCGGCAATTTTATCGTCGGCGTTCTTTTCTATCCGCCTCAACGCGTCGACGATTTTGCCGAAATCATCGTAGGACAAGAGCGTTTTGATCTCATCCAGCGACAGGTCCATGCAGCGCAATTTCTTGATCGTGTCGAGTTTCACGATCTCCTGGCGGGAATAATAGCGGTATCCCGTCCATTCATCCGCTTTGCACGGCTTCACCAAACCGATCCTGTCATAGTGGCGGAGCGTTTCGCTCGTCAAGCCGACGATTTTTGCCGTTTCTCCGATCGAAAAAAATTTTTTCATAAGCCTCTGTTTTTTCCTTTACATTTGTGTAACACAAAGGTTTATCCTTATTATAACAACAAAAAAATCACATGTCAAAAGATTCAGGAGGTTTTCACAATGAAAAAATTAACGGCACTTTTCTTGGCAATTGCAGGCGCAATGCTCTTTCTGTTGGCGGGCTGCGCAAACAATGACGACTTTACGGAAAAAACGTATCAATCGGGTGACGATCCCGTAGAGCAGATCGTCATCGAGGTGACCGACAGGGCGTTGGAATTCAGCGTGTCGGAAGACGACCGGGTGCACATCGATTACTTTGACAGCGACAAGGAATATCTCGATATCGATCTTTCCGACAACCGGCTGACCGTCAGACTGGAATTCGACAAGGACTGGACGGATTTTATCGGGATCAAGCCGTCGGAAACATACCGCAAAATTCAGGTGCGCGTCCCGAGCGACATGATAACCGACCTGACGGCGAGCACGACCAACGAAAACATTACGGTAACGTCGCTGTCTTTCGCGGGCAGCGTGACGCTGGACTCCAACGGCGGGAACATCCTCTGCGAACGGGTCGGCGTGGGCAAGGCGATCGGTCTGACGGCGAAGAACGGGAATATTTCGGGGACCATCCTGGGCGAGTGGGACGACTTTTCCATATCCTGCACCATAAAGAAGGGCGAATGCAACCTGACCGACAAGGAAGGAGGCGTGAAATCGCTCACCGCCGATTGCAACAACGGGAATATCAACATTGCATTCGTACAATGACGGGCCGGACAAACGGCAGCGTTTCAGGCGATAAATCTGTTTTCGCCCCTGCCTTCCACGCAAATCAAGGCTTTTTCGATGAGAAAAGGCCTTTTGTATTACCTGTTTTCCTGTTTTTTTCCCGTTCCGTCCCCGAAAAAAAACACAAGACAGACAAAAAGCGGCCGCATTGCACGCGGCCGCTTTTTGGTTACGGGTTCCCGATTGTTTCGGTTTTGCAATTCTTTGCTTCCCTTATTACTTATGCAAAAAATACTCCTGCGCGTCCAGCGGGGCGCCCAAAGTTTCCACGCGGCGGTATTCTCCGTCGGGACAGAGCTTGCGCGCTTTGACGTTGTCCGAAAGCATGGTCTGCAGGAAATCGTCGATCTTATCGGCGATTCCCTTGTCGAGAACGGGCGCGGCGATCTCCACCCGCTTATCCGTGTTCCTGGTCATGAGGTCGGCGCTGGAGATATACATCACGCGGTCCTCGCCCCGCCCGAAGGAATAGACGCGGGAATGCTCGAGGAACCGGCCGACGATGGAGATGATGCGGATATTCTCCGTCTTGCCCGCCACGCCGGGCAGGATGCAGCAGATTCCGCGGACGATGAGTTCGATCTTGACCCCCGCGCGGCTCGCCTCGGCGAGTTTATCGATGATCGCCTTGTCCGTCAGGCTGTTCATTTTGGCAAGGATGTAGCCCTCTTTTCCGTTCTTCGCCTTTTCGATCTCACGGTCCATGTACTTCATGAGTCCGCTCTTCAGGGTCTTGGGGGCGACCAGGAGCCTGCGGTAGGTAAAGTCGGTATTGCAGATGGCGACGTTGCGGAAGAACGCCACGGCGTCCTCGCCGACTTCCTTGTCCGCCGTGATGATGTTGAGGTCGGTGTATTGGCGGGACGTGGACTCGTTGTAGTTGCCCGTGCCGAGATGGGTTATGTAGCGCAGTTCCTCCCCCTCTTTGAGCACGACGGAGATGATCTTGGAATGGACCTTGTAATTCTCCATGCCGTAGATGATGGTGCAGCCCGCCTCCTGCAGTTTGCCGGCGAAGTACATGTTGTTCTCTTCGTCGAACCGCGCGCAAAGTTCGATGACGACGGTCACCTGCTTGCCGTTTTCGCTGGCGCGGCACAAGATCTCGGCGATGCGCGAGTGGTGGGCGAGACGGTAGATGGTGATCATGATGGAACTGACCCGTTTGTCCTTGGAACATTCTTCCAAAAGGTCGACGACGGGCTCCATGCTGTCGTAGGGATAGGAGAGGAACACGTCGTGGCGGAACACCGTTTCGATGAGGGAAGGCGCGGAGGCAAGTTCGGTCGCCACGGCGCCCTTGAAAGGCGGGTATTTGAAGGCGGCGCTCTTGTCGGCAGGCAAATAATTGCCCAAGGAGAACATGAACTTATAGTCGAAGAAACGCTCATCGACATAGCAGAATTTGGGATTGAGGCGCAAAATTTTGAGCACCGTGTCCGTGAGTTTGCTGTCCGCACGGTCCACTTCCAGCCGCACGACGTTCATTTTTGCGCGCGATTCGACCTTCTTTTTCATGATCTCCGGGAAATCGCGCTCGACATCCGAATCGTCGATCTGCGTGTCGAAGTCGGCGTTGCGGGTGACGCGGAGCATGAGCTGATCGCTGACCGTATAGCCCGTGAACGCCTGTCTGCCGAAGAGGCGCAGCAACTCTTCGAGCGGGATGAGTTTTGCCTTCTTTTCGCCGCCGCTCAGGCGGTAGAGCCTGTCGAGCGAGGGATTGACGGCGACCACGCCGAGCATGCGCCGCCCGTCCTTTTCGAGCTGGCAGAAGATATAGGTGCGCTTGTTTTCGAACTGCATCAAAGGATGCTTGGCGTCGAGCACCATCAGGGACAAGAGGGGCAAAACGTGCCGTTCGAAGATGCCGCGGCATTCCTCTGTCTGGCGGGGCGTGAGGTCGGACGCGCGCAGGATGCGCAGGCCGTTTTTGGACAGCTCCTTGCGCAGGGCGGCGTAACAGCTTGCCCGCACTTCATAGAGCTTGCGCACGGCGTCGCTGATGCCGTCGAGCTGCTTTGCCGCCGTCAGCCCCGTCTTGTTCTCGGTCGCCTGCGGTTCGGCAATGCTTTCGTTGTACAGGCTGCCCACGCGCACCATGAAAAACTCGTCCAGATTGGATGTGAAGATGGACAAAAATTTGCAGCGCTCCAGAAGCGGATTGGTGAAATCCGCCGCCTGGTCAAGCACGCGCTTGTTGAAGAGCAACCAACTGTATTCGCGGTTGACATAGATATCCCGTATGAACTTTTTCTTTACCTTTTGCGGGACGATGAATTCCTTCAATGTTTTTCTCCTTCGGTTGTTTACCCGGTATTGCGATCGGATCGCGGCATGTTTTTTGCCGTGTCCCCCGCCGAAAACGGCGGGGGCATGCCTACGGCAAAAGCCGCCTTTCCATTACTCGTTTATACCGTTATTTTCAGGCATGGGTGCCTCGTCTTTCGCCTTATCCGCGGATTTTGTCTTTCTCTCGGCGACGGGCGCGGCGGCGGATTTCCTGGGTCTGCCGCGGCGGGGCGCGGCGGGAACTTCTGCCGCCTTCCCCTCTTCCCGCTTTTCTTCCGCGGGCTTGCGGGAACGGCGGGTGCGCCTTGCCTTCGGAGCGGAAGCCTCTTCGGGCGCGGCGGGCATTTCAGCCTCTTTCGCCTCGTTTTGCGCCTTTTGCGGCGACTTTACCGGCTTTGTCTTTCCGCCTGCGGATTTTGCTCTTTTGCCCTTCTTGTCCCCTTCGCCCTGCGTGTCGATGAGGGGCGGCAGGACGCGCTCGGAGCCGTCCACCGTTTTCTTGCGGAAATCGTAGTAGAGCCCCGTCTCCTCGCCTCGGAGAACGAGTTCGAGATAACCCTCCTTGACGCCGCGGTCGCTGACGACGATGTTGTCCACACCGAAGCGCTTGAAGAGGAATTTGAGCACGACGGCAGCCACACCCACGAGGTGGAATTTTTCGGGCGCGTTGTTCAGGATGAGTTTGGAACGGTCCTCCCCCGTCAAAAGACGGCCGACGAGTTTTTTGAACTTTTTATAGCGGATGGTCTTGACCTCCGTCGCTTTTTCGTCGGCAAAATCGGCATAGATGTCGTACATGGCGGCATTGGTCGCCCCCACCATGACCGCGGTGGAGTAGACGCCCGCGGCGGGGATGTCGGCGCGGTCGAACTTGCGGCCGACGAACTTGCGGATGGCCTTCGCCTCTTCCTCGTCGGGATAGATATTCTTGACGAACTTGCGGTAGAGATCCAGAAGCCCGAAGGAGAAGCAGCGCATCTCCTCGCGCGACTGCTTGCCGAGATCGCAGATCTCGATGCTCTTGCCGCCCAGATCGATGAGCACGGGGCGTTCGCAGGAAGAATAGTAGATATTGGCGACATAGTCGCAGTACGCCTCGGTGGAGCCGTCGATGAAGTTGACGGGCAGCCCCGTGTCCTGCAACACGCGCAGGCGGACTTCCTCGAAGTTCTCGATGTGGCGGAGCGCCGCCGTGGAGATGAGATAGCACCGCTCGGAGCCCAGCCGCTCGCAGGTCTCCTTCATGCCCCGCAGGCAGTCGACCAGCTTATCGATGCCGCGGGCGGACAGGCAGTGTCCGTAGAGGTAGTGCACCAGGCTGAGCGCCACGCGGTCCTTGAACACGATCTCGGTCTTGTTTTTCTCCGTCGACGCCACGATCATGGACAGGCTGCTGGAACTGATGTCGATGACAGAATAATTCATATGGTCTCCTTGAAAGATATTGTCTTTATTTTACGCATTTACGCCGAAAGAAATGCCGATATCTTTGGCGAAACGCACGATGTCCGATTCGGGGGAAACAAACTTGTATTTGCCGGCGATGTCCGCCAGGGCGTTGAAGGTGACCTTGTTGCCCGCGAACGCCACCGTGACGCCGAACCGCCCCGCCGCCGCCAGCCGCGCGGCATAGCCGCCGAGGCGGGAACAGAGCAGGCGGTCGAACGCGCAGGGCGTGCCGCCACGCTGCAGATAACCGAGCACGGAATAGCGCGCCTCCGCGCCCGTCCTTTCGGTGATGACCTCGGAAAGGTGACGGGTGACCGTCGTCTCCCCCAGCTCGGTGCGGACGAAGGCGCGGTCCTCCTTCTTGAATTTCGCCTCGTAATCGAGCTGCGCGCCCTCGGCGACGGCGATCATGGTGCAACGCTCCCCCGCGTTCACGCGCGCGGTCACGAAGTCGCAGACGGCGTCGAGCGAAAAGGGCATTTCGGGGATGAGGATCATGTCCGCCCCCGCGGCGATGCCCGTGTGCAGCGTCAGCCAGCCCGCCTTGTTGCCCATGATCTCCACGAGCATGACGCGGCTGTGGCTGCGGGCGGTGGTGAAGATGCGGTCGAACGCCTCGGTCGCCACTTCCACCGCCGTCTGGAAGCCGAAAGTGACGTCCGTGCCGTAGATGTCGTTGTCGATGGTCTTGGGCACGCCGATGACCTTGCCGCCCTCCATCCTCAGAAGTGCCGCCGTCTTGTGCGTACCCGCGCCGCCCAGCGTGAAGAGGCAGTCCAGCCCCATCTTTTTATAGTTTGCAACCATTTTGGAGAGGCGGGAACCGCCCTCTTCCGCCACGGTCATCTTCTTGAACGGCTGGCGGGTCGTGCGCAGAATGGTACCGCCGAGGGCAAGGATGTCCTCGAAGTCCTCCCGCCGCAAGGGATAACTTTCCCCGCGGATGAGCCCGCCGTAGCCGTCGGGTATGCCCACGATCTCCGCGTTCTTCACGTTGTTCAAAAGATACAGCCCGATGGAGCGGATGACCGCGTTCAATCCCGCGCAGTCCCCGCCGCTCGTCAAAATTCCGAATTTCATGTTTTATCCTCCAACCGTCATTTTACTACAAAAACCCGCCCTTGTCAACGCGCGCCCGCTTTTTTTCGGTAATTTTACAAGAATATTACATTCTGCGGACATATTTTCGCCGCCTCTCACCTTTTTTATAAAAGGATCTCCCCTGCCCGCCAAGCGGGTGGGGCTTCATTTTCGGGCATGGCCCTAGTCAATCAGACAGTGCGCCGCGCGCACATGGGCCCCCCGCCTGTCGGCGCGTCTGTTACTTGTTACCCGTGAACGGATCCCTAGAGGATAATCAATACTAACTGCATCGCTTCCTTGTCCTGTTTCAATTGATTTTTGACCTATTCCTTGATTGCCTGCGTGTTTTTGTCTGTCGTTGTGACATAACTTTATGGATACCTTTCAAATAAGAAATATTTCTTGGATTTTGCGTTCTAAAAAGCAAACAAACATCTCTGAATTTGCCTTTTCGGGGCAGCCACGGCAGCGTAGTTCCTCGCGGACGTCAACGGCCGCAAAATTGTCACTAAAAACACCTATACAAATGAATTGAGTGCCGTGTAAGAAGAGTCCTTACCTGGCTCTTTTTCTGTCTGTAAGCCATTTTGCTCGATCTCTACGCAACGAGTTTGGGCTTTATCCCGTTGACTTCTGCAAACATTCATTTAGCTTGAAGAGGCTTTCATCGTCCTATGCACCTTCGCCTTTCGCCCGAAAAAAGCAAATATAAATTCAAAAACGAAAAAGTGCACAGTATACCGTGCACTTTTTCGTCATTCATCATAATTTCTGTCTGGTCATCTCTTTCTCTTCTTTCCGGCCTTACGGGAACGGACATTTACTACGGCCGTCCATACCGTCGTACCGACCAAGAAGGCGCAACACAGCCCGAACACCACGCTCGTTGCCGTCACCAGATTGGTCCGCCACACATACCAGTCGGGATCGTAGGTATGCAGTCTTGAATCCTCTCCGAGGAAATTCATGGCATTGCTGTTTGCCACCGTATAGAGAAGTCGAGTTGCAGACTTGACAAGACAATTGTCATAACGAGGGTCGTTGCCGATCGACAAGCACGGAGCCGAAACGCCGTCCAGCAAATCGGTGCCCGCCAACATGCCGTAACCGATATTCTCGTTATCGGAAGAATACCAGTCGGAAACGGCAAAACCTGCCATGCCTGCCTCGCCGCGGAGCCATCTCGTCATCAGATTATAATTGCTGCCGCCCCAACAGCCGCCGATCTTGTTGAACGCGATCATGACGTTCATTGCGTCGCCGATCTCGATCGCCATTTCAAAGGGGCGCAGATAGATCTGGCGGAACGTCTGCTCATCCAGCCAGGAAGCGTAAGTGTTTCTTCTCGTCTCCTGATCGTTGAGGACGAAATGCTTGTTATAGACATACAGTCCCTTGGACTGAGCGCCCTTGACTTCATAGCCGCCGTAGCGCCCCGTCAGGAAGGAGTCGTCGCTATAAAACTCGCCCATTCTGCCGTGATACGGGTTACGCTGCATGCCGAGCCCGAAACCATACAGACCGGACGCACCGCTCCACAGGGCGTCTTCGCCGATCGCCTGCCCGACAAGATAGGCGATTTCGTCGTTGAAGGTCGCCGCACGGATACCCTCGCAGGGATACCCCGTGGAAAACGCAATCTCGTCGTCCTGCCCGAACCTGTTGACGAACCCGTTGGTAGAGATCTTATCGTCAAATCCGTCGTCGGCTTTATCGCTGTTGCCCAATCCGAACGCCCATTCCAAACCGTTGGAAGCGTTCTGATCGTCGGTCGCGGGCTTGGTGATGCTTTCGATCGCCATGGTCCTGCGCCGTCCCTGCGTATACAGGGTCCTGAAGTCCTGTTCGCTCATTTTAGCGACCAAATCGGCCCAACGCTGCACGTCTTCCTCGGACGCGCCGCGGGCGGGATCGTACTCCACGCCGACCAGGTTTGCCAGCTGCAAGTCTTCAAAATCCGCATTGCCGCTGTTCCGGCCGTAAGTATATGCCGTGTCGTCGAATTCGACGCCGAAATAAGCCTCGAACACGTCGATATCCGCGGTATAAATCTGATTCATTCGGTTGAATTCAGCGGTCTGAGCGGCGGAATCACCCGAAACAGAGGTGGCAAGCTGCCCGATGCGGCCGTTATTCAATGCCGCCGTAGTTTCCCAGTCGTAACGGGAAAAATAGGTAACCTTATCGGAACCGCCGGCGTCCATGTTGGGATCCAAATCGGAGAACAGGTTGTGCACGTCGTCCGTCGTTCCCTGCGTCCAATAGGAATAGCTGTTGGAACGCGCCTGCGACACGTTCACCGTCACCACATTGTCCCCGCTGCCGGCGCCGTACTCTTCGTCGAACGCAGCCGGAAGCTCGCCCGTATGCGTCGCCTTGTAGATACTGTTGACCGCCTCGTGGCTGTTGCGCGCCACGGCGAGACGGTAATCCCCCGCGGAGAGCACGTACCCGCCCTGCGTGCCGTCGTCGTTCTGCTTATAGGCGTCGTATGCCGCGAACCACTTATTGGCATCGATCTTGATTTCGCCCGTCTGACTTGCACCCGGCTGCAGAATGTCCGTTTTACCGTAACCGACGAGCTGAACGGAAGGTTTTTGCACGCCGTGCGATTCGTCGTCAGGCCCTTCGGGCTGCTGCAGGTAGACCTGCACGATCTCCTTGCCTGCCACGCCGCCGTTTGCCTCCGTTGCGTTCGTAACGGTCACGCGCAGGATGAGATCGTCGCAATCGCCGGGTTGGGCGCCCGTCGCGCGCCGCTCTTCAATCGGCACCGCTTTGCCGTAGTTTCCCGTATAGGCTTCCACTTCCGACTCCGCATCGAGCTTATTGATGTTCGACGCCATCAGTCCGCCTGAATAGTAGTTCTTTTCGGGATCCTCGTCCGGCACGATCTCGACGTCGGAATAGGTGAAGCCCGAAGAGTAGGAAAGTCCGTAGCCGAACGGGTAAGACACCTGCGTGCCGTAATCGTACGTCCCCGCGCCGTCGCTGCCGAGCAAGACATCTTCATACCGCGTTTCTGCATAGCGATAACCGACGTACATGCCTTCGACGTTGACGACGTTGTTGTTTGCGTTGGTATTGGTCGCAAAATTCTGTGTGGAGGGATTGGCGTTGCGGGAGGCGTACCACATGGCGGACAGGCCGCCCGAAGGGTTGACCGTGCCGACAAGGATGTCTGCCACCGCCCTGATGCCGTCGGAGCCGGGATACCCTATCCAAAGCGCCGCGTCGGCGTACTGTTCCAGAATTTCGGGCAGATCCGCCTGCGGCGGGTTCGCCTGGTTAAAGATGACGATGACCTTTTCGTAATTGTTGCGAAGATTGGAGAGCAGATCGATCTCATCTGCCGTAAAGGCAAGGTAATCCGTCGAACCCTTCACCCCGTCGTTGTTGTAATTCGTGCCGCAGCTTCCGGCGCCTTCGGCGTTGAGGTCCGCCGATTCGTTGGACATTCTGCCCGTGATATAAACGGCGGTCGTACCGCTGCCGTAGTTGCCCCTGTCCATGTTGCTTTCGCCGATCTCGGACCATCTTGCCTCGGTCAGGGCGGGAAGCGCGCCGTTATTGTTCGAAGAGTATCCCCTGTACCGCGGCGAATCGGACTGACCGTTGAAACCGACGTAGTCCATGCGCCAATAGTTCATGCCCGCGGGACTGTTGTACCAATTCGAAAGCGTTTCGTTCATGTCCAGGCCGACCCGCTCGAACTCGTCGTAGAAATACTGCCGGCGGTTTGCCTCCGTACTGCCGTTGTAGGCGTTGGGGTCGTTGATCTTGCTGTTGCCCGCGCCGTCCTGACTGTACATGGGATCGTACGCCGTCACACCGAACAAGCTGACCTTTTCGCCCGAAGAAAGAGGCAGTGCGTTGCCGTCGTTCTTCAAAAGCACGGATCCCTCTGCCTGCGCCAGCCACGCGATTTCGCCGTTGCCGTCGAGAACGTCCTCGGTCGAGGAATACCACGTCTTGTAGCGCACGGGCTCCAGCCCCGTCGAATAGGAAACCGGTTCGCGCAGACTGCCCTTGAACACCTGATCGGTCAGGAGGTTCGCCACCGACTCGTCCGTCGTAATGATGTTTGCAAGCATCACCAGCGCGAACAGAATCACCGCAATGTTGAAGAGTATCTTCGCAGTGGTATGTAATATTTTCCTTAAACTCATTTTTCGTGCCTCCTTATGCCGCACGTGCCGCGCCGGCGGTCTTTTTCAACCGCAGCCATGCGCATACATTCAGCGCAATTGCGCTTACAACGTACAGCACGACGCACACGATGAGCAACATCAACCCGTCCACGCTCGCGATATTGAATCCGGTCATGGCCTGGTTCTGTATCGTGTTGAAAAAGTGGCTGTATTCGCCCACGAGCAGGCAAACAAAGCCCGCCAGCGTGAGCACACCCATGGCCGCCGCCCCGGCGTTGTCCTGTCCGGCAAAGGACAGAACAAGGAACGCCATGAAGCCGACGATCACGCAGACCAGGGCGGGCCAAGCCGTGCCGTATGCCGACAGCCCCGCACAGGCGATGACGCCCGCCGCGACCGCCAACAGTGACACGCCCAGCGCAACGTAAAACGCTGCCGTCCGCGTCCGCATATACTGTTTGACATATTCGTTCAAAGTCATCGTTTTCACCTCTTACCCGGCGTCTGTTCAGGAACCCGCCTCGACCGCTACGCCGACGTGGAGGTTGAATGCACTGCCGCTGCTTGCAAAATTGATGAAGGTCAAAAGATTGGAAGCGTTAGAGTTCGTCTGATTGAACTCGATCTCCACTACAACAGTCTGACCCGCTTCAAGACTCGCCACACTCTTCGTAACCGTAGGCGTTGTGCCCGACGGAGCTACGCCAAGAGAGAACGAGATGGATTCGGTGCCGTTGTTGGTGATGACGTAGTAGATCACGCTGTCCGTCACCGTATGGTTGCCCCAATTATATCTGCTCTTAACACGGAAGCTCGAAGACTCCGTATAGGCGGCACCCGTCAAATCGGTGCCCGTGACATAGCCGTCATAGACCCCCGTGCTGACCGTAGGCGTTGCAATGTTTGATTCAGTGTCTACCACCAAGTTGCTGTTGTCTCCGGTCGTGCCGAACGTCAACTGTGTGGCGGTGTCGGTGCCGACGTTGAAGTACGGCGCGATGGTCATGTCGCCCTGCAGCACGGTTTCGCTTGTGACGAGATTGCCCGTTGCCACGTCATACCAGCCCTGTACGGCGGAACCGTAACCTTCCGCCGTGCCGGAGACGGTCGGAAGTTCGAGGGTATCGCCATAGACAAACTCTTTCGATTCATAGCCGGGAACGATCCCCTCGGGGGTTTGTACGGACACGGTAGCGGTCCATGCGGGCACGGTGACGGCGGTTCCGGACTGCGTGGTTTCCGCGTCGGTCATGACATACGGCTGAACGGTGTACTCCTCGGCCATGTCGTATTCCAATTCGTACACGATCATGCCGGTGACGGAGACGGCGTCCTCGCCCAGCACGTCCGCGATTCCCTGCGTTTCTTCGTTCTCCTCTCCCGCGGAGAAAGTGATCCCCGTATAGAGGCTCTGCCATTCGCTGAGATCGGGCAACTCGACTTCTTCGCCGCCCTTTGTCACTTTATACCCGACTTCATACAATCCGCTGTCGTTGTCCTGCACATCGGCATTGACGGTAACGCCCGTCGCCAGGAGCAGATATTGGCGATCGGTCGAGTACATGCCCCGAACGCTCGTCATGGTATAAGACGCGTTTGCGGCCGTTGCCTCGGACGCTTCGGCGGCGAACGCGGTGAACGTGCCGCCGTAGTTGCCTTTCAAGCCCGAAGCCGCCCCGCCCGGTTCCTCCGCGCGGAGGAAGAATAACGTTGCCGCGGGGATCATGATCCCGGCGCAGAGTGCCGCCGCCATTACACATGCTACCTTCTTGTTGATTTTCTGTTTCATCTTTTTCTCCTTAATTTTTTTTGCCGTATTTTTGGTGCAACGACCGGAACCGCCGCGCGCGGCGGCTGTTTCCGTTCCGTCGTCAATAATCTCCGACCTCGGCGTTCCCGCCGATGGGTACGCGAACGCCGCCGTTCCCGCCCGTGCCGTCCGCACCGTCCTCCGACGATCCGACGTCGGAGGAGGTGTCAGAGGAGAACTCCGAAGAGGAAGATGAACCGCCTCCCGGAGAATTATCTGTGTACGCACAGGAAGAAAACATCACCGCCGCCGGCGCGATGAGAGCCAGCATCAGGCATAGCATGCCCGCGCCGAAGAGTTTTTTCAGCTTTGCAATGAGCATGGTCAGGATTCACCTTCGCCGAAATCGATCCAGTTGCCTTCGAGGTCGTATTCGCCGTTCAGCCCGGTGGCGTTCGAAGTGGTGATGATGTCCGCGAACGACTGCAAAGTCAGTTCGCAGGGCTCAAAAATTTTCTTTTCTGTCATTTTACTTTCTCCTTAAAAATTATATTTTCTTTGTCTGCCGCCATGCCTGCCGGCGCCGGGGCGCGTACGGCGTACGAAAGACATTCCCGTCCGCGCCCGCATTGCCGTTTGTCATGTGTCCTTTTATCCCGCACGCGGTGTCCCGTCCGTTCAGGAAACCGCCTCGACCGCTACGCCGACGTGGAGTTTGAATGCACTGCCGCTGCCGGCAAAATTGATGATGGTCAGAAGGTTTGACGCCCCGCTGTTCGTCTGAGTGAATTCGAGCGCCACCGCCACGGTCTGACCGGGCGCAAGATCTTCCACGTTCTCCGTAGCCGTGATGGGAGCAGTGCCGGACGCACGTATATTCAGCGAGAACGAGATGGATTCGGTGCCGTTGTTGGTGATGACGTAGTAGATCACGCTGTCCGTCACCGTATGGTTGCCCCAATTATAGTTACACTTCACACGGAATGTCGAAGTAGCTGTATAGGCGGTACCCGTCAGGTCGGTGCCCCTGACATAGCCGTCATAGACCCCCGTAGCGACGCCGGGCAATGCCATATCGGATTCATTGTCCAAAGCGGGACCTCCGTCGCCGGACGTGCCGAACGTCAGCTGCGTGGCGGTGTCGGTGCCGACATTGAAGTACGGCGCGATGGTCATGTCGCCCTGCAGCACGGTTTCGCTTGTGACGAGATTGCCCGTTGCCACGTCATACCAGCCCTGTACGGCGGAACCGTAGCCTTCCGCCGTGCCGGAGACGGCGGCCGGCAAGACGAGCGTCTGACCGGTCATCTGCTCGCCCGACCATCCGTCGACGCTGACGCCGTCCGGCAGGTCAAGCGTTACCGTAACGGGTCTCGGCTTGACCGGATGCATCTGCATTTCCATTGCGGCGCCCAGCGAGAAGCCGTCCACATGCCCGTCGAATTTGACGACGGTCAGGAGATCGCTGCCCGCCTTCGCCTCCTCGATGACGAGGTGGATGACGTCGCTCACTTCGCCCGGCGCCAGCGTGATGCTCTCGGAGCGGTCGTACCAGGTGCTTTCGTCTTCCCAATCGTTCCCGTCGATCATCTGATAGACCATGAAGGAAATCTCCGTATCGCCGGAATTCTGATACCTGTAATAGAGATCGAACGATTGTCCCTCTTCGATGTCATAGGCGACCTTGGCGCGGAAACGGGAACCGGCGTTGAGAGAATTGTCGCTCGTCACCAGTGCACCGGGATAACCGTTCACCAATGCATTCGACGTCGTAGGCGCCGAATACCACCTGATTCCGTCCTCGTCCTGATACATATCGAACCCGTCCGATCCGTAGACGCACATGTCGCCGTTTTCCGCCGCCCAGTAAGGCGCGACCGTCACCTCGCCTTCGGGGGAATAAGCGGAGATGTCCTCAAACGATACGATCTCGTCTCCGGAGCCGTATACCGCCAACCCGCCGACCGTATGCCCGTCCAGCGTGGAAACGGCAAAGTCCTCCTGCGTCAGTTTGCTGCCGAGCGGCAGGGTGATCGACTTGCTGCCGTCCGCAAACGTCACGGCGGAACTTTCGTGAATGGTCAACGCCGCTTCCGTCGGAGGCGGGTCCGGCGTGTAATAACCGGAACCGATGTCCGGACGCGTCGAACCGTCGCCCCCTTCGTTCCAATCATAGATGTCGCCTACGGTCAGATCGCGTTCTTCGGTCTCGGGCGGAATAAAATCCGCTTCCCGTTCGGCGCATGCCGCCACAGGAAAGACCAGCCCGAACAACAATAAACCAACCGTAAGCAGCTTCCTGAACTTGTTCATCTGCCCTTCTCCTTTTTCCTTATTTTTCGGCCGTCGCCGGTTTTTCCCCTGAAACGGATCATACCCCGGCGACCTCGATGGCCGACACGATCACCGTGTTGCCGCTGCCTGCATAGAACCCGCAGCGCTGTCCGAGCGAATTCGTCGACGTGGTGTAGCCGACGGCCTTGAAGGAGCCGTCATCGGCAGAGAACATGCCGTCGGCATCCTGCCCGGCAAGGGCCACCTTCTGCCCGTTGACCACCAGCTCTATGATGAGCGTATCCGCGTCCACTCTCGTAATGTTGAATGTAATGACGTTCTCCTCGTCGAAGTTGAATCCGGACGTGCCGCTGAATTCTCCCCACGAGCTGTATTGCGCGCCCGCCGCCGAAGCCTTGGCGGCATAGATCGTTACCTTTCCGTCCTCGGTGAAGCGGAAGAACACGCCGGGACTGTTGGCATTGTCCATGGAAAAACAGTTCGCGCCGCCCAGCACAAGGAAGTCGAATTGCCCGCTCGCATTTATCGTCATTTCATAGGAATAGGTCGTCCCGTAGACGGAGGCGGCGTTGGTCAAATTGCCCGCCGGCGTGCCGGGATGACGCCATGCGCCCGTGGAAGAATCCTGCACGACGTGGAAGAGCTCCAAACGGCTTGCCGTTTCGTCCGTAAAGATAAGACTGCCGTCCGTATCGATGATCTGATCCCTGGTGCGCGAAGTTTCGCCGGAATCCGCCGATTTCCAGTCGCTCGCGTTGAAGAAGTCGCAGCCGTTGGGGAGCATATATGACTTTGTTTCCTTTCCGTCGTTTTCGTCATATATGCTGGCAAGTCCGTTGAAGGCTTCCTTCACGCTGTTGCAAGCCTGCTGGATCTCGCCCTGCGAAGCCCCCGCCAACGCCGCGGCATACGCCGAGGCCGCGGCTTCTTTCAGCGCCGCAACGTCCGTTTCGACATACATATCTTCCTGTATGGTCTTTGATTTTTCGACATAGTAGACCAATTCGTTCAGGCTCTGATCGTTATACACCGCCTGCTGCCAATAGACCGCATTATCCGAACTGTCGGCGACCGTCCTCACGGAAGTGCCGGAATACGCAAGCACTCTGCCCGTCGCTTTGTTCTGCAACTTATAATAATTGCCGCTGGCGTCGACCTTCTGCCACAGGCAGTCGTCGCCGCTGCCGTCGCTTACCGCCACGACAACGTTGCCGCCCGCATCCCCTTCCGCGGTATCCCGCAGACACATCTTGTCGATCCTGTTCATGATCTTGATGTATCCGTCGCCCGCGTCGACAAAGGCCCACTGCTGACCAAGCCCGACCGTGCCGCTCACAAGTTCCACATTCTCCTCCGCGCCCGCGGAGGCGTCATATTGCAGATACGCGGCATTCGACCGGTTCTGCAGCGAATAATACGTCTTGCCGTCCAGCGAGGTCGGATAGCCGCTGCTGGTGCCGGAGACGTTGTATAGCGGGAACACGTCGCACCGGATCGCCCACTGATTCCATGCCGAAGCCAGCTCGTCGACCACTTCGGGATATTGCGACGCCAGGTCTGTCGTTTCCGACCGGTCTTTTTCCATATCATAAAGTTTCCACGCCTGGTTGTACACGGCAAAACCGCCGGCACCGCCTTCCCGCAGCAGTTTCCACTTGTTGTTCCGGATCATGGCTCTGGCTTCGTGTTCCGCATAAACATATCTGTCTCCCAACAGATCGCCCGTGAAAGTCGGCGCCAGGCTGACCCCTTCCATCTCCGGAATGACGTTCCCGTGCGCATAACCCGGATATTCCGCCCCGGAAACGTCCACGCACGTCGCCATGATGTCGACGATGCTTGTGAGGGATTTATTGATCGACCCCCATTGATCTTCCTCGATCTGCGCGGGCCATCTGACGATGAGAGGCGCCGTAACGCCGCCTTCCGACGCATATGCCTTATATTTACTGAACGGAGTGTTCGTAACGTTCGCCCATGCCTCGCCGATGACGGGATACCGGATGTCGGAGGGATTTTCGCCGGCATAAGTCCCCAGCTCGGAGCAGCCGCCGTTGTCGGAAAGGAACATTACGATCGTATTGTCCGCTTCGCCCGATCTGTCGATGGCGTCCAGGATCTGCCCCACGCCCTCGTCCATGCGCTCGATCAGCCCGGCATATTTCTGCATGGTATAGCTCTGCAGTTCTTTGTTGCCGCCGTAGTTGTCCCATGCCGACACGTTGCTCGGCCTGGCCGACAATTCCGTGGACTCGTCGATGATCCCCATTTCCTGTTGTCTTTCATACCGCGCCTGTCTGATCTCGTCCCAGCCGACGTCGTATACGCCGTCATAGTGATCGATGTTCTCCTGCGGGACTTCCATCGGCCAGTGCGGCGCCGTATACGCCACGTACAGAAAATACGGGTTATCCTCCCCTTGATGATCCTCTATGTACGAAACGGAGGCATCCGATATGGCGTCCGTCAGATAAAACGTGTCGGGCACGTCATCCGTGGGATAGTTTTGCAGCGCCAGTTCGCCCGCATTGCTCAATTGCGTTTCCGGCGTAATGACGGTGTTCCCCTCCGCCAGCGTCCTCGGATTCCAATAGGACGAGGAGCCCCTCAGAATGCCGTAATATTTGTCGAACCCTCTCTGCAAAGGCCAGCTGCTGATGTCGCCGTTCGGATCGTCGACATTCTTGGAGACATGCCATTTGCCGCTCATATAGGTACTGTACCCGGCGTCTTTGAGGACTTCGGCGATCGTGACGCAACTCTGGTTCAGGGTACCCGCATAGGCATCCACCCTGCCGGAGTCGTCGACCATGTGCCCCATGCCGGTCTGGTGCGGGGCAAGCCCCGTCAGAAGAGAGGCGCGGCTCGGACAGCACCTGGCAGTGTTGTAGAACTGGTTGTACCGGATCCCGTATTTCGCCAGGCTGTCGATGTTCGGCGTGTTGATCTCGCTGCCGTAACAACCCAGATCGGAAAAGCCCATGTCGTCGACCAGAATGGTCACGATGTTCGGCGCCTTGGAAGAGGGCTCCGGATCGGTCCCCGGCGTCGTTCCCGTGCTGTCGGACGAGCCCGAACTGCCCGAGGAAGACCCCGAATTGTCGAGTTGACCGGGGTCACAGCCGACCAAAGCCAACAGCGTGCAAAAGCATAGTAAAAGCGTTACCAGTACTTTAATCGCTTTTTTCATAAAAACCTCCTGTCATTTTCTTTATGCTTGTTTTCTTGTTGCCTGCATCATCAAAATCGATCTATTTCATAAAACCCCCTATCGTTTATTTTTCCTCCCTAAGGAAATTCGGTTTGTTTTTCGCGAAACCTCACCGGCGGGCGCCCGACAAGGTTTTGACCATGTCTTGCATCCGCTCGTACGAATATTCGAAAAACGCCTGAAACGCTTCGCAAAATTTGTTCAGCCCGGGTTTCCCGTTCACAAACGGCTCTCTGTATCTTTTACATCCGCCCCGGCAAAGCCGATACCACTTGCAGCGGCGGCACTTGTCCATGACATATTTTGATTCCTGTACGAATTGTTGAAGATGATCGGAATTATACAGTTCAAAATACGTTTTATCGTTGATGTTGCCCATATAATAACGGTCGAGCACATAAAAATCGCATGGGAACACGTCGCCGTTTGCCTCGATCAAAAAATAGGGCGTGCAATAGCCGCACATCCCGCAGCTCTCCGGCCTTTCGCCGTAGACCATCCGCACATAATTATCCAGATTTCGGATGCTCACATAGTTGTTTGTTTTGAAATCGTTGTAGTATTCGTCGAATATTTCTTTGAGAAATTTTGCATAATCTTCGGCCCGCAGCGAATAATCGTCTTTTTCATTGCTGAACGGATCGATACATTCATTGAACTGTAAGTATCTGAAATTGTTTTTCTTGAAAAAGCGATATACTTTTTTTGCGTTCAGCGCCACCGGCTTGCTGACGACCGTCAAAATGTTGTACTGAACGCCGTATCTGTCAAAAAGTCCCACGGTTCGCATGATGTTGTCATACGATCCGTCCCCCGCGCGATCCTTGCGCAAACCGTCATTGATCTCCCGCGGCCCGTCCAGCGACAATCCGACCAAAAACCTGTTTTCCGCCAAAAACCGCGCCCATTCTTCATCGATGGCATAACCGTTCGTCTGTATTGAATTGACAACGTAAACATTGTTTATATTGTACTTTTTCTCCAGCTCTACCTGCCTTCTGTAAAAGGCAAGCCCCGCCAATGTCGGTTCCCCGCCCTGAAAACCGAACGCACAATATTCTTCGGTTGCCGTCAATGCCTTCTTGACGATGTTTTCCTGGGTCTGCTCATTCATAAACCCGTAATTTTTCACATCGCGGCATTCGCCGACATCGGCATAAAAGCAATATTTGCAATTCATGTTGCACATGCCCGATGCAGGTTTGATCAGTAAGTCGATGTTTCTCATTCCCCGTGGTCTGCCTTATGCTATAAAATTAAACGCGTTGTGCACAACGTTGATGCTCAAATCGCAGTCCGCCGCTTTGAAGCATAGCAAGCGCCGTTTTCCCATGCATTCTGCAAAATGTGAAGAAATTGTTCAAATAATGTATGATTTAAGCAATAACATTATAGCATACTACCCCCCCCTCGTCAATTGTAAAACTTCCACAATACATTGCAGTTCTTACACAAATTTCACTTTTTCGTCAAAAATCATCTTTTTTTGCGGTGTTCGTATTCCCATGGAATTTTAACAACGAATGATAAAACAATTCAGCCATCAAAAAAATGAGCCCGGTACAATACCGAACTCATTTCCAAACGATTCAATTCAGTTTTGCTCCGTCTTTGCGGTGCACCCTATTCACCGGTGGTTTTGCTTTACCCTTTCCGTATTATAACCTGCTTATTTTTTCTTTGCTTTGACAAAGGAAACGACAAGCATTGCCGCGCTGCCGACCGTGAGAACGATGCACACGATCATGGCGGACAGAATGGCCGTCTGCCACCAGGGCATGGCGGGAACGATCTCGGCGCGCCCGATGTTCATGGCGTGGCTGTTGATGACGCTGTATATGATGTGCTTGGCTGCAAGGCGGCACGCCGACACGATGGCTGGATCGTTCGCATAATCGGTCAGTTTTGCCGACATTGTGGAGCCGTAGCCGTCCCACAGATCCTGTCCTGCCAACACGCCAAGGCGCATATCCATATAGTCCGCCATGACCGAACAGTCGGTGATCGCCGCGCCCTTCATGCCCCACTCGTCGCGGAGAATGCCGGTCATCAGACCGCGGTGCGCGCCCGACCAAACGACGCCGAGACGGTTGAAGGAGGACATGACGCCCAGACCGCCGCCCGCAACGGAGCCCTCGAACCCTTCGAGATAAATTTCGCGGATCGCCTGTTCGTTGGACCAGGTGCTGATGCCGTAGCGGCCCTCCTCCTGATCGTTGAGCGCAAAGTGCTTGGTGAAGACATACACGCCGCGTTCCTGAATGGCTTCAACTTCCACGGCACACATCTCGCCGCTCAGCCACCCGTCTTCGGAGTAGTACTCGAAATTGCGGCCCGAATAGGGCGTTCTGTGGATGTTGGCGCCGGGCCCGTAGATGCCCGTATACTTGCTCTCGTCGTCCTCGGCGGAAGCACGCTGGAAGTCCTCGCCGATGCACTTGCCCATTTCGGCGACGAGTTCGCGGTTGAAGGTCGCCGCCATGACGTCCTCGGACGTATATGCCATGGCGCTTTCGCCGCCGAGCAGGCTGGCGGTCAGCCCCTGGGGCCCGTTCTCGTCCTTGGTGCCGGGCAGGTTGATGCTGGGAGCGGGCTGCGTGAGATGGAACCCGTCGGCGACAAGCGACGCCATTTCGCTGTAAGGCATCTGATCGAGCAACTTTTCCCACTGCGGGTCGTCATACGCCTTATCGCGCATGTCGATGGCATACAGATCGCCCGCCGCGCCCTGCGTGGGCAGCTCGGTCGCGTCCGCCCAATATGCGTCTTTATAGCGCTCCACAAGAGCGGCGCGGCCGTTTTCGCCCGTTTCGTCGTGCGTCAGCCCGTCCGCCCACATGGCATCGTTGACGGAGAGGGACTTGACTTCCGTGGGGAAGGTGCCCGTCCAGTCGCTGCGGGTGAGATAGGTGATGGTCTGATCCGCCGTGCCCTCGTATTTGTTGAGGTCGGCATTGTCGAAGCGGTTGGTGATATCGTTGCCCGTTGCCGAAGAGACGGAGAACGTTTCGGTGTCGAGCGCGGGATTGTTCCACTTGGCGGCGAGCGCCGCGTTGCCCGTACCCTCGCCGGGGAAGCCGTACATCCTGCTCTCGTCGAGCGAAATGTTCCGATCGGCCGCCTTGGCGCGGATGACGTTGTTGACGGCGTCGTGCGCATTGCGCCCCGCCGTGAACCAATAGTCCCCCGCATCGAGAATGTACGTTTTTGCGTGATTGCTGTCGTAGGAAGTCAGATCTTCCTTGTCGACGGTGACGGTGTACGTTTCGGTAGCGCCCGCGCGGATCTCCTGCTTGTCGAAACCGCAGAGCTCGACCGAGGCCTTTTCCACGCCGTATCTTTGGTCGTAGTCCTCCGTATACGGCGAACTGAAATAGATCTGCACGGTGTGCTTGGCGTCCGCGTCCCCCGTGTTCTTGACGTCCACGGAAACGGTGAACGTCTTGCCGTCGTCGCTTTCCGTCACGCTGAAATCGGAATATTCGAACGTGCTGTAACTCAAACCGTAGCCAAAGGGATAGGCGACGTCGGCGGCATAGTCGTAATCGCCCGCGTTTTCGTTACCGAAGACATAATCTTCGTATCTCGTTTCGTAGTAACGATAGCCGACATAGATGCCTTCCTGATAGATGACGTAATTCCGGTTTGCCTTTTTAACGCCCGCATCGGTGTTGTTCTGCCCCGTGGCCAGCCCGAGCTCGTCCGCATTGGCGTACGGGAACGCGCCGAAGTTGACCATGGCGGGAGAAGAATGATTGTCTTTGAGGAAGGTATCCACGATGCGGCCCGAGGGATTGATGTTGCCCGCGAGGATGTCCGCCACCGCGTTGATGCCCGTCATGCCCACGTCGCCGATCCACAGCGCCGCGTCGATGTCGTAATCGTCGAGAAAGTCAAGCTGCAAAGAATTCGCCGAATTCAGAAGCACGACGATCTTTTCAAACACGCCGTCTTCCTTATATTGCTGAATATGGTCGAGCATGTCGGTTTCTTCCTGCGAAAGGCGGAGATAGTCGCCGTCCGTGCTGTCGTAATCGGTCGCGCCGTTGGAAGTGAAGCAAGCCTCGTCGTCGGGCAGGTCCGCGCCCTCGCCGCCCGAACGGGCGAGCACGACGAGCGCCACGTCGCCGTAATTCGCAAAGGAACTCGTCACGCCCGCCGATTCATATTCGCTCCAGGGCACTTCGTTGATGCGGTACTGCCCCTGATTGCCGCCCGTGGTGGCGGCGTTCACGCGCTCGTAACCGGAAGTGACGTAGAACGTCCAGAGATCCTGATTGATACAGCCTTCCCCGAAACGGCTGGTAAGCGCTGCATGGAGAGTGGTGGCTTCGTCCGCATTCACGCTGCCCGACCCCGTGCCGCCGTACAGAAGGTTGACGGATGATTGGGAGAAACAGCTGAATTTGGTGCCTTGCGCAAGAGGCAGGGCGTTGTCGTTGTTGAAAAGGAGCGCCGCGCCCTCCCCTTCGATGTCTTCGCAGAGCTGCGCTTCATGTTCCGCCAGCGTGGCATTATCCATGGCGAGCGGCTCGTAGAAGATCTGTGCATCGGGATCTTTGATGACCCTGAAGTTGGTCGTTCCGAGCGCGGCATTGATGGCGACGGAGAAATAACTCGTCACAAAATACGCCACGATGAACACGACCATGAATACCGCGAATACAGCCGTCAACGGGATCCACAATTTTTTGGAAAATGCGTTCATTTTATCCTCCTTAATTTTTTTACGGTCAGGGGGCGAGGATGTGGGCATGCCCGCATTGAACGCCCATTTGCCGTTCTGTTTCCTGTCTTGTTCCCCTCAAAAGGATTTATACCGCCTCTTCGTCCGCGATCGCGGTCATGGTGTGGTCCTCGTCGTTGAGCGTCCACTGATCCAGGCTCGGCCACATCATTTCGGAATACGACCCCTGCCCGTCTTCCTTGATCCAGGTCAGGGTGATCACGTCGCCCTCCCTGACATAGGTGCAGTGATAGACGAAACCGCCGTTCATATAGTCTACCGTCGCATTTGTTTCGTCGTCCAGCGTCAGAATGACGGCACCCAGCGAGGCGCTGCCGGTGTATACGTTGTCGGGCGTCTCCTGCGCCGCGGCTTCGGGAATATCGGAGTAGCTGCCGCAAGTCAGGTCGAAGGTCACCGAATAGTCGCCGTAGATGACGTATTCATAGGAGAAGGAAGCGGTGTCCGCACCGGTGTCGACGGTGACGGGAATGGTTTCCGTGCCGATCGTAACCGTCATGTTGCCCGCCGCATCGTTGGCATAGGCGCCCTCTGCCACCTGGTTGTAGCCGCTGTAAACGAGGAGCGTGCCTCCCTCTTGGATGTATACCGTACCGCCGTTGTCCGACGTGAACGTCGTAACGGATGCGGGCGGCGTGAACACGGCGACGTTTTCCTGAATGAACTCGTCGGCGTTCTCGTAGAGCGCGCCCTCCTGTCCTTCGAAGTCGACGGCACGCGGAGCGAAGGAACCCAAGCCCGGCATGATGGGCAGATCCAGCGTCACCGAATAGGACGCGCCCCTCTTATAGGCGGTGCCGCTTGCGGAATCCACGGCTTCGCCGTCGTCGTTATAACTGGCGACCGAAATGGAAATGCCCGTAACGCCGTCTTTCACGCTCTCTTCCCACGTGCCGGTCATGTAATCCGCCTGATAAGCGCTGTTCTCCGCCGCCGGCGCGTCGTTATAGGTGAGATGGCTGTACTTATCCATCGCGGCGGTGCCGTCCGCGTTCAGCTTCAGCCAGAGCGTGCACTGCATGCCGTAATTGGCAAGGTCGGCGTCGTCCATCACGCCGACAAACTGATAGGTCTTTCCCGTACCGTCGCCGCCGGAAGTACCGCCGGAGCTGTCTTTGTCCGGATCGTCCGCGCAGCCGGCGACCGCAAACACGGTCGCGACGGAAAACAATGCAAGTACAAATCCCATAAGCAATCTTTTGACTTTCATGTAAAAACCTCCCTTATCCGACAGATCTTCCGCCGGTTTTTGCAGCGGCATGCTGTAACAATTTCATGTCGCTTTTGCCGCTCATTATAAATCGAGCCGCCCCCCTTTTCAACCCAAACCGCGCAATCTTATTTTTTTCCCGCCCCGATTTATTTTCATCGTTCCCATCCTTTCCTTTTGGCGGCGCAAACTTACATAAAAAGAAAACACTCCTTTTGCAGAGGAAACAAAATAAGGAGTAAAATACGACTTTGAGCGATAAGTTTAGGACACTTAAAAACAAGTTTGCGCTGTATATTTTCTTTACCCCTTGACAAGCCGGCAAATTGTGATTATACTGAAGTTATGAAACACAGATCCGTATTATGAAACACAGATCCGTACTCATTTACGGGAAGGGGGAAGGAATGTATACGATCGCGATCGTGGAAGACGACAAGACGCAGGCGGCGAGCCTGAAAGAATATCTGTTGCGATATGCCGCCGAAAACGGTGAAGCCTTTGCCGTAAAAACATTCTCCAACGCCGTGATATTTCTCGAAAATTATACGGCAGTGTACGACGTGGTATTTATGGACATCAAGATGCCCTATCTCAACGGCATTGCCGCCGCGCACAAACTGCGGGAGTTGGACAAGGGCGTACTGCTCTTTTTCATCACCAGCCTGACGCAGTATGCCATACGCGGCTACGAAGTGGACGCACTCAACTACATCGTGAAACCCGTCGAATACAATGAATTTGCCTTGAAATTCAAAAAGGCCGTGGACAGGCTGGCAGAAAAAAAGTCCGGGGAACTGCTCGTTCCCACGGACATGGGGTATAAGAAAATATCTCCCGCGGAAATTTATTACGTCGAGGTGCGCGGACATCATTGCAAATATCATACGACGGAAGGAGAATATAAACAATATCAAACCATCCGATCCGTCGAAGAAAAACTTTTGCCCTACGGGTTTGCGCGGTGCAACAACTGTTACCTCGTCAACCTGCGGCACGTCAGCTCGGTGAAAGATTATACCGCCGTCGTGGGCGGGGAAGAACTGCAAATTTCCCATCCGCGCAAAAAGGAATTTATGCGGCGCCTGACCGCATTCTTCGACGGTGAAAAAAATGGTTGAACTGATTTCTGTCCTTTTGGGGAAATACACCTACAACGCCTATCTCTTCGCTTCCAATTTTTTGCAGACGGAATTGTGTGCCGTGCTGTGTTCCTGGTCGAGGAAGAGGCGCAAAGGCTTTGCGCTGCGGCTGACGGTCTGCACCGCTGCGGGCCTTCTCCTGTGCGTTCCCGTCGCCATGCTGAACACGGAAGCCGCTACGGCGGCGGAGCTGCCCATCCGCGTATTCTGTTACCTGCTCGTTTCGGGCATGGCGTTCGCCATATTGGCGATCTGCTACGACGAAAAACCCACCGAACTCCTCTTTTGCTGGTGTTCGGGCGTCGCCTATCAGCAGATCAGCACGCGGCTGTACCAGCTCATACAAAATATATGCGGCGTCAACGATAAGGCGTCGCTCAGCTTTTTCCCCGGTTCCTTTGCGTGGTTCGACTGGTTGATTTATTTTGCCTATTACATCCTCGCCTATTTCCTGTGCTGGCTGATATTCCGCAAGCGGGACAGGCTGGAGTTGGACAAAAAAACTGCCATAAACGTGGCTACCATGTCCGCGATCACCGTGCTTTTGGTGAACGGGTTGGTATGCGTGGCGCGCGTCTATGAAGGGGAAAGCCTGGCGCTGAACATCATCCTGAAAATCTTCTGCATCCTCTTCGGATTCATCATCCTGTTCATATGCGCGGGCTTGCTCTCGCAGAGCAAGACGAGGCGCGACATGAACGTGATCAAACACATGTGGCGGCAGGAGCAACTGCAATTCGAACACGCGAAGGCGAGCATCGACGTCATCAACGCTAAGTGCCACGACCTGAAACACATGTTTGCGCGCCTGGAGAACAAACTCAACCGCGCGGAGATAGACGAACTCAAAGAAGCCGTGGAGTTTTACGACAGGAACATCAAGACCGGCAACGAGATTTTGGACGTCATCCTGTGCGAAAAGTCCATGATATGCGCGCGGGACAATATCCGCCTGACCTGTCTTGCGGACGGGAAACTGCTTTCCTTCCTCTCGCCCGCGCAGACCTATTCCCTCTTCGGAAACATGCTCGACAACGCCATCGAAGCGGTGCGACTGCTCACCGACGAAAGCAAGCGCATTATTTCGCTGACAGTGCGCGATGCCGGGGACGCCGTGGAAATCGAGAGCGTGAACTATTGCGCGGACGAACGGGACATAACAGAAAATATACCGCAAACGAGCAAGACCGACCGCAACAAACACGGTTACGGCATCAAGAACATGAAATATATCACGGAGCAATACGGCGGCACACTGTACGTCAAGGCGAGCGCCGGCACCTTTACATTGCACATCCGCATGCCAAAAAGAGCTACCCCCCCCCCTGCGGATAAACGTGCCTGACCGTCTGCTTTTGCTCCCCTTGCATGACCGGACGGCACTCCCTTGAAACAAGCAAAGAACGGTTAAGACAAGACGAGTCTCAAAACATTCCATCCGCACCAATGGTAGAGAATATACTCACCTATGTTCAATTTTGATTAAAGTAAAGAAAACCAAGCTCAATACTATTTTCATGCGCATGAAGCAGTTTCCGCCCCACAACCTGCACGACCTGCGGCACACGTCCACCACCAGGTGCCGGGAATGCGGCGTGCCGCGCGAAATCGTTTCCGTGTGAGCGGGACACGCTACCGACAACACCATGACAAGCAATGTATACACGCACTTTTCGCGGGAATTTATGTTGAAGGAGGCAAAAAAGGTTATTTATAACCTTTCCAGGCCGATTTAGTCCCCGCAAAGTCCCCGAAAAGCATAAAAAAAGCACCATGTCTTGTGTGTTTCACGCTAAATTAAACCACAAGATATAGTGCTTTTGGCTGGGGCGAAGTGATTCGAACACCCGAATGACGGAGGCAAGGCAAATTGACTTTTCGAAAAATCGCTGTTTTTGCCCGTTTTTGAGCCTGAAACCACCGTTTTTTATGCTTTTCTTCAAAAAGTTTCCCCAATTTTTCCCATTTCATTTCCCCTTTCACTCGTTCTGTTATACTGCATGTAATTGCAAAAACAAGGAGTGAAAAATAAGTTCACATACTGCGGCGCCGATTTATGCCACAAAATAAGGAAAGTATTATAAAATTGAAAGCACATTTTTTCGCGATTATTCTTCTGTTAAAAAGCTGACTAACCTTCCAATCGCCCAAGAAAAATATGCACAGAAAATACAAGACGCCGATTTTGATTTTGTTTGCATGTTTGAAAAGAACTCTCACCTTTAACACCATGCAAACCAAGCGAAAAATCATATCTCTTTTGTATCGCGGAGATATTTTTTTACTCAATGCCACAAGTTTTGCTGACATTGGGTCGCCTAGACGTTTTTGACTTTTCCGCCAATGGCCTCGACCTCGCTTTACCACGTCGTCTCAATCTAAATTACAATAAATTTACATATTTTATTCATCTGCTATATAGTTTTTTCAACTTATCCTTTGCTACCACGTTTGCAGCCGCTTTTCTCAATCAAAATCGACATACTCTTTAAGCGTTTCGATATAATGCAATGGCAAAGGACGATTCGTGCTTCCTTTATACTGTATAGAACATTTTCTTAATTCATTCAAATAATTAACAATCTTGAAGCAATCATCCCCGCCACACAATCTCAACGGAAAATATTCGCTAAGTTTTTTGCTACAATAATCTGCATGAGGAGTATCCTTACTATAATTTTTCCCGCCTAAAGCATATCGCAGATCTTTTTTTTCTATCGGGACGCTTACATAATACACGTCGTCATACATATAATAGCCCTTCCCCGCATTTGTTGAGTTGCCATCGTCCAAATAGTAATCAGGGACTTCGTCGTTAAAACACATTCGCACAATCCTGAGCTTTGATCTCCCAAAATCAAACATCATCGATAATTTAGAACTCCCGATGTCTATTTTATCTGTCCCATTTTCGTTGAAAGAGTATCCCTCTATTCTCTTGTTGGATATTCCGGGCCAAAGTTCATTTCGCATAAAACCGTCTCCCGACACAAGAACGATCGCGTTTTTATCCCGATAATAATTTTCCAAAGCTTTCAACTTCATTTCGATAAATCGCCTCACGCCGTCCCCGCACATCCTTTCAAAGTCATTTTCCATAGAAAGCCTTACAA